>CAIVJW010000089.1 GCA_903906315.1 uncultured delta proteobacterium | reverse complement strand
GGTGCCGAATCGCGCGCGGTCGCGGCGCTCGTCGACGATCTCGCCGCGCTGGCCGGCGCGCACGTGCACCTCGTGCGCGTGCCGACCTACGCGAGCCTGTTCGACGCCGTCGACTGGGGCGCGTGCGACGCCGCGTGGGCGCCGCCGCTCGTCGCCCTCGACCTCGAGAGCGCGCGATCGGCCCGCACGATCGCGGCCCTCGAGCGCGGCTTCGGCACCGCCTACCACGCGGCCCTCGTCACGCGCCGCGACGGCGGCCTCGCGAGCCTCGCCGACCTCGGGCGCGCGCGCGTCGGCTGGGTCGCCAAGCAGAGCGCGGCCGGCTACGTCGTGCCGCGCCTGCACCTCGCGTCGCTCGGCTTCGATCTCGCCGCCGGCTTCGGCGAGGAGCGCTTCCTCGCCTCGCACGCGGGCGCCGCGCGCGCGCTCGCCGCCGGCTCCGTCGACGTGATCGCGACCTACGCGACGTTCGACCCGGAGACCGGCCGCGTGACGCCGCCCGATCTCGGCTGCGCGACGCGCGTGCTCGCCGCCGCCGGGCCCATCCCGAGCGACGTCGTCGTCGCGCGCCCGACCGTGTCCGACGTCCTCGCGAACGCGCTCGCGAGGAGCCTCGCTTCGCTCGCGTGGCGCGCGCCGGACGACGCGGGCGTCACCGCCGTGCGGCGCTTCGTCCCCGCGAGCTCTCAGCACCTCGCGCCGCTCCGTCGACTGCGGGCGCGCGGGGCGGGCGCCACGCTGCGCGCGCTCGCGCTGCACGCCGCGTGAGGTCGCCGCGTGTGCGACGGAGCCGTGTGCGGCGCGTGTCGAACGCGTGACGACGCCGGCCCGTCGTTGCGAGCGCGCGCGTCGGACGATACCAGCGGCCCCGTGCTGCGCGCCGCGCTCCCCCTGATCCTGGCCACCGCCGCGTGCGGCGCCGGCGGCGACGATCGCACCGCGATCGTGGTCGGCGCGATCGCGGCCGCGGACGAGCCCATCGCGCGCGCGCGCCCCGGGCTCCTCGCCGGCAAGTACGCCCTCATGGCGAGCGACCCGGTCGCGTTCTATCGCGGCAACCTCCCCGTGTTCCTGCGCGACTGGCAGGCCGCGGACCACGACCTCTCGCGGTCGGCCTTCGCCCGCGACGGCGCGCCGGGCCTCGTCGTCGGCGACCCGGCCGCTGCGCGGCAACCAGGAGGCGCTCGGCTTCGACTTCGCGTCGAACGCGGAGCGGCTCGACGCGATCGATCGCGCGCGCTACACGGGCACGCTCGCGGCGACCGGGCGGCTGCGCTTCCTGGCCGAGCCGGAGGGTGGTGCCTCGGGGGTGCTGCTCGTCTCGCCGGTGTTCGCCGACGGGCCGCGCGGCGAGCTGCGAGGCGTCGCGGTCGCCGCAGTTCCCGTCGAAGCGCTCGTCGAGGCGGCGCTCGTGGACGCCGATGACGAGGCCCTCTCGCTGCGCCTCGAGGACCTCGACTCGGCGGGCGAGGCGCGCCTGCTCCACCGCGCGGGCGATGCGCGTGGCGGCGGTCCGATGTCGGTCGCAGCCTCGTGGCTCTCGCCGATGACCAGGCAACAGACGGTCGGCGGCCGGCGCTGGAGCATCTCCGTCGCGCCGACGGCGGCCTACCAGCCGTCCGCGGGCTGGCTCGCGGCGCTCGGCGTCCTCGCGGGCGTGCTCTGCACGACGATCCTGCTCGTCGGCTTCCTGCTCGTGTCGAGCGGCCACACCGCGCGCGTGGAGCGCCTGGTCGCCGAGCGCACGCAGAGCCTCAGCGAAGCGAACGCGCAGCTCGTGGCCGAGGTGGGCGAGCGCGCCCGCGCCGAGAGCGCGCTGCGCCTCTCCGCCACGGTGTTCGAGGCGAGCGCCGACGCGATCTGCGTCACCGACGCCGAGGCGCGCATCCTCTCGGTGAACGGGGCGTTCGAGCGCATCACGGGCTACGAGGCCGCCGAGGTCGTAGGCAAGACGCCGCGCGTGCTGAAGTCGGGCCGGCACGACAAGGCGTTCTACGACCGCATGTGGAGCGTGCTGCGCGAGCACGGCGAGTGGCAGGGCGAGGTCTGGAACCGCAGGAAGGACGGCCACGTCTACCCCGAGTGGCTGACGCTCAGCGCGGTGCGCGACGACGACGGCTCGACGCGCCACTTCGTCGGGATCTCGACCGACATGAGCGAGCGCAAGAGCGCAGAGGAGCGCATCGAGTTCCTCGCGCACCACGACGCGCTCACGGAGCTGCCGAACCGCGTGCTCCTGCGCGACCGGTTCGAGCAGGTGGCGGCGCGCGCCGCGCGCGAAGGGGCCGAGGTGGCGCTCATCTTCCTCGACCTCGACCACTTCAAGACGATCAACGACTCGCTCGGCCACCCGGTCGGCGATCGCATGATCCAGGCGGTCGCGCGGCGGCTGCTCGGCGTCATGCGGCGCAGCGACACGGTGTGCCGCCTCGGCGGGGACGAGTTCGTGCTCTTGCTCGGCGACGTGCGCGGCGCCACGGACGCGGAGCGCACCGCGCGCAAGGTGCTCGCGTGCATGGGCGAGTCGATCGACGTCGGGGGCCAGACGCTGCACACCGGCTGCAGCATGGGCATCAGCCTGTACCCGGACGACGGCATGGACTTCGACACGCTGCTCCAGAAGGCCGACACGGCGCTCTACTCCGCGAAGGAGGCCGGGCGTGGCATGTTCTCGTTCTTCACGCCCGAGATGAACGCGAGCGCGCTCGAGCGCGTGAAGCTCGAGGGCCAGCTGCGGCGCGCGCTCGAGCGAGGCGAGCTCATCCTGCACTACCAGCCGCAGGTCGACCTCGCGACGGGCCGGCTCGTCGGCGTCGAGGCGCTGCTCCGCTGGCAGAGCCCGGAGCACGGCCTGGTGCTGCCCGGCAAGCTCGTGCCCGTCGCCGAGCAGTGCGGGCTCATCGTGCCCATCGGCGATTGGGTGCTGCGCGAGGCGTGTCGGCAGGCGCGCGCCTGGAAGGACGCGGGCCTCGGCGTCGTGCCCGTCGCGGTGAACATCTCGGCGATCCAGATCGCGCGCGAGGGCTTCGTCGAGAGCGTCGCGTCGGTGCTGCACGACTCGGGCGCGCCGCCGGAGGGGCTCGAGCTCGAGCTGACCGAGTCGATGCTCGCGCGCGACGTCGAGGCGACGACCGAGACCCTCGCGCGGCTCAAGGCCCTCGGGCTCCAGCTCGCCATCGACGACTTCGGCACGGGCTACTCCAGCCTCGGCTACCTCGAGCGCTTCGCCGTCGATCGGCTGAAGATCGATCAGTCGTTCGTTCGCGCGATCGGCAACGGCCGCGAGGACGCCGCGATCGTGCGCGCCGTCATCCAGATGGCCCGCGCGCTCGAGCTCAACACGATGGCCGAGGGCGTCGAGACGGAGGCGCAGGCGGCGTTCCTCCTCGCCGAGGGCTGCGAGGGCGGGCAGGGCTACCACTTCGGGCGCCCCGTGCCGCCCGAGGAGATCGCGCGCTTGCACGCGAGCGGGCGCTGGAGCGGCTACCCCGGCGCGCCGACCTGACGCCCCCGCGCCGAGAGCGCGCGCTCAGCCTCCGCCGCGGCGCTGCCGGTCGACCTGGCAGGTGGCGCCCTTTACCAGCACGGTGCGCGGAGCGAGCGTGAGGTAGACGAGGTCGCCGAGCGTCGTCGCTCCCGCCCCGGCCGTCCACGCGCCAGCGTCCGCGGCGCTGGCGCCGCCCGCGTCCTTGCCGCCCGCGGCGTGCTGGCCGCCGCCGTCGTGAGCTCCGCCGTCCTTGCCGCCCGCGTCGTGGCCGCTCGCCTTGCCCGCGTCGTTCATCTCGCCCGGACCGGCGTCCGCATCTGCGGCCGCAGGCGCCACCACCGCGGCGAGCTCGTCGAGCGTGACCGTGCCGTCGTCGTTCGCGTCGGCCGCGGCGAACGGCTCGAACGCGAGCCCTTCGGCGCCTTCCCTCAGCCGGAAGAGCTCCTCCGGCGCGAGCGTGACGGGGATCTCGCGCACGTCGCCTCCGTGCAGGTCGAGCGACGTCGTGACGCCACCGTCCTCGGCCGCGCTCCCGCAGTCCTTCAGGGTCACGTTGCCGCGGAACGACCACGCGAAGCGCTTCTCGATCCCGCCCTTGCGCGCGTGACCGACGACGCGGAGGGCGGTGCCGTTCACGCCGCCCTGGCCGCTGAAGCCGCTCATCGGGCCGCCCTTTCCGCCGCTCGTCCCGGCGACCTTCGCGGACCAGGCGTCCGTGCCCGGCTCGCGGAGCGCGGCGAGGTCCCTCGCGCTCGCTCCCTCACCGAGCAGCGCGTCGGAGGAGGGCGATCGCAGGCGGAGGCGCAGCGAGCACTGCCCGAGGCCGTACACGAGCGAGAGCTTCTGCGCTCCCGTGGTCGGAGCCGAGAACACGCGCTCGTAGCGGGCGTTCGCGTAGGCGTTGCACGCGTCGCCGTCGAGCGCGGCGTCGCCGATCGAGACGAGCCCGCGCTCGAACGTGATCTCCCAGCCGTCGGCCGTCTTCACCCCATCGCGCGAGGCGGCGCTCGTCTCGACCGTGAGGAGGATGCTCGCGGGCTCCGGGCGGGTGTCGCCCGGCAAGCAGCCGGTCGGCGCGGCGGCGGCCGCGAGGGCGAGGAGCGCGGGCGCGGAGAGCGCGAGGGCGAGCCGCATCAGAACCCTCCTTCCAGGCCGATGCTCGGGATGGAGATCGGGCCGACGGCCTGCCCGCGGATGGTCTCTTTGTGGAGCGTCGCGTTCAGCATCTCGACGACGAACGAGAGCCAGGTCGACTTGCCGAGGTTCCACCGCTTCTCCACGCGCAGATCGATCCGATAGAAGGCGGGGTCGCGCTCCGGGTGCGCCGGGTCGGCGTTCACCACGCGGGTGCCGTCGCTGTTCGTCGTCGTGGGCGCCCCCGTGTAGAGCGTCAAGCGCGCGCCGGCGCGCCAGTTGCGGCCGAGGTCGTAGGCGAGGGCCGTGTTGAGGACGTGCGTGCGGTCGAACGCGCTCGGGAAGAGGTCGCGGCCGAAGCGCCGCGTCGAGCGCGAGAGCGTGTACGAGACGAAGCCGCCGAGCTTGCTCGTCAGGCGCTTTCGAACGTAGACCTCGAGGCCGTACGAGTTGCCGAGCGAGCGCGGCTCGCGCTCGGCGACGTCGCGCGGCGGGGTCCCCGCGCCGAGCGTGTCGGTCACGTTCAGGAACACGTCCTCGAACCCGGTCACGGTCGCCGTCGTCCCCCAGGGAAGGTCGAGCTCGACGCCCGCGCTCCCCTGCAGCGACGTCTGGAGCCCGTTCTTCAGATCGCCGATCGCCATGCCGGGGAGCGGCAGCACGAACGAGGGCGCCTGGTGCGCGACGCCGAGCGCGTGGACGAGGTGCACCCTCTCGGTGACGTCGACGCGGACGGCGAGCCGCGGGTCGATCGCGCCTGCCGACGAGCCCGCGGAGCGGAAGAGGTCGGCGCGCAGGCCGGGGACGACCTGCACGCGTGGATCGAGCTGCCACACGACGTCGGCCCACGCCCCGAACGCGGCGTCGGTGCGCTGCGGGAAGAGCGCGTCGAACGCCTTGATGCCGGGGTCGTCGGGGTCGGCCCATCGGGTCGCGTCGGCCTTGTAGCCGTCGAACTGCGCGTCGACGCCGCCGCGCACGGTCACGTCCGCGTCGATGGGCTTCTCGATCTCGAGGCGCGTGGCGAACGAGGTGTCCCGCGCGTTGCGCTGCTCGCCGACGCGGGTCTGGTCGAAGCCGAGCGTGGTCCCGAGCCGCAGCGAGCCGCCGCCGTCGAGCCGGTGGTCGTAGCGCAGATCGAAGCGGTAGAACTCCGAGCCGAAGACGATCGACTCGATGCCGTTCTGCACCTGCGACAGGAGATCGTAGGCGCCGAAGGCGAAGAAGCCGATGCGGTCGCGCGGCGTGAGGTCGTACGTCACGCGCGCCTGGTAGTCGCGGTAGTCGAGCTTCACGCCGGGGGAGACGAGCGAGAGCAGCGCCGCCGTGTACGAGTAGCGGCCGCCGAGCATCGCCGTGCCGCGGCCGCCGGCGAAGCCCGTCTCCACCATCGCCCCCGCGTCGAACACGCGCAGGTTGCCCTCGCCGTGGAGGTCGTCGCGCGGCGCCGTCGTCTCGGCTGCGACGATCGCGCCCGCGAAGCGGCCGTAGCGCGCCGGGTAGCCGCCCGAGTAGAGGTCGACGCGCTCGACCATCGCCGGGTTGACGATCGAGGGGCCGACGGCGACGTGGAAGAGGTAGGGGACCCGGACGCCGTCGAGGAAGTAGCCGACGTTCCCGGGCGGCGCGCCGCGCACGTAGAAGTAGGGCAGGCCCGAGACGATGGGCGTGACGCCGGGGAGGATCTCGATCGCGCGGAACGGGTCCCCGAACGCGCCGGGCAGCTGGCGGACCTCGGCGCGCGCGAGCGACGAGACCGAGGGCGGCGGTCGGCCCTCCCGGATGACGACCTCGATGGGCGCGGGCGGCGGCTTGGCGCCGGCCTTCGGTGCCTGCGCCGCGGGTGCGGCCTGCACGGGCGGCTTCGTCGCGGGCGGCGGCTCCGCGCTGGGCGGCGGCCTCGGCTCCGCGAACGCGACGAGGAACTTGATCTTGGCGGCGAACGGCGCGCCATCGCGCGTTGCCGAGCGGAAGCGCCAGCCGGTCGCCACGCCCGCCGCGGTCGACGCGAAGGGCTCGTGGCCCGACTCGGCCTCGACGCGGGTGACGGCGCCGTCCTTGCCGATCGTGAGGAGCAGGACCACGCGCTCGTCGCCGGTCGCGCCCTCCGGGTAGGGCACGTCCGGTGCGCCGTCGAGGACGGGGAGCACCACGACGGGCGAGGGAGCCGTGGCGGGGGGCGGGGCCGGCTGGGCCTGCGCCGTCGTGGTGGCGAGCCACGCGCCGAGGGCGAGCGCGGCGCTCGTCGCCGTTCGAGCGCGTCGCCTCATCGCGGGCCGGTCCTACTCCCACGCCACGCGCGCGTCCCTGCCCGCGAACGAGCGGTCCCTTCGAGCCGACGAGGCGATTCGCGCCGGCGACCGGCGGCTCGCCTGCCGCGACGGCCGCGGGCGCGCCGTGAGGCCCGTCGATGAGTGGCACGAATCTATGAAGTCGTGCTACGACTCCTCCCGCAGCCACCCGACGCGACGATGGCGGCCCACCTCTCGGCGGGCCGTAGCGCGTCCCTGGTGGTACGCGCGCGATCGGCGGCCATCCGGGCCAGGCCTCGGTCGCAGAAGCGCCTCGAACCATGGGCCCGGCCCGCGCGTCGCTCGTACTGGCGTTCGTCCTCGTGCCTCGCGGCGCGCTCGCGGACGATTCGGCTCCCGCCGCGCCCCTCGTCGTCGACGTCGCGGCCGATCGCCCGCCGCCGCGCAGCGCCTCCGAGGTCGTCCTCGAGCAGCCGGTCTTGACGGCGGCGCCGCACCGCACCGCCGGCGATCTCCTCGCCGTCGCGCCCGGCGTGCATCTCACGCAGCACAGCGGCGAGGGCAAGGCCTACCAGATCTTCTATCGCGGCTTCGACGCTCTGCACGGCCAGGATCTCGAGATCTGGGCCGGCGGCGCGCCCGTCAACGACGTCTCGAACCTCCACGGCCAGGGCTACGCGGATCTGCACTTCCTGATGCCGGAGATCGTGAAGGCCGTGCGCGTCGAGCCCGGCACCTACGATCCGCGGCAGGGCGACTTCGCCGTCGCCGGCTCGATGCACCTCGACCTCGGGCTCGCCGAGCCCGGCGTCACGGCCAAGGCGACCGTCGGGCAGTTCGCGTCGCGTCGCACCTTCATGGCCTACCGCCCGAAGGACGCGCCAGACGACACGTTCGCCGCCTTCGAGGTCTACGCGACCGACGGCTTCGGCCCCTCGCGCGCCGCGCGGCGCGTCTCCGGCGTCGCGCAGGCGACCCACGATTTCGGCGCGCTCCGCACGCGGCTGATGGTCTCGTCGTACGCTGGCCGCTTCGACTCGGCCGGGGTGCTGCGGCTCGCGGACGTCGAGAGCGGCGCGGTGGACCGCTTCGCGACCCATGACCCGAAGCAAGGCGGCCATTCGGCGCGCACGCAGGTCGTGGTCGAGCTCTCCGAGGCGGGCGGGGGCGGGCGCTGGTCCGTCGCACCGTTCTTCGTGCTGCGATCGCTGGGCCTGCGCTCCGACTACACCGGCTTCCTGCAGGACCCGGTGAACGGCGACACCGTCTCGCAGCGGAACGACGCCGTCACGTTCGGCATGAACGCGCGCTACCGCATGCCGCTGCCGCTCTTCGGCAAGCGCGACGGGATCGAGGCGGGCGTGTACGCGCGCACCGACTGGATCACGCAGTCGCAGCGGCGCCTCTCGGTGCTCGATGGGCACGTCACGAAGGACGAGGTCGACGCGAGGGTGCGCGCGTCCGACGTGGCCGGCTACCTCGACCTCACGCTGCGGCCGATCCAGCGCGTCGTCGTGCGCGGCGGCGCGCGCATCGACGGCCTCTTCTACTCGGTCGAGGACTCGGCCGCGGCCGCGAAGGGCGAGGTCCGAGCGGCCCAGGGGGCGCACGTCGGCCCGAAGGCGACGGTCGAGGTGAACGTCGCGCGCGGCCTCGCGGCGGTCGGCAGCTTCGGCCAGGGCTTCCGCTCGCCCCAGGCGCGGAGCCTCGCCGACGGGCAGACGACGCCGTTCACCGAGGTCACGTCGTTCGAGGCGGGCCTGCGCTACGCGAGCGACGGGCTGCGCGCGACGGCCGCGGCGTTCCGCACGCTGCTCGGCGACGATCTCGTCTTCGACCAGGCGACGGCGCGCAACGAGCGCGTCCCCGGCACCGCGCGCACGGGCTTCGCGGCCGACTTCACGGCGCTGCCCGTCGACTGGTTCGTGTCGAGCGCCAGCGTCACGTACACGCGCGCCGTGTTCCGCGCGTCGGGTGGCGGCTTCGTCGAGGGCGCGCTCCTGCCGTACGTGCCTCAGCTCGTCGTGCGCTCGGACGTCGCGTTCACGCCCACGATCACCGAGGTCTTCTCGCGCCAGCTCACGGCGCGCGTCGGCGGCGGCGTCACGTTCCTCGGCCGGCGGCCGCTGCCGTACGCCGAGCTCGGCCACGACGTGCTCCTCCTCGACGCGACCGCGAGCGCGCGCCTGCGCGAGGCCGAGCTCGGCGTCGACGTCTTCAACCTGCTCGACGCG
>CAIVJW010000088.1 GCA_903906315.1 uncultured delta proteobacterium | reverse complement strand
TGGTACGCTGTGCTCATCGGGGCCTTTTGGTAGGTATGGACTTTGACACCCAATACCTAACCATGGGGCCCCGGTTTGTCTTCACGAAAAGCAGTTCAAGTGACGGTAAACATTACCGTTATGATCGATCTGCACCCATCCGACTTCCGCGACGTCGGTCCTGTGCTCGCCGCTCTGCTGGCGCCCCAGGGAGAACCGCTGCACGCCGACGTGCTCGATCTCGAGCTCGTGAGCTACGCGGACGTGTTCGACGTTCCCGAGCCGACGTGGGTGGGCGCGGCGCTCTGCGCGATCCACCCGGCGACGACGAGCGGCACATGACCAGCGCCGCCCTCGAGGTCGTGATCTTCATCGGCATCCCCGCCTCGGGGAAGAGCACGTTCTACCGCGAGCGCTTCGCCGAGACGCACGTGCTCGTGAGCAAGGACCTGATGAAGAGTTCGCGCGATCGGGCGGGCAAGCAAACCCGCCTCATCGAGGAGGCCCTCGGCACCGGCCGCTGCGTGGTCGTCGACAACACGAACCCCACGGTCGAGGACCGGGCGGCGATCATCGAGATCGCCGTGCGCAGCGGCGCCCGCATCGTCGGCTACTACTTCGGCACGGACATCGCGGAGGCGCTCCGCCGGAACGCCAAGCGGGCCGGACGTGCGTGCGTCCCCGACATCGCCATCCGGATCATCGAGGCGAAGATGACGCGACCTCGCTACGACGAGGGCTTCGACGAGCTTCGCGTCGTGCGCATCGTGAAGAAGGCGTTCGTGGTCGAGGCGGCGAGCAAGTCGCCCGCGGAGAGGATCCGGTCGTGACGCCGCTCGAGCAGCTCATGACCACCGACTCCTTCGACGGCGAGACCTTCGCCGGCTTCGACGCGCACGCGATCGACCTGTCGCACAAGGAGTTCGAGGGCTGCACGTTCAGGAACATGAAGCTCTCCGAGAGCCGGTGGATGGGCGCGGTGCTCGAGGACTGCACGTTCGAGGGCTGCGACCTCTCCGGCGCCGTGCCCCGCGGCATGGTGACCCGCGACGTGCGCTTCAACGAGTGCAAGCTCCTCGGCGTCGACTGGACCGGCCTCGGTACCGCGCCCCGCGTCGCGTTCGAGTCGTGCGACTTGCGGTACGCCATCTTCTCGAAGATCGACCTGACGAACACCGCGTTCTTCCGCTCGAACATCACGGAGGCCTCGTTCGTCGAGGTCGACCTGTCCGAGTCGGACTTCGACGGGAGCGACCTCACGGGCACGACGTTCACGAGCTGCGTGCTGCGCAAGGCCGACTTCACCCGCGCGCTCGGCGTGCTCATCGACCCCGCGAAGAACCGGGTGAAGGACGTGCGGGTCTCGATCGAGTCGGCCGTGCTCCTCGCCGCGTCGTTCGACATGCGCGTCGGCGGCTTCCAGCAGAACGACGTGCGGCCACGCAGGCGACGATGACGAGGGGAACGCGATGAAGACCAGGACCTCCACGACCCACCCGATCCGCGTCGACTTCATCCCGGCCGAGGTGTTGAGCTTGCCGGGCCGCATCGGCATGACGTTCGCGCCGGGGAAGAGGAGCGCGGGCATCGAGTGCGTGTGGGAGCGGGATGTCGAGATGGATCTCCGGCGGCTCCGCGACGTCTACAACACCGACATCCTCGTCTCGCTCATCGAGGACCACGAGCTCGAGCTGCTCGCGATCCCCGACCTCCTCGAGCAGGCCAAGGCCATCGGCATCACCGTGCTGCGGCTGCCGATCGTCGACGCAGGCACGCCCACCTCGATGCCCGCGTTCACCGCGCTCGTGGACGACGTCCTCACCGCGGTCCGCGACGGCAAGACCGTCATCATCCACTGCCGCGGGGGGCTCGGGCGCACCGGGCTCTTGGCAGCCGCCTGCCTGGTCGCCCTGGGACAGTCGCCCGCGATGGCCATCGACATCGTGCGCCGCGCGCGCCCGGGTGCGGTCGAGACCCGGGGGCAGGAGAAGTACATCGAGGCGTTCGCCGGTCTCGAGGTCGAGCGGACCTGACGGGGCGCCACGCCCATGACGGCCGTGGCGCGCGCCCACGGCGCCAGAAGGTTGTCGACCAAGAGCGGGTTCAACCGCGCGGAGCTACGCTCGACAGCATGGCCACCCGTGAACGCTTCCTCGCCATGTACGACGGCCCGCCACCGCCGTGGGACATCGGGTGCCCCCAGCCGGACCTCGTTGCCGCGTTCGATGAGCTCGGCCTCACCGGCTCCGTGCTCGACGTCGGCTGCGGCACGGGTGAGAACGCGCTCGAGCTCGCCCGTAGAGGGCTTGCCGTGTGGGGCGTCGACTCCACCCCCACCGCCATCGCCGCCGCCGAGAAGAAGCGCGACGAGCGGGGGCTCTCCGCCACCTTCGTGATCGGCGACGCGCTCGATCTCGTCTCGCTCGGACGCACGTTCGACACGGTGCTCGACTGCGGGCTGTTCCACGTGATCGACGAGGAGGAGCGCCGGCGCTACGTCGACGAGGTGCGCCGCGTGCTTCGTCCCGAAGGGCGGCACCTGATGCTCGGCTTCGCCACGAACACCACCAGCCGCGGGCCGCGCGGCTACTCGGCCGACGAGCTGCGTGCGAGCTTCGCCGACGGCTTCCGCGAGGTCTTCCTCCGCCCCACGGCGTTCAAGGCCAACCTCGAGGAGGAGGAGAAGAAGACGGCGTGGCTTTCGCTGTTCGTGCGCGAGGAGTGACGTGTCGACCTCGACGCGACGCACGACCTGATGCGCGATGGGCTACGGCTCGGTGCGCGCCCCGTCGTCGTACTGCTTGATCATCCGGTTGAGCTCGCGCCTTTGCAGCGGGCGGTCGAGCCCCCTGACCGCGCGCCCGATGTCGTCGCCGCTCGATTGGTAGATCCTGCCGCCGACCGACACGGCCCAGGGCGCGTGGAACTCCCCCTGCGACGTGGTGAAGACCTGGACCGTGCACGCACCGCCAGGCCAGCAGGCGCCCCCGACGCTTGGCACGTGGAGGAGGAACTCGATGTGCGGGAAGTCGTCGGTGTGCTCGACCAGCGGCTCGTACGGGCCGTTCCGTAGCGGCACGCGCGCGAGCTTCCTCAAGAAGGCCTTCGTCGCGCGTGGCGTAAGGGCGACGTCGAGGTCGCGCGGCGCTGTGAGCCGCGTCGAAAGCTGGCCTCGGCCTGAGAACCCGCCGCGTGCGTCGCGGCGCAGGTCGTACACGGCGGCGATCGGCGAGTGCTCGTTCATGCCGCTCCACTCGTAGTGAAGGAGAATGAAGTCGACCTCCTCGAGAACCAGGAGCTCGCCGAGCCGCCTCGAAGCGGGGGGCCGCGCGACCTCGAGGTCGACCAAGGGGTCGGCCACGCCGTCATCGCCGTCCCCGACGACGCGTCTCTTCGCGGAGGGCTCTGCGCTGGGGTCCGTATCGTTCGGCGTCATCCTCGTTCGGGCGAGCATCGTCCTGCCGCCTTTGTTGCGCAACGGCGAGCGACGGGCCTTCGCCGAGAACGATGGAGTGCAGCCACGACGGCATCGGCGGCGGTTCGAGGAGTCGCGGGGAGCGCGATGGGAGCCGAGACTGTCGCCACACCTGAACCCGCGCGGTAGTCGACTACCCGCCTACATCGTCTCCGCGCGCCGCATTGCCGCCGCACTGCCCGTGTAGCAAGAGGCCGACATGATGATCGAGCTCCTGCTCGGCGCGGTGCTTCTGGTTGCGGTCGCGGCGTTGGTCCTCCAAGTCTTCGGGGCCCGACGCAGGGTCGAGGTCGACCTCAGCTCGTTGGAGGGTGCGTTGAACGCGCATGTCGCACAGGCGCTCGACCGCACCGAGCGCGCGGTCCGCGACGAGGTCGCGCGCAACCGCGACGAGTCGCTTCGCGCTTCCCGCGAACTCCGTGAGGAGCTCGCGGGAGCTGTGAAGGGGCTCGGGGACACACTCGCGCAGCAGGCGTCGGATGCCTCCAAGCGACAGCAGCAGCAGTTGGGCGAGCTGGGCGGTCATGTCGCTCGACTCGCGGAGGCGAACGAGTCGAAGCTCGAGGCGCTCCGCGAAGCCGTGTTGAAGCAGCTCGAAGGCGCGCAGGAGACGGCCTCCCGCGAAGCGTCACGAGGGCGCGACGAGGCCGCGACGAGCGGGAAGGCGCTGCGAGAGGAGGTCGTCGCGGGGGTGAACGCGCTGGGCGCCTCGCTCACCGCGAGCCTGAGCAAGCTCGGCGAGGCACAGGAGCGCCAACTTCAGGAGTTCAGCGGGCGGCTCGACGTGCTCACGGCGGGCACCGACCAGAAGCTCGGCGCCATGCGCGACACCATCGACGCGAAGATGCGGGCGTTCCAGGAGGCCAACAGTTTCGCCGCATCCGAAGCGCGCGCGCAGACGGCGGCCGACCTGCGAGGCGCGCGCGAGGAGCTCAGCCTGTCCTTCAAGGCGTTCAGTGAGAACGTCACGAACGCGATGACCAATATCGCGTCGCTCCAGAAGGCTCAGCTCGAGACGTTCGCCAACCAGCTCACGACGCTGACGCAGTCGAACGACACGCGGCTCAATCAGGTGCGCGAGGCGGTCGAGCAACGACTCGCCGCCGTGCAGGACGATGGCGGCAAGCGGCTGGATCAGATGCGTGCTGAAGCCGCTGACGCCGCGGCCAAGGCGCGCGAGCAGGTGTCGAAGGCGCTCGGCGATTTTCACGACGGCGTGGCAGCGCGCATCGGCGACCTCACCACGCTTCAGAGCACACGCCTCGGGCAAGTCGAGAACCAGCTGCTCACGTTGACGCAGAGCAACGAACAGCGGCTCGACAACTTGCGTGTTGTCGTCGACGACCGGCTGCGGCTCGTGCAGGAGGACTCGGGCAAGAAGCTCGACCAGATGCGGGATGAGAGCGCAACGTCGACCCGCCAGCTTCGCGAAGAGCTCAACGCCGCGTTCAAGGCCGCGAACGACACCGTCGTCCAGACCATGAGCGCGATGCGGGATGGGCAGAAGCAGGAGATGGATCTTCTCGGCACGCAGCTCGGCAAGCTCACCGCGTCGAACGAGGCGAAGCTCGAGGCGCTTCGTGTCACCGTGGAAGAGAAGCTCCGACAGCTGCAAGAGGACAACGCGAACCGCCTCGAACAGATGCGCGCCACGGTCGACGAGAAGCTCCAGGGCACCCTCGAGAAGCGCCTCGGCGAGTCGTTCGCGCTCGTCTCGGAGCGCCTCGAGCAGGTGCACAAGGGGCTCGGCGAGATGCAGACGCTCGCGAGCAGCGTCGGCGACTTGAAGCGCGTGATGACGAACGTGAAGACCCGCGGCGGCTGGGGCGAGGTCCAGCTCGAGGCGATCCTCGAGCAGATCTTGAGCCCCGCTCAGTACGAGCGGAACGTCTCGACGAGGGAAGGGAGCGGCGAGGTCGTGGAGTTCGCGATTAAGCTCCCCGGGCGCGGGGATGAGGCGAGCGACGTGGTGTGGCTGCCCATCGACGCCAAGTTCCCGAAGGAGGACTACGAGCGGCTCGTCGAGGCGCAGGAGAACGCCGACCTCGAGGGCGTCGAAGCGGCGGGCAAGGCGCTCGAGTCGCGCGTCCGCGGCTGCGCCAAGGACATCGCGGTGAAGTACCTCAACCCTCCGAAGACGACCGACTTCGGCATCATGTTCCTGCCCACCGAGGGCCTGTACGCCGAGGTGATCCGACGCGTGGGGCTCGTCGACCGCATCCAAAACGAATCACGGGTGGTGATCGCCGGACCGACGACGCTGACGGCCATCCTGAGCAGCCTGCAGATGGGCTTCCGAACCCTCGCGATCCAGAAACGGTCGAGCGAGGTGTGGAAGATCCTGGGTGCCGTGAAGACGGAGTTCGGGAAGTTCGGCGACCTGCTCGATGGCGTGAAGAAGAAGCTCGACGCCGCTTCCAACAAGATCGACGAAGCCACGAGCAAGTCTCGCAACATCGAGCGGAAGCTCAAGGCCGTGGAGGCCCTACCCGCCGCCGACGCGCAGGCGCTGCTCCTCGCGGACGGGGAGATGACGGTCGAGGACGCGAAGCGCGACGCACCGTCACCTGCATGACCCCTAGCGGTGCGACCTCATGACGCGCCTTCGGTGAACGAACACCGTTGTGGCTGGTCTCGCATGCCGGAACGCGCAGTTGCTGGAAGCGGATGTGCGTCGCCGCACGCTCGTGACCCGCGTCGATCCGTGCGGCCCTTCAGGCTTCGGCTCGACGATCACCGGCCCCGTCATGCAATCGGGTAGGTACTGGAGCGGACGCGGGGTGACGTGTCGACGCCACCCCGCTCGGCGCCAGCACTTCAGCACGCAGGCCCGCTCGCACGCCAAGTTCTCGGGGCACACGGCGATACCGGACGAGCCCGGCCCTCCGGCGAACCCTATGCGTGGCGCCGGTGCAGCTCGGGGAACATCGCCTCGTGCCGCACGATCATCTGCTTCGTCGTCTTCCGCAGGTCGTCGCGGACCGCTTCATCGGCCGGCAGCAGCGCCAGGAACTCCTCGAGCGCGCCGGCCCGCTTCACCTCGGGCAGGAGCGCGAGGTTCCACCAGAGCGTGCCGAGCTGCATCGCGCGGTTCGTCGCGTCGAGGCTGCCGTCCGTGGCGTCGAGCACGGGCTGGATGAAGTCGACCATCTGCTGGGCCGGGCCCCGCCCCTCGCGCTTCGCGCGGAAGTGATCGGCCGCGAGATCGAGGACGCCAGGGTCGACGTCGCCGCTCACCCCGAACACCTCGCCGGCGTGCTCCACCAACCGGGTGGGCGCCGCGCTGCGCGCCTTCGCCTCGTCTTCAGCCACGTGGCAGCGCTTGTACTTGCGTCCCGACCCGCAGGGACAGGGGTCGTTGCGTCCGACTCTCACCGGCGTCCGGTAGCGTGGAGCCTCGGGCGTCGCAAGGCCGCGCCGTGCTCGATCGTGGTGCCCTCGAAGAGCCTGCCGGTGGACGCCGTGGCGCCGACGGAGTTGCCGCGGTCGGTCACCTCGGTACCCTCCCACGAGCATGTCGCGCGAAGAAATCCCGCCCGAGTACGCCGGCTGGTGGCGCATCACCGACACGAGCACGTGGGGCCAGCGTCACCTCGACCTCTGCGGCACGGCACTCATCTCGTTCACCGGCTACGCCGATCGGCTCCGGATGATCGCGCTCCTCGCCTACGTCAACGTGCGGCCGACCAAGACGGGGCTCTCGTTCACGTGGATCGGCGCGTGGGAGTACGACCAGGTCTCCGGCACGGGTAGCGTGAGGCTCGGCAAGGACGGCCGCCTGAAGGGCAAGCTCAAGATCAAGGACGGCGACGAGAGCACGTTCATCGCGGAGAGGGCCGAGGCGCCGGCGACGCCGATCGAAGAGCCACCGAGCTACCGGGACAAGTGGCGGTAGGACGCGGGGGACCTCCGCACGTCCACCACCGTGCTCATGGCCGCCACCGGCGGGGTACCTGACGCCGGTGCTTGACGCCTCGCGGTGCTCCGGCGCGAAGAGTCCGGATTCCGGATTCTTCGAGGCCCGGGCTGCCCCCGCCCAGCACCGATGCTGCTCTGCCAGAGGCTGGCCGGTGGGGAAGGTGTCCTCCGCGGCGGGCGCCCGACCCGACGGGGCAACCCGCGACCGGCGGCATCTCGAGGCAAGGGTCTTCGACGGGCTCTCGGTTCCGCGTTTCGAAGAACGGCCCCCAGGCCACAACATCGCCGAGCGGGTCCACGTTGGCGCGATCCACCTTGCCCTGCAGGAGCGCGACCCTACAGAGTTGCCTGCTCTTCTAGTGCTGGCGGCTGGCGTACGTGCGTCGCGCGGGCGGCACCGGAGGCGCTTTCGCTCAGGGGGAAGACGATGCGGCGCGTTCGATTCGCTTTCGGCACACTGCTCGGCGTCGCGCTTCTGTCCTCAGGCTGCGCCGCCACGGATGAGAATGAGGAGGCCAAGTCGCCCGACTCGGTCGCGAGCGACGCCCCGCAGCAGAGCCCGATGGAGGAGCTGCAGGCGATTCCGAAGGACCTTCGGGCCGAGGTCGCCAAGCTGACGAAGCCCATCGACGACGTAGATGCCGTGATCGACCAGATCACGAGCATCCCGAAGCGGCACGACGTCAACGCCGCGGCGCTGGCGTCGATGGTGAAGGCGGCGCTCCAGGGCGGCGCCGTGAAGCTGAAGGTCAAGTCGAACGTCAGCGACGAGGCGAAGGCCGAGATCACCGGGGCGCTGACCAAGCTCAAGGGGGCCGTCACGGCGCTCAAGCAGACGCCGGAGCGCGTCGCCCTTCTGGGGAAGAAGATCGCCACCCAGGTCTCGCGGATTCCGACGCTCGCGGGCAAGGTCGGCGCCAGCGCCGCGACGACGATCGCGAACCCGTTCGCCGATGCCGCCGCGAAGGCCAAGGCGCAGGCCGACATGGACAACGTCAAGCAGGTCGCCGCCGACGTGGTGAAGGTGGTCACGGACACGCAGGCCAAGATCCTGGCCCTCCCCAGCAAGGCGACGGGTGCGCTGAGCAAGCTGACCGCTGCCCTCGCCGGCGATGGGAGCGCGCCCGCCTCCGACGACGGCGACGACAGCACGGCTCCGCCCGCGGTGGCCGGGGGTGGCGGCGGGAGATCCAAGCGCAAGGCGATCCTACGGATCCCTTCGACCCTCGCCGCCGATAGCCCGAACCTCCGGCCCAACATCGAGGCCGTCCTGGTCCAGCGTGGCTTCGCACCGATCGCCGAGGCGTCGGTCGACGAGGCTCTCAAAGGTGCGCGCGGCACGGAGCCCCAACGGCTCGAGGAGGTGCGTGCCGCACTGGAGGCGGACGCCGTCGTCTCGCTCGCTCGCGGCACGAGCCTGGGAGCAGGTCGGAAGACCATCGCCGTCTCCGTGAGCACCGCGCGGGGCGGTGCGAAGGCTGCGCCGAGGGCGATCACGGGGCGCGCGGAGGAGCTCGACTCGAAGGTGCCCGCTGCCATCGCCGAACTGCTCGGGCAGCCCGACGGCGGCGTCGGCTCCTCGACGTCTCCTGGGAAGTCCCCGCCCACGTCGTCCGCTCCAGCGCCGGCCGCGGAGCTGGCCCCGGCGCCGACGCCGGTGGCGACGGCGTCCGGAGCGGCGGCGCCATCCTCGTCGGTTGACCAGGTCGTCCTCAAGGACGGCGGCATCGTGCGAGGGCGCGTCCTGAAGCACGAGCCGGGGACGTTCGTCACGATCGAGACGCCCGAAGGCGCGCAGCGAACCATCGCCTGGGACCGCGTCAGCGAGGTGATCGTCGGGCCGCCCAAGAAGAGTCGGTAGAGGACCCAACTCAGACCTCCGGCGCGCCCCGTCGCCGCCCGCCTGTCGAGGTCGATCGCGGCGAGGCAGTTCGCTCGATGATGCGCGCGGCGCGAGCGGGCGTCACTCCGGCAGCGCTTCAACTACTCGACGTGCTCGCCGGGCGGCTTCTTGTCGCCGTCGTGGCCGAGCTCGGGCGCCCACATGGTCAGCACGATGATGCTCACCGGCACCGTCAGGAAGGCCAGATGCCGCGGCCCGTCGTACTTGAAGTAGAGCCAGATGCCCGGAGCTTCGAGAAGTACCGTCGCGATGATCTTGAGGAGGATCTTCTTCCGCGCGGTGCTCGTCGCGCTCATCGCCTACTCGAGGCTCTTCCTGATCTTGGCGATCGAGCTCGGTTCGAACGGCGCACCGACGCCGCGCGCGATCGTACCAATGGCGCTCGCGTAGATGCCATCGCTGTCGTTGAGCGTCGCGAGAGCCGCGGCCGTCGTGAGGTACTCTACGAGGGCGCCGCCGGCCTCGGCGTTCATTGGCGGCAGCGTGGAGACGACATCCTCGGGCTTCTTGTCGAACCAGTCCTCGAGGCCGCTGATCGTGTCGTCGCTGAGGACGAGCGCACTCTGGGTGTGCCGAAGGGCGTCGAGCTGGCCTTCCTCCCAGCCCTTGGCTGCACCCGGCGACTGCATGACGGTGACCAACGCCTTGACCGCCGTCTCCCGCGGCAGTTCGGAGGCCTCGCGGAACAGGCGCACGAGCGGTCGAACCGCTGCTCCCCGGCGCCGCATCTTGTGGTTTGCCGTGCGGCAGATCGAGCGGACGAACCAGTAGTTCAGCCCCGCGCCCACCGGAATGCTGATTCCGGGCACCAAGACGCGCATGAGGACGCGTTCCGTGAGCTTCTTCGCGAGCGCGGTGCCACCGATTCGCTTGACGATTTCGACCAGCGCGGCGCGCAGTCCTGCGCGCAGCATCCTCCGAACGTTGAACGCGACGACCTTCGGGCCGACGTTCATCGCGACCTCACCGGCGGCTTCGCCGAGCTTCGCGCCCATCGAGGCGAGGAAGATCAGGTAGCAATCCTCGGCGTCGTCGGCGGCCAACGGCGCCCCGTAGAGCGCGGACAGGTCGTACGTCGTGCGCAGCTGGATGCGTGTGGTCATCGAGACGTCCGCGAGCACGACCGTCGCTCCGGCAGGGATCGCCAGCACTCCCCACGGCCCAGCCGCGACCGCACCAAGTTCGAGCCCCGTGACGGCCGCGGCGCTCATGCCGCCGACTACCGCGGCGTGCTTCGACGCCAGGGAGACGGCCTTCGCCGCCTGGTTGACCGGGCCAGCGCCGGGGTACTTCTTCCTGAGGTACTCGGCGTTCACCTGCGTCGAGTACTGCTGGAGCACCCACTGCACGGTCTGCCCCAGCCAGCTGCCGGACCGGAGCTCGTCCGCCGCGCCATCGCGGAACTGATCGCGCATCTTCTTGAACGCGCTGCGAAGGTCGTCGTCGTCTTCCATGGCCTTGAACTCCCCGAGCCCCATGCTGGCGCACGTCCCGCTGCGATGAGCCAGGCGAACCCGCGGCCAGAAGTGGACCACACGATCGGCATGGCCTTCAACACCATCAGGTGTTCACCTCGGACGCCCTACGCCCGACCTTCGCCCTCGTGGACTTCGGCAAGGAGGTTCGGCGGCGACGCGAGGCGCTTGGGCTGACGCTCGAGCAGCTGGCAGAGCGCGCCGGGCTCACCCCGAACTACGTCGGCACCGTCGAGACCGGGCGCCGCGACCCCTCGCTCTCGACCGTGCTCTCGCTCGCGAAGGGCCTGAAGGTGCCGGCCGCCGATCTGCTCGGTGGGTTGAAGGATATCGGGGCTATCGGCGTCGAGGCGGGGCGACTCGTGGAAGCCGCCCCGCCCGAGGTTCAGGACGCCGTCTTGCGCCTCCTGCGAGCCGTCACGCGCCGCCGCCGCTGACGACCGACGACCTTCGCGATGGCCTCGGCTGCGGCGCCATCCAGGTGTGCGAGGATCGTGGTCGCCTCCGCGCGGGAGACCGGCACCCCGACGAAGACCAGGGTGCCCCGTTCAGCGGCCTGCTCGATCGCCGCGCTCAGGTCCTCGACGGAGACAACCTCGACGATGTTCGCGAGCATCGTGCCGTCGCTGGTGATGGCAAGCGGCGCGCGGTGGAGCCGGGCCTTCACCGGCACGCCCCTGCGTACGGACACCCCTTGCACATCCACCCGCGAACCGGATGGTCGACGCCTGCCTCGACGGCTCGCACCACCGAGGCCGCCGTCGCGATGAGGTCGCGCTCATGCTGTCGGCCGCGAACGATGCGCTCGAGCTGCACGTCCGGCACCTTGGCCTTGGTGGTGACGAGGAGCTCGAGCGCGACGTTCTCGATGCCGTGGACGCGCATCCCGATCCGGTAGGCCGTCGGTTGCAAGTCGTGCGCGAGCTGGTCGGCCGGCCACTTCCTCTTGCCGCTCTTCAGCTCCCAGACCGTGAGCTCGCCGTTCTTCACGACGAGCGCGTCGACGGAGCCGACGAGCGGCGGCAACATCTCGCCGGTGTCGGGGTCGATGAGGTCGATCGAGAACGGCACCTCGATCGCCCGCACCTCCTCGGGCATCGGCACGCGTTCGATGAACACGGTGAGCATGCGGCGGCCGAGGGCGACGAGTGCATCGCGATCCTCGCCGTCGTCGAAGAGAACGGGCGGGCCGTCACCGTCGAGCTGCTCGTCGAGCGCCAGCACGAACAAGTCGTGCAGTTCGTCGACGGGGCGCGGCTCGGTGATCGTCGAGGTCAGCAGGTGCTCGCCGACGGCCACGTGCCACGCGGTGCCGAAGGCGAGGGCCGAGGCGCGGAAGCTCGGCTGGATGCGGTCGATGTACTTCAATCGGAACTGCCGCTTATGCGCTGCGCACCATAAGAGGCATTATGCAGCGTCCGCAGGAATGCGGAGTTGGTGAGCGAGCAGCCCGATCTTCGCGCAGATCTGGCCGCTCGACGCGCACACAACGCCGGCCTCTACATGGCGCGCAGCCACTCCATC
>CAIVJW010000087.1 GCA_903906315.1 uncultured delta proteobacterium | reverse complement strand
GCCGATCGCGTGCAGGCCGCCCGCGCGGCCGCCGCCTCGTGCGTCCCCTGATCGAGCGCGCGGCGCGCCGCCTCCGCGTGCGGCCGCCGGGGTCTCGGGGCGCGCCGGGCGCCGTCCTCGTGGCGCTCGCGGCAACCGCAGCCGCCCTTGTTGGGGGCAGCGCCGGGGTGTAGCGTCCGCGGAGAGCTCGTCGCGGCGCTGCTCGGCGTGAGCTCCGATTCACGATGTTCGAGCCCCTCCTCCCGGCGCGCTGCCGCGCCAGGGCCTTCCGAGAATCCGCATGAAGCCCCTGCGCGTCCTGTTCGTCGAAGACTCCGAGGCCGACGCCGCGACGATGGCGGGCGAGCTCGGCCAGAGCGGGTTCGAGGTCACCGCGCGGCGCGTGGTCACCGCCGCCGAGCTGCGCGAGGCGCTCGGGGGCGAGGCGTTCGACGTGGTGCTGTGCGACTACTCGCTGCCGTCGTTCGACGTCCTCGACGCGATCGCGGTCTTCCGCGAGAGCGGGGCTGCGATCCCGTTCATCGTCGTCTCGGGCAACGTGGGCGAGGAGACCGCCGTCGAGGTGCTGAAGGCCGGCGCGCACGACTTCCTGCTGAAGGGGCGGCTCGCGCGGCTCGTGCCGGTGCTCGAGCGCGAGCTCGGCGAGGCCGAGGAGCGCCGCGCGCGCCGCAAGGCCGAGGAGGCCCTGCGCGAGAGCGAGCGAAAGTTCCGCCGCATCGTCGAGACCTCGAGCGAAGGGATCTGGATCGTCGACGGGAGCGGGCGCACGACCTACGCGAACGGGCGCATGGCCGCGCTCCTCGGGACGACGCTGGACGCGCTCGTCGGCGCGTCGGCGACGGCGTTCCTCGAGGACAACAAGGCGCTCTTCGAGGACCGCATGGCGGCCACCGGCGACGCGCCCTCCGAGCGCATCGAGTGCCAGCTCCGCCGGGCCGACGGCGCGCAGCTCTGGGCGGCGATCGCGCTCAGCACGATCGACGACGACGCGGGCGAGCACGCGGGCGTCCTGGCGATGGTCGCCGACGTCACCGATCAGCGGCGCTTTCAGGAGCAGCTGATGGTCTCCGACCGGATGGTGTCGGTCGGCACCCTCGCCGCCGGCGTCGCCCACGAGATCAACAACCCGCTCGCCGCGATCCTCGGCAACCTGCACCTCGCGCTCGAGGCGCTGCAAGACGGCGCGATCGGGCCGGCGGAGCTGCTCGGCGATCTGCGCGACGAGCTCGGCGACTCGCTCGAGGCCGCCGGGCGCGTGCGCGACATCGTCCGGGACCTGAACATCTTCTCGCGCACGCAGGAGGCCTCCGCCTCCGCCGTCGACGTGCCGAAGGTGGTGGAGTCGTCGGTGCGGCTCGCGTGGAACGAGATCCGCCACCGGGCGCGGCTCGTGCGCGAGTACGGCGAGGTGCCCGCGGTGATCGCCAACGAGGCGCGGCTCGGGCAGGTCTTCCTGAACCTCGTCATGAACGCGGTGCAGGCGCTGCCGGACGGCAACGTCGTGGCCAACGAGATCCGCATCCGCATCCTCGAGGACGATCAGGGGCGGGTCGTCGTCGCCATCCGCGACACGGGCGCGGGCATGCCGCCCGAGGTGCTGAGGCGGCTGTTCACGCCGTTCTTCACGACGAAGCCCGTGGGCGTGGGCACGGGCCTCGGCCTCGCGATCAGCCACCGCATCGTCAGCTCGCTCGGCGGCGAGATCCAGGTCGACAGCGCGGTCGGCAAGGGCACCGAGGTCCGCGTCGCCCTGCCCGCGGCCCCGAGCGGCCGCCCCCTCCGGTCGGACGTGGTGCCGGCGCAGCCGCGGGAAGGGCGCGCGCAGGTGCTCGTCGTCGACGACGAGGCGATGGTCGGGTCGTTCGTGAGGCGCGCCCTCGGGTCGCGGCACGACATCTCGGTCGTGCAGAGCGGCCGCGAGGCGCTCGACCTCATCCTCGCGGGCGAGACGTACGACCTCGTGCTCTGCGACCTGATGATGCCGCAGATGAGCGGGATGGACCTCTACGAGGAGGTCCGCACGACCTCGCCCACGCTCGCCGATCGCTTCGTGTTCATGACCGGCGGCGCCTTCGCGCCCAAGGCGCGCGCGTTCCTCGACGAGGTCCCGAACGCCCGCCTCGACAAGCCGTTCGAGCCGGCGACCCTCAAGGCAGTCGTCGAGCGCAGCCTGGCGAGGTAGAGACGATCAGCGCCTCGGCCTGCGGAAGCTCGCGCCGAGGTCCCAGCCCTCGCCCACCGCCGCGCGCGCGAGGGTCGCGTCGGGCACGACGCCGCCCGCGACGCGCACCTCGCCGATCACGCCGACCCGGAGCGAGGCCGTCAGCGCGCGCGGCCGCACCTCGCCGACGAGCCGCGGCGGGTGGCGCGCGAGGTCGCGCGCGCGGACCGGGTCGTCGGCCGTCGCGAGCGCGAGGAGGGCGTGCACGGGCGCCGGCCCGATCGGTCGCACGAGGTCGATGGCGAGGGGGGCGCCCCGGGCGCGGCGGCGCGCGAGCTCGGCGCGGGGCACGAGGGCGACGCCGACCTCGTGGCCGGGCCGCGACAGGATCGGGGCGACGGCCTGGGCGACCTCGATGAGGTGCGGCGACGACTCGTCGACCACGAGGTCCGTGGGCGGGCCGCCCCAGCCGGGATCGCCGCTGGACTTGGGCAGCGCGCCGAGGCCGAGGTGGGCGAGGCGCTCGGGCGGGAGGGCGTCGGCGAGCCGCTGCGCGACGCCGGGCTGCCCGAACGCGCCGGCTTCGGCGCCGGTCGCGATCACGATCCACGCGACGGCGCCGAGGTCGAAGCGGACCGCGCCGCGCCGCGCCTCGTGCAGGCCCATGCCGAGCCAGCCGAGGTCGTCGGCCTCGGCCTCGAACTCGCGCAGCGAGGTGCGCAGGTCGTCGGCGCGCGCGACCGAGAGGCCCTCGAGAAACGACGGGCCGCGCGCAGCGAAGAGGTTGCGCGAGAGGGTGAGGCGCGCAGCGGACACGTCCGCGCGGAAGGCGCCCGTGCCGTCGGGCTCGGTGGGCGAGAACCGACGCGGCACGATCGCGACGAGCGGCGAGGCGAGCAGGCGCGCGAGCGCGAGGGGCTCGGCGCCGCGGAAGAGGAGCGCGGTCGGGTCGCCTGGGACGGCCACGGGCCGCGCCAGCTCGGCGATCAGCGCGCCCGCCCCGCGCGAGCGCGCGCGATCGATCGAGAAGGCGAGGTCGCGCGCGTCGAGGGGCACGCCGCGCGCGGTGCGCAGGCCCTCGCGCAGGCGCACGACCGCGCCGCCCTGCTCGCGGACGGGCAGCGCGGTGGCGAGCGTCGGGTACGGCGCGGCCCCGGCGTCGAGCGCGTAGGCGGAGTCGAAGACGGCGTGACCGAAGAGGGCGGCGGCGGGGTCGCGGAGATCGTGCGGATCGATCGAGATCGTCGGCCAGGGGACGTGCAGCACGAGCCGGCCGCCGACCGGCGTGCGGCCGAGGGCGCGGGCCTGGCGCGGGAGGGCGGCCGCGGCGGCCGACGCGGCGATCCCCGCGACGAACGCGCGGCGCGCGATCACCGGACGACCCAGATCTCGTCGGCGGTGGCGACGACGAAGGGCGCGGGGCCGGGGCCGTCCGGCGGGCAGACGGCGATCGCGTGCACGCCAGCCGCGGCGGGCAGGCGCGCGCGCTCGACGAGGCGCCCGCCGCCGGGCCGATCGCGCAGCCA
The DNA here is from genome assembly GCA_903906315.1 of uncultured delta proteobacterium. Taxonomy (GTDB): domain Bacteria; phylum Myxococcota_A; class Polyangia; order Polyangiales; family Polyangiaceae; genus CAIVJW01. The sequence continues at coordinate 29,885 of CAIVJW010000087.1, read as the reverse complement.
CGATCGCACGACGACCGCGTCGTCGAGCGCGCTCGCGACGTCGAGGCTCGCGAGGAGCTCCGGATCGCCGTCACCGTCGAGGTCGCCGATCGCGAGCTGCGCCCCCGCGCCATCGACCCCTTGCCTGCGCCCGGCCTCGTCGCGCAGCTCGCAGGCGCCATGATCGCGCGCGGCCGTGATCACGTACGGATCGCCGCGCCGCGACACCAGCGCGGCCGACGCCCACGCATCCACCTCCCGGCCCATCGGCGCGGTCGCCGTCGGGGCGGGACCGGCGGGATCGCACGGCGCCAGCGGACCGCCGAGGAAGAGCCCGCCGACGCGCGCGCACGCCGTCCCGTCGCCGTCCGGCAGCGCGATCCCCGCGATCTGCCCCAGGACGCGCAGCCCGCCGTCCAGCCGCACGCTGCGCGATCGATCCGTGAGGCCCACGTGCAGCTCGGGCGACGGCCCCTCGCCTGGCGCGCCGGCCGCGATCGTGATCGTCGCGAACCCGTACGGCTCGCGCAGCGGCGCCGCGCTCACGCCGACCAGGTCGCCCCACGCCCTCGACTGGAGCGGCACGACCTTGCCCCCCACGAGGCGCACCGTGCTCACGCGCCGGCGGCTGACCGCGGCGATCTCGAGCGCGCCGTCGCCGTCGAGATCGCCGCACGCGAGGGCCACCACGTCCCCCTCGAAGTTCCTCGCGCGCGTCACCGTGGGCGCGGCCGCGAGCGCGACGGGCGCCAGGTACGCGCGCACCTCGGCGTCGATCGGCGCCTCGGCGAAGGCGTGCGCGACGGGGCCCGGCTCCGGGTCGCGCGTGCGGCCCCAGATCGTGCGGGGCGCGGGGTACACGTCGGCGGTCGCGCGGAGCTTTCCGGCGCCGAGATCGACGCGCACGTAGACGAGCGATCCCTGCGCGCGCGCGGCCGTGCGCGCGGCCTCGATCGCGATCGGCTGCGCCTCGGCCCGGCTCCCCCCGCCACGGCGCCCCGCGAGCTGCGCGGCGAGCAGCGACGCGAGCTCGGCGGCGCGCGGCGCGAGCGCCGGGTCGATCGCGGGCGGCGCGGCGACGACGAGCGCGCGCGGGGGGCTGTCGTCGATCCCCCGCGCGAGCGCCTCGGCGACGCGCGAGATGGCCGTGCGCGCCCGCTTCGACGCGCCCTCCGCAGGCGCCGACTTCGCGGGCTGAGCGGCGACCGCCGACCCCGCGGGCGCGACCGAAGCCGACGCCGAAGGCGCTGCGTCCGCGCGCGCGCCCCCTCGCCCCGCGGGCGGCTTGGCGCCCAGCGTGGCGAGCGCGACGACCGCGCCGCCGAGGATCGCGGCGCGTCGCACCAGGGATCGGCCGGCCGTCACCACGCCTTCTGAATACCACGGCCGCGCGGCGCGGCGGACGCGCGGCGCGGTCAGTGCGGAGACCAGCGCGGCGTGGCGGTGAAGAGGCCGTCGACGAAGCCGATCTGGTAGATGAGAAACAGGCCGAACGCGACGCTCAGCGCGCCGGAGACGAGCGCCATGGGCCGGTCGAGCGACGCGAACCGCTTCGCCGAGTAGGCGAGCGGGACCGCGATCGCCGACGTGATGAGCATCATCCCGGCGATCGTGCCGACGCCGAAGATGGCGAGGTACGCCATCGCGAACGCCGGCTCGCGGATCGTGGTGAGCACGAGCAGCGCGACGGCGGCCGACCCGGCGAGGCCGTGCACGACGCCCACGACGAGCGGCCGCGCGACCTGGAACGCGCCCAGCCTTCGCAAGAGCGCGGACGACAGCGCCCCGTGGTCGTGGTCGTGCGTGCGCTCGGGGTCGTCGTCATGGCCGTGCGGCCGAGCCCCGCCCCGCGCGATCCGCCGCGCGTCGCCGAGGAAGCCCGCGAGGTTCAGCCCGCCGAGCACGACGAGCATCACCGCGACGGAGAACTCCATCGTGAGGCCGACGCGCGCGGGGATGACGACCCCGAGCAGCAGGATCGCGCCGCCGACCAGGAGGATCGTGAGCGTGTGGCCGAGCCCCCAGAGCGCGCCCATCACGCCGGCGAGGCGGATCGATCGCTCGCGGCTCACGATGGTCGAGATGGCCACGACGTGATCGGCGTCCGTGGCGTGGCGCATGCCGAGAAAGAAGCCGAAGGCGAGGACGGCGAGCAGGCTCATCGGGGCACCTTTCGACGGAGGCTTCGATAGCACGTTCCGGCCCGCGCGTGCCACGCGCCGCGCGCGCCCGCGGCCGAGGCGGCCCGGTCGCGCCGGTGGTAGAGCGCGCCGATGCGGTCCGACCTCGCCCTCGCCGCCCTCTCAGCGGCGCTGGCGACCGCGGCGGCCGCGTCGGCCGAGGTCCTCGTCTCCGTCGACCCGACCGCGGATCGCCGCCCGATCTCCCCGCTGGTCTACGGCATGGCCTTCCCGAACGACGCGCAGATCGCGGGCGGCGGCGTCACCGTCGCGCGCTGGGGCGGCAACTCGACGAGCCGCTACGCCTTCGAGACCGACGTCCACAACACGGGCGCCGACTGGTACTTCGAGAACGTCCCCGGCTGCTTCACCAAGGATCAGGGCTACTGCAAGAGCCCGCCGACGGACCCGCAGGAGCAGAGCTCGGCCAACGTCTTTCTGCGCCACGCGGCCGACCGCGGCCTGATCTCGCTCTTCACCGTGCCCACGATCGGCTGGGTGCCGAAGGGCCCCCCGCGCTACGACCACCCCTTCGCCTGCGGCTGCCCGCGCCGCGTAGCGCCCTCGCAAGGCGCGTTCGATCCGTACGACCCGGCCTGCGGCGACGGCAAGCGGAAAGGCGGCAAGGGCAAGGTCGCCTGCGCGGGCCCGGAAGCCACGAGCGTCCCCGCCGATCCCGCGTACGTCGGGCGCTTCGTCGCGTACCTCGTGGGCAAGTACGGCCCGTCGAACGGCCGGCGCATCTACGCGCTCGACAACGAGCCGTCGCTCTGGAGCACGAGCCACCGCGACGTGCGCACGAAGCGCCTCGGCTACGACGAGCTGTGGCAGCGCACCCGCGACTACGCGACCGCCATCCTCGAGGCCGACCCGACCGCCGAGATCGCCGGCCCCGCCGAGTGGGGCTGGCCCGCGTACTTCTGCTCGGACGCCGACGACCTCTCGAAGGGCTGCACGGCCGCCTCGCCCGATCGCGCCCGCCACGGCGGCGAGGAGCTCGTCGCGTGGCTGCTCGACCGCGCGCGCGACCACGAGGCGAAGACCGGCCGGCGCCTGCTGCACTGGCTCGATCTGCACTACTACCCACAGGCCGATCGCCCACCGGAGAACGCGCGCACGCTCTGGGACCCGAGCTACCACGACCCCTCGTGGGTGAACGCCACCGTGCGCCTCCTGCCGCGCATGCGCGAGTGGGTGTCGCGCCACTACCCCGGCACGAAGACCGCGCTCGGCGAGTACGACTTCCACCACCACGACGAGCCCGTCGGCGCCGTGACCTACGCCGAGGTGCTCGGCCTCTTCGGGCGCGAGGGCCTCGACCTCGCGACCGCGTGGGCGCCGCCGGCCGCCGACGAGGCCGCGTTCTCCGCGTACCGCCTCTACCGCGACTTCGACGGCAAAGGCGGCCGCTTCGAGGCGACCAGCGTCCGTGCGGCCGTCACGGGCGCGGGCGTCGCGGCGTTCGCGGCCGTGGGCCCGACGCGCCTCACCGTCGCGCTGGTCGCCGAGGGCGCCTCGACGACCGTGAGGGTGAGCCTCGGCGGCTTCCCCGCGACCGGCCCCGCGGCGACGTGGATCGGCGCGCCGCGCGGCGCGGTCGTGCGCGGGCCCGACGTCGCCATCGTCGACGGCGCAGCCGTCCTGAGCCTCGCCGCCTCGTCGATCGCGATGATCGTCGTCGACGGCGTCGCCCCGACGACCGCGCCGCCCGCGCCCGTCGCTCTTCCGCGCGGGCCCTCGACGCCCTCGGCCGCGCCGCCCCCGAGCCGCGCCTGCTCCGCCGCGGCGCCGCGCCCGATCGCCCCTACCCCCTTGCCCCTCGCGCTCACCCTCGCCCTCGCGTTCGCTCTGCGCCACGCGCGCGATCGACCTCGTTGCGACGGCCGTTCGGCCGCGCCTAGGCTCCGCGCGTGCTCGCCACGGCGCTGACCATCGCGGGGCTCGACCCCTCCGGCGGCGCGGGGATCGCCGCCGATCTGCGGGCGTTCGCGCGCGCCGGCGCGTGGGGCACCGCCGTGTGCGCGGCCATCACCGTGCAGTCGCGACGCGGCGTGCGCGCGGTCGAGCCGGTCGCCACCGCGCTCGTCCTCGCGCAGGCCGAGGAGCTGCTCTCCGATCTCCGCGTGCGCGCCATCAAGACCGGCGCCCTCGGATCCGCCGACAACGCGCGCGCGGTCGCGGCCCTGCTCGCGCGGCACCCGGCGATCCCGTCGGTCGTCGACCCGGTGATGGTCCCGACGCGCGTCACCGGCGCCGGCGTGCGGCTCGACGGCGCGGACGCGGCCGACGCGATGCGCGCGCTCGCCGCGGCGTGCACGCTCGTGACGCCGAACCTCGACGAGGTCGCCGCCCTGCTCGGCGCGAGCGTCGCGTCCGAGTCGGACGCGCGCGCGGCCGGGGCGGCGCTCGTCGCGCAGGGAGCCCGCGCCGCGCTGATCAAGGGCGGCCACGGCGACGGCCCCGAGGCGGTCGACTGGCTCGTGCTCCGCCGCGCGACCCACCGCCTCGCGCGCCCGCGGATCGCCCGCGGCCGCTTCCACGGCACCGGCTGCGCGCTCGCGTCCCTCGTCGCGGGCCGCCTCGCCGTGCGCGCCGGCCGTGGCCGCCCGTCCGACGCCGTGATCGTCGAGGCCGTCCGCTGGGCGCGCGCGCGCCTCGACGCCGCCTTGCGCGCGCCCGTCGTCCTCGGACCGACGCTGCGCGTCCCCGGCCTCGCCGGCCGCGGCCGCTGAGCCCGTCGGCCGTTCGAAACGGCCGCGCCCCGCGGCTCTCGCCTGCGGGGCGCGTTCGAGCGTTGCCGCGGCCGCGCCCCCTGTCGCATCGAGCCGGCGTGAACGCCGGGCGCAGCGCGCGGGTTGCCCGTCCGACGATCGGTCCTACTGGCCCGCGGGATCGATCAGGTCGAAGAGCTCCTTGACGTCCGCGGGGCTCGGCTCGTAGCCGGCCGCCGACTGGCGCATCATGCGCTCGACGAGGATCTTCGCCGGCTCCGCCTTGCCGCGCTTGATCGGGAGGAAGACGTCGGGGTTACCGGCGGAGTTCGCCATCCAATCGAGATCGACCTCGAGGTGACCCGTGCTCAGGTTGACCTGCACGGTCTTCACGTGGCTCCGGTTCTCGTGGATCTTCTGCATGTACTTCTGAAGCTCGCTCAACGACGAGGGAACCGTGCGCATAAAACCCATGGGAGACTCCTCTTGGACTGGCGAACAGGGCCGTTGGGTGGCGAAACGCCGCAAGCGTAACGCGCTCGGGCCCGGGGCCACAAGCGGAGGCTTCTCTCCACGAGAAAAGCCGCCGCGCTCGCGCCGCGCGCGGGTTTGATCCGACCCACGCGCGCCTGGTCCTTGCGCGATCCGGTTTCACGCAAACTCTTCGCCGTCGGCGGACTTCTCGATCAGCGAATACGCGCGTACCGTGCCGCCGTTCTCAGTCCACGGCAGGGCTGTTCGAGAATCAAGGGGCCGAATCGGCCCGTTCAAGGAGGACGAGCGTGAGCTACTTCGGTTGGTTCCTGGCCATCTGCGGCCTCGTGGGCGTCATCATCGGCTTCCTGCAGATGCAGAAGGCCAAGAAGATGGGCACCGTCCCCTTCAAGAAGCCCTCGGAGATCGCCCAGCAGGGCATGGCGGCCGGCGACGCCAAGCAGATGGTGTCGACGGAGGGCCAGGTGCAGCCGGCTGCGCAGCCGCTCGTCGCGCCCATGAGCGGACAGCCGTGCCTCGCCTACGAGATCACGGTCGAGCGCAAGTGGGAGAAGACCGAGCGCACCGAGCAGGGCGAGCAGAAGAAGACGGGCTCCGACAACATCCACCGCGAAGAGCGCGGCACGATGTTCCAGATCACCGACGGCGCGGGCGCCGTGATCGTCGACTCGTCGGGGTCCATCGACGCCGACATGGAGAAGACGCACACGTCGACCATCAGCGTCGGGATGATGATCCCCGGCACGCTGAGCTTCGGCCAGCTGCAGATGAACACGCCGCACATCCACTCGGAGTCGCGGACCACGGGGTTCGTCGGCACCGAGAAGCTCGTCAAGATCTCGCCTACCGTCTACGCGCTCGGCCAGATGCAGCAGGGCTCGCAGGGCATCATGCTGGCGACGCCGAAGGGCCTCGGCACCGGCAAGCTCATCCTCTCGGCCAAGGGCCGCGAGGCGCTGCTCGGCGCGACCGGCCGCAACATGAAGCTCGGCTTCGGCATCGGCGGCGCGCTGGTCGTCGTCGGCGCGCTGATGGGCATCTTGGGCGACAAGCCCGTCGATCGCAGCTGCCCGGCGACGATCGCCGATGTCGTTTCGTGTGACGACAAGCTCACGAGCGCGGAAGGCGACAACTTCAAGTGGACGGTCCCCGCGAACGCGACCTACAGCATCGCCGTTTCGCACCCGCACTTCGTGAACCCGATCTACCCCGACCTCACGATCACGGATGCCTCGGGCAAGCAGGTCGGACGCGACGTGGCCGGCGGGGCGGACGATGCCGTGAAGCTCATCCGTCCGCTCACGGCGGGCACCTACACCATCACCGTGAAGGACAAGGACGGCGGCAAGGTGCTCAACAGCATCAAGGGCGGGTTCAGCTACTCGCTCGTCATCGAGAAGCAGGGCGGCGCACCGGCGGCCGGCACCGGGGCGGCGGCGGCGAAGCCTGCTGCGACCGGCGGCGCGCCGGCGGCGACGGCGGCACCCTCCGCGAAGCCCGCGGCCGCGCCCCCGCCGAAGAAGAAGTAGATCGCTGCGGGGCGCGGGCCCCGTCGAGGCGCGGGATCGGGCAGCCGGTCTCGCGCCTCGCGCGTTTTGTGGGTCGTCGACGCCGACGGCCGGGCGCGCCCGGCGACGCTACGTCGATCGCCGCGGGCGCGTCGAGACGACGCCGGGCGCGGCCTCGTCGCGCAGCGCCTTCACCGCGCGCCGGATCGAGTCGCGCACGCCCGGCGGGACGACGGGCGCGGGCGTCGCGCGGCACAGGGCAACCGCGCGCTTGAGCGAGTCGCACGCGCCGCGACAGCGCACGCACGTCGCGAGGTGCTGTTCCATCTGCGCGCAGACGGCGGGGCCGATGTCGCCCTCGAGGTGCTGCGAGAACATCGCGAGCACGTCCGGACACCCCGCGGCCGCCGCAAGGTTCGGGCCCGGGCGCGCCCCCATCACAGCCGCCGCGGCCGCGTGCGACGCCACGTGCGGCTCGGTCGCAAACAGCGGAGCCAGTCGCTCGCGCACCACGAGCCGCGCGCGGTGCAGCCGGCTCTTCACCGCTTCCACGCTGAGGCCGAGCACGGACGCGACCTCGGGCGCCGTGAGCCCCTCGACGTCGCGCAGCACGAGCACCTCGCGCTGCGCGGGCTCGAGCGCGGCGATGGCCTCCGACAGCGCGGCGCCCACGCGGCGCGCGGCGAGCGCCTCGTCCGGCCCGCGCGAGCCGTCGGCGAGCCCGGCAGCCTCCCCCGCGGCCAGGCCCTCGAGCGACTCGACGCGCGCGGGCGCATCCTTCCGGAGCCGCCTCTTCTTGATGCAGAAGCTCCGCGCGATCGCGTAGAGCCAGCTCGACACGCTCGAGTCGCCGCGAAACTCCGGCGCCGTGCGGGCCGCCGCGAGGAGCGTCTCCTGGAGCACGTCGCGCGCGTCCTCGGGGTCGCCGCACATCTGCATGCCGAAGCGCAGGACCGCCGGCTCGTGCCGCTCGAGGAGCCGCTCGAGCGCGGCGCGATCGCCCCCGCGCACGGCCTCGAACAGCTCCCCATCGCTCGGCTCGTTCATCGGGACGACACCCCCGCGCTCTACTTCGCCGCCTGCGTCGCGCAGCCGAGGAGCACCTCGACCTTCGCCTTGGCGTCCGACTGCACCGCCGCGCACGTCGAGGGGCACAGCGTGATCTTCGTCGGCAGCTTCGCGTCGTCGTAGTACCAGCCGCCCTTCTGCTCGGTGCAGTCGGCCTGGCTCGCGACCTGGCCGAAGCTGACGGGCTTGCCGCCGTTGCCGGGCACGTAGTCGACGTTGACCTGCGTCGGGTCGACCGGCTTGCCGTTGTCGCTCGCGGGCATCTTGAACTCGCACGACACCGCCGTGCCCTGGATGGCCTTGAGCGCAGCGATGAGCTCCTCGGCCGCGTTGACGTTGCCGACGAGGAACGCGCTCGCCGCCCCGCCCGCCACGGCGATCTGATCCATCTGCGCCTCGTTCGATCCAACGAGGCCGATGGCGTAGGTGTAGACGCCGAGCGCGCGCGCGTCCGCGGCCTCCTTGGCGATCGCGGCGATGTCGTTGTCGCAGCCGTTCGGCTCGCCGTCGGTCACGAGGATCACGACGGCCTTCTCGCCGGGGTGCCCCGCGAGGTACTCGGTCGCCCACTTCTCCGCGCCGCCGAGCGCGGCGGACATCGGCGTGTCGCCGCCGGGCCCCTTGCTCGCGACCGCGTCGAGCAGGAGCTTCTCCTGCGCGTCCTGCGGCGCCTGGTCGACGGTGAGCGGCGCGGGCACCACCTGCGGCAGGCTGCACTTGGCCAGGCTGCACGTGGCGCTGTCGCAGCCCGTGTCCGGAAAGAACCGCAGCCCCACGCGCAGGCCCGCCGAGGCCGGGTCCTCGAAGAACGAAGCGAGCGCGCCCGTCGTGTTCGTCCACTTGTTGTCGTCCTTCATCGAGCCCGACTTGTCGAACATGATGAACATCGACACGGGCACGAGCGCGGCCTCGTTCGCCGTCGCAGCGCACGCCGCGTCCGCGCCGAGGGCGGCGTCGTCCTTCGCCGTGCCGCCGTCGAAGAACGACTCGTCGCCGCCCGTCCCCGCGCCGCCCGCGCCGCCCTTGCCCGTCGCGCTCGTCGAGCCGCCGCCCGCGCCCGCGAACGTGGCGCCCGTGGTCTGGATGCCCGAGTCGGGCGCGCAGGCAGCCGACGCGGAGACCGCGACCGCGGAGGCGAGGAGCAGGGCAGCACCGGCGTGGGCGGCGCCCGACAGCGTGGAGCGAGGCGAGAGCGGGGACATGAAGGGGACCTCCTCGGACGAAAGGCGAAGCGAGAGCGCCGCAGTATAGCGGCAGCGCGCGAGGCGCGCCCACGGCTCCTGCGGCGCGCGAAAGTCCTGCGCATCCAGGCGAAATACCTGCGGTTACGGGGACTCACGCAATGCTGGCCTTCGAGTCCGTCCTTCACTACACATCCCGGCCAAGCGCGTCGCGGTCTCGGCAAGCCGCACCTCGGCCTCGCCACCCGGTCAGCCGGGGGGGGCGGACTGGCGCGCCCGAAGGAAGAAGAGATGAGCGCGACCGCATCGGACACGGGCGGGAAGTTCTACGGGTCCACGATCGGCAAGAAGATCGTGATGGCGGTGACGGGGGCGTTCCTCGTCCTGTTCCTCGTCGGCCACGTGGCGGGCAACCTGCAGATTCTCTCCGGCAAAGAGAAGATCAACCACTACGCCGAGCTCCTGCACTCGTCGGCGGGGCTGCTCTGGGGCTTCCGGCTGGCGCTCATCGCGTCGGTCGTGCTGCACGTCAAGGCGGCGCTGGAGCTCTACACGCTGAAGAACGCGGCGCGCCCGATCGCGTACGCGAAGAAGGCGCACCGCGTGGCGACGCTCGCGTCGCGCTTCATGATCTGGTCGGGGTACGTGCTCGGCGCGTTCCTCGTCTTTCACATCCTGCACTTCACGACCGGCCAGGCGCACCCGAGCTTCGACGCGCACGGCGACGTCTTTCGCAACGTGACCACGGCCTTCCAGAACCCGGCGGTCGCGGCCCTCTACGTCGTGTGCATGGGCCTCGTGGGCCTGCACCTCTCGCACGGGCTCTTCAGCTTCACGCAGTCCCTGGGGCTCAGCCACCCGAGCTATTCCGCGCGCGCCAAGACGCTGGCCAAGGTGGTCGCGTTCGCAGTCGCCGCGGCCTTTGCCGCCGTTCCGATCGCGGTCCTTGCCGGCTTCGTCAAGTAAGGAAGAGGAGACCGACATGGATCTCGACTCCCGGATTCCCGAAGGTCCCATCGAGAAGAAGTGGGACACGCGCCGCTTCGACATGAAGCTCGTCAACCCGGCGAACAAGCGCAAGTACACCGTGATCGTCGTCGGCTCCGGCCTGGCCGGCGGCGCGGCGGCCGCTTCGATGGCCGAGCTCGGCTACAACGTCCTGAACTTCTGTTACCAGGACAGCCCGCGACGCGCGCACTCGATCGCCGCGCAGGGCGGCATCAACGCCGCGAAGAACTACCAGAACGACGGCGACAGCGTCTGGCGGCTCTTCTACGACACGGTCAAGGGCGGCGACTACCGCGCTCGCGAGGCCAACGTCTATCGCCTCGCGCAGATCAGCGTGAACATCATCGACCAGTGCGTCGCGCAGGGCGTGCCGTTCGCCCGCGAGTACGGCGGCACGCTGTCGAATCGCTCCTTCGGCGGCGCGCAGGTCTCCCGCACGTTCTACGCGCGCGGCCAGACCGGCCAGCAGCTGCTCCTCGGCGCCTACCAGGCGCTCGAGCGGCAGATCGGCGCCGGCAAGGTGAAGATGTTCCCGCGCACCGAGATGCTCGACGTGGTCACCGTCGACGGCGTCGCGCGCGGCATCATCGCGCGCAACCTGTCGACCGGGAAGATCGAGGCCTACGCGGCCGACGCCGTCGTGCTCGCCACGGGCGGCTACGGCAACATGTTCTACCTGTCAACGAACGCGAAGGGCTGCAGCGCGACGGCCATCTGGCGTGCGCACAAGCGCGGCGCGTACTTCGCCAACCCGTGCTTCACGCAGATCCACCCGACGTGCATCCCCGTCGCCGGCGAGTTCCAGTCGAAGCTCACGCTGATGAGCGAGTCGCTGCGCAACGACGGCCGCATCTGGGTGCCGACGAAGAAGGGCGACGAGCGCAAGCCCGGCGACATCCCCGAGGCCGAGCGCGACTACTACCTCGAGCGCCGCTACCCGGCGTTCGGCAACCTCGTGCCGCGCGACGTCGCCTCGCGCGCCGCCAAGCTCTGCTGTGACGAGGGTCGCGGCGTCGGCCCCGGCGGCCGCGGCGTGTACCTCGACTTCTCGGACTCGATCGGCCGCCTCGGCGCCGGCACGATCCGCGAGCGCTACGGCAACCTGTTCGACATGTACGAGCGCATCACCGGCGAGGACCCGTACACGGTGCCGATGCGCATCTACCCCGCCATCCACTACACGATGGGCGGGCTCTGGGTGGACTACAACCTCCAGAGCACGATCCCGGGCATGTTCGTCGGCGGCGAGGCGAACTTCTCCGACCACGGCGCGAACCGGCTCGGCGCGAGCGCGCTCATGCAGGGGCTCGCGGACGGCTACTTCATCCTGCCCCTCACCGTCGGCAACTACCTCGCTCAGACCACGGGGCCGAAGGTCGACACGACGCACGCGGCCTTCCAGGACGCGCTCAAGGGCGTGAACGCGACGACGAGCAAGCTGCTCGGCATCAAGGGCAAGCGCACCGTCGACTCGTTCCACCGCGAGCTCGGCAAGCTCATGTGGGAGAACTGCGGCATGGCCCGCAACGAGGCCGGCCTGAAGGACGCGCTGCAGAAGATCCCCGCGCTGCGCGAGGAGTTCTGGAAGAACGTCACCATCCCCGGCGTCGGCGCGGAGATGAACCAGGAGCTCGAGAAGGCCGGCCGCGTCGCCGACTTCCTCGAGCTGGCGGAGCTGTTCGCCACCGACGCGCTCGAGCGCAAGGAGTCGTGCGGCGGGCACTTCCGCGAGGAGAGCCACACGCCCGACGGTGAGGCCCTGCGCGACGACGACGGCTACTGCTACGCGGCCGCGTGGGAGTACAAGGGCCCGAAGGAGCGCCAGGTGCTGCACAAGGAGTCGCTCGCGTTCGAGCACGTCCACCTCACGCAGAGGAGCTACAAGTAATGCGCACGTTCGCTCTGACCCTCCACGTGTGGCGCCAGAAGAGCGCGAAAGACGGCGGCCGCTTCGCGGAGTACAAGGCGCCGAACGTCAGCGAGCACATGTCCTTCCTGGAGATGCTCGACGTCGTGAACCAGGATCTCATCGCCAAGGGCGACGATCCGATCGCGTTCGACCACGACTGCCGCGAGGGCATCTGCGGCATGTGCGGCTTCATGGTGAACGGCAGCGCGCACGGCCCGCACCGCGGGACGACGGTCTGCCAGCTCCACATGCGGCACTTCCAGGACGGCGAGGAGCTCTGGCTCGAGCCCTGGCGATCGGCGGCGTTCCCGATCGTGAAGGACCTCGCGGTCGACCGCAGCGCGCTCGACCGCATCATCGCGGCCGGCGGCTTCATCTCCGTGCCGACGGGCAGCGCGGTCGACGGCAACGCGACCCCGGTGCCGAAGGTGGACGCGGAGCTGTCGATGGACGCGGCGGCGTGCATCGGCTGCGGCGCGTGCGTCGCGATGTGCCCGAACGCCTCGGCGGCGCTCTTCACGTCGGCGAAGATCGGGCACCTCGGGCTGCTGCCGCAGGGCCAGCCCGAGCGGCACGACCGAGCGCTCAAGATGGTCGCGCAGGCGAACGTCGAGGGCTTCGGTCACTGCACGAGCGTCGGCGAGTGCGAGGCCGTCTGCCCGAAGCAGATCCCGATCACGTTCATCGCACGGATGAACCGCGACTTCCTCGACGCGGTCATCCACGAGCGGCCGCAGTCGGACCGCGGCGGATCGGGCTGACCTCTCCCACCTTCCGCACGTCCGCCCTCAGCCCCCTCCCTTCCGGTGATGCCGGGAGAGAGGAGCTGGGGGCGGACTACCGGGAGGGCGGAAGCGGAGCCGGCGACTCGGCTCTCAGCTCGCTTCGGCGGTGACGGGGCTCGCCTTGTTGGCGTGCGCCTCGGCGTCGGCCATTGCGTGCTCGATCTCCTCGATCGGACCGGGCGCCTTCGCCTTCTCGTCCTTCGGGCCGGTGGCCTCCCAGGCGAACGCGCCGCGGCGATCGGGCGAGTCCGGCGCCCAGCGCACGTGGAGCTTCCAACCGTTGAGCTCCGCCTCGTAACTGCCGTCCTCCGCGTGCTGCCAGAGGGACACCGTCGCGTGCTTGTGCATGCCCGGATTCTACCACGCCCCGGGCTCTGGCAGGCACGCGCGACGGCTGGGCGACGGGTGGAGAGAGGGCCAACGTGCGCGCGAAGAGGCTCCCTCGCGCGTCGAGCTCGCCGCCGCTTGCGACGCTCGCGCAGCCCTGAGGGAGCGCCCGGCGCACGTTCGACCTCCGCGAGCAGGTGATTGCGTCCCGCACGGACGAGGCGATCGCCTGTCCGCGCCGGACTGCGCACGCGCCCGTCCACCGATCCGGGGCCGCGCCGCGGCGCATCGACCAAGGGGCTCCCCGAACGCGCGCTCGACCATTTCACTCTCGATTCTGCGAGCCCGCGCGCGCCGCCCGCGAGGTAGGATCATCCGATATGGCCTCGGGCGTATCCACCGGCGGCAGCGCTTCGACCCGCGCGCCGGTCGAGCGCATCCTGCGTTCGTCGAGGCTGTTCGGCGAGCTCGATCCCGCGCTGTTCAAGGCCTCGGTGGACGGCGCGGTGCGCGTCACGCTGGCGCGCGGCGACGTGCTGTGGCGGACGGGCGACGCGGCCACCCATTTCACGCTCATCTGCTCCGGGCTCGTGAAGATCGTGCGGCCGACGCCCGACGCGGGCGAGGCGATCGTCGGCCTGTTCGGCCCGCGCGAGAGCATCGGCGACTCGGCGGTGCTCCTGCGCGGTCAGTACCCCGCGGACGCGGTGACGTCGTCCGAGCGGGCGGAGATCTGTCGCGTGGACGCCTCGCCGGTGCTCGCCGCGATGGGACAGCGGCCCGAGGTGGCCCGGTCGATGAACCTGGCTCTGCTCGAGCACACGCACGCGCTCCAGGAGAAGATCCGCATCATGAGCGCCGGATCGGTGACCCGGCGGCTCGCGACGCTGCTCCTGCACCTGGCCGATCGCTTCGGCGACGAGCTTGGCGACGGCACGACGCTCATCCCCGTCGACCTCTCGCGCGCGGAGCTCGCGTCGCTCATCGGCGCGCGCCCCGAGACGACGATCCGCACGCTGAGCCGATGGCGCAAGACGGGCGAGGTCGTGCCGGCCGCGGAGGGCTTCCTCGTGCCGGACCGCGCGCGCCTCGAGCGCGAGGCGAGCGGCGACTAGAGCGAGAAGCCGCCGGCCGCCCGCTCGGCGTCGCGACGCGCGCGAATTTCGGCTGCGATCGCGGCGTTTTCGGCCGGGGAGAGCACGGCGGCCAGCGCGGGGAAGATCAGGGCCTCCTCGGGCGCGAGGTGCTGATCCCAGAGCGCGATCAGCGCGTCCGTCGGGGCGATGAGGCGCGGCGCGAGCTCGGGGAGGCGCGTGGGGTCGTCGCGCAGGGTGGCCCAGAGGGGGCAGAGCTCGGCGAGGACGAGCTCGAGCGCGACGTGCTCGTCGCCCATGCGGGCGAGCGCGGCGCGGACCTCGGGCGCGCTCGCGGCGGCCTCGAGCCGAGGGCGGACCGTGAGGTCCTCGTCGGCCTGATGCAGCGGCAGGGCGAGCGTGTGGTAGCGATGCAGATCGCGCGCCGCGTCCCCGACGTGCGACGCGGGCGCGTCGACGGCGCCGGCGATCCGCCGCGCCAGCGCGCCGAAATCGCGGATGCGAGCGTGGCAGGCGAGCAGGAGCGCGACCGGCCCCGCGTCCTCCGCCCCGGGGGACGCGCCCGCCGGGGCCTGGCCGATCGTCAGCAGCACGCGGCGCCCGCGGCGTCGCCCGGGGCGAAGCGCGGCAAGAGGACGTTGTTCTCGAGGTGCACGTGGCGGTGGACGTCGCGCTCGACGTCCTCGAGCGCCGCCCACAGCGCACGCACCGTCGTGCAGCCCCAGGTCGGCACCGTGAAGTCGTTGGTGAGGGCGCGGATCTTGACGAGCGCGGCGCCGACCTCGAGGTGGTCGTCGCTCATCGCGGCGAGCTCCGCGGACACGCCGGCCTCGCCCGCGGACACGAGGAGAGGGAAGAGCACGTCCTCCTCGCGGACGAGGTGAGGCTCGAGCATCCCGGCGAGGGCGCGCACGTGCTCGCCGATCGCGGCGACGTCCGCGCTCTTGTCGCCGTGGACGCGGCTCACCTTGTCGGCCATGCGGATCACCTCGGGCAGCACCTCGCGGAGGTACTCGTGGTGCCGCTCGACGAGGTACGCGACGAGCGCCAGCGTGCTCATGCGCCGGAAATCGCGCTCGCGCGTGGGCTCGCCGTCGAGCGCGGCCGCGAGCGAGGCCAGCACCTTGCTCTCGTCGAGCGAATGGGCTGCGCAGGCGTCGGCCAGGGGGATCCGGCCGCCGCAGCAGAAGTCGATGCGGAGGCTCTCGAAGACGCGCCCGGTGCGGGGGTGGTCGAGCACGATGTCGGCGACGAGCTGGGAGCGATCGAACATGGTCGGGTTTCCTCCGCGAGCCCGGCGCCTCCGAGCTTCGCCCGAGGAAGCTAGGACGCCCGGTGGGCACCGGCCATGACTTCGGTCAGCCGCGACACCCGACGCGCCGCGGCCTGCGATCAGGCGAACGCGTCGGCGAGGAGGATGGTCTGGTCGCGCCGCGGCCCGACCGAGAGGAGGAACGCCGGCACCCCGACGGCGGCCTCGACGAAGCGGACGTACGCGCGCGCGGTCTCGGGCAGCGCGGCGAGCGCGCGGGCCTCGCCGAGGGCCTCGGTCCAGCCGGGCAGCGCCTCGTAGACGGGCGTGGCGACCTCGAGATCGTCGACCGGCAGGTCGCGCGTCCGACCGCGCGGAGTGTCATAGGCGACGCAGACGCGCACCTCGTCGAGGCCGGTGAGCACGTCGAGCTTGGTGATCGCGAGCCCGTCGAGGCCGTTGACGCGGGCGGCGTAGCGCAGCGCGGGCAGGTCGAGCCAGCCGGTGCGGCGCGGGCGGCCGGTCACCGAGCCGAACTCACCGCCGGCCACGCGCAGCCGTTCGCCGACGTCGTCGTCGAGCTCGGTCGGGAACGGGCCTTCGCCGACGCGGGTCGTGTAGCCCTTGGTGATGCCGATGGTGCGCGTGATGCGCGTCGGGCCGATGCCGGCGCCGACGCACGCGCCGCCGGCGACGGCCGAGGACGACGTCACGAACGGGTAGGTGCCGTGGTCGAGATCGAGCAGCGTGCCCTGCGCGCCCTCGAGCAGCACGCGCTGCCCCGCGCGGATGGCCTCGTCGAGCAGCGCCGAGGTGTCCGCGGCGATCGCGAGCAAGCGCGGCGCGACGGCCGCGAGCCCGTCGACGACGGCCTCGACCGAGGGCAGCTCGCCGCCGAGCGCGGCGACCGAGGGCGCCCACGCGGCGAGCGCGCGCTCGACGAGCGCCCGCACGCGGCCGAGGTCGCGCAGGTCGCCGACTCGGAGGCCGCGCCGGGCGGCCTTGTCCTCGTAGGCGGGGCCGATCCCACGCTTGGTCGTGCCGATCTTCGTGCTGGCCGCGCTGGCCTCGCGCAGGCCGTCGACGAGCGGGTGGTGCGGCAGGATGAGGTGCGCGCGATCGGACAGGAACAGGCGGCCGGACGTGTCCACGCCCCGGGCCGCGAGCGCGTCGATCTCGCCGAGCAGGACGCCCGGGTCGACCACCATCCCCTGCCCCATGAGGCAGCGCGCGCGAGGCCGCAGCACGCCGCTCGGCACGAGCCGCAGGACGATCTTGTCGGGGCCGACCACGAGCGTGTGGCCCGCGTTGGGCCCGCCCGCGTAGCGCACGACGACGTCGGCGGTCTCCGTGTAGAGATCGACGATCTTCCCCTTGCCCTCGTCGCCCCACTGGGCGCCGACGATCACGACCGCGCTCATCGTCCCGATCTCCTTCGCGCGCACGCTAGTCCATCTGCCCCGCTGGCGCCCGCTTCACCCTCCCGGAGGCGACGCGGCGAGCGGCCGTCCGGTCATCGCGCGGTGAGATCGCGCAGCGCGGCCGGCGGCTCCACCCCCGGCACGACCCCGTCGACGACCACCGCCCCGGGATCGCCCGTCACGAGGTGCGTGAAGCCCCAGGCAACCGCGTACGCGCGCGGGTCGGCGTCCCGGGCGTGCACGACGGCCGGGACGCCGCGATCACGAAGCGCCTCGGCGAGGTCCTCGGCGCCCGCGCTCGTCGCGACGACCACGCGCGCGACCGCGGGCTCCACGACGCCGGCGGCCTCGCGGGCCCACGCGACCGCGTCGAGCTGGAGCGCGAAGCCGACGGCGGGCATCGGGGCGTCGAACCGCCCGAGCAGATCGTCGTAGCGGCCGCCCGCCGCGATCGGCTCGCCGGGGCCAGCCGCGAGCACGTGAAAGATCGCGCCCGTGTAGTAGGCGAAGCCCCGCACCTCGCCGACGTCGACCGAGATCACGTCCGCGAGCCGTGACGACCCGCCCACGCGGCGCGCCGCGTCCCACAGCGCGCGGAGCTCGGCGAGCGGGCCCTCGGCCGCCGTGCCGGAGAGCAGCGCCGAGGCGCGCGCGAACACCCGCGCCCCGCCCGGATCCGCGGGGCCGCCTCCGGTCAGCTCGGGCAGCGTGCCGAGGGCCGTCGCGACGCGCGCGGGCACGCTCGAGGCGCGCGGCGAGGAGAGCAGCGCGTCGAGCCGCGAGGCGTCCTTGTGCACGAGCGCATCGGTGAGATCGGCCGCGAGCGCGCGATCGGGCACCGCGTCGACGAGCGCGCGGGCGATGCTCGCGTGGCCGACGTCGATGACGACGTCGTCGAGCCCGACGGCCGCGGTGACCGAGGCCGCGAGGCGCAGCATCTCGAGATCGCCGTCGAGCGAGGCGACGCCGTAGAGCTCGACGCCCGCCTGCGGCACCTGCCGGTTGCGCCGCGCCCGGCCCTGCCTTCGCCGCACGATCGTGCCCTCGTAGCAGAGGCGCACCGGCCCGGGCTCGCGCGCGAGCCGCGTCGAGACCATGCGCGCGATCTGCGGCGTCATGTCGGGCCGCAGCGCGGCGACCTCGCCGGACTCGGGCTCGACGAAGCGCAGCACGTCCGACGGGTCGAGCGTGCCGAGGCCTCGCTCGAGCACCTCGGCGAGCTCGAACACGGGCGGCGTCACCAGGTGGAAGCCGTGCAGCCCGAAGTGCTCGATCACCCGCCGCCCGAGCGCGCGTCGCGCCCGCGCCTCCGCGGGGAGCAGATCGCGCATCCCGGCCGGGAGGAAGTGGGAGAGCGCTCGAGGCGGCGTGGCGGTGGGCGACACGGCGCCGTCATAGCGCAGCGACCGCGCGAGACGAAGCGGCGGCGTGGCCGGCGGCCGGGTTCAGCCCGCGCGAACGCGCGGCATCGGCGAGAGCCGCACCGTCGAGTCCTGCCAGCGACGCAGCACCTCGGGCAGATCGCGCAGGCTGTCGAGCAGGACGTCGGGGCGGGCCTCCATGAGGCGCCTGCGCGGCGTGAACCCCTCGACCGCCACGGCGCGCGCGCCCGCCGCGCGAGCGCATTCGATGTCCTGCACACCGTCGCCGACCATGACGACCGCGCCCGGATCCACGCCGAGCAGGCGCGCCGCGTGGAGCAGCGGGCCGGGCGCGGGCTTCTTCTCCGAGAGGTCCCCGGCGGCGACGACGACGCGGAAGCGCGTGCGGATGCCCAGCGCCGCGAGCACGGCGTCGGTCGCCTCGCGGGGCTTGTTCGTGCAGATGCCGAGGCGGATGTCGGGCATCGTGGCGAGCTCCTCGAGCGCTTCCTGCGCGCCGCGCTGCCAGCGCGTGAACGCCAGCGGGTGCTCGCCGTAGTACGCGAGGAATCGGCCGACGAGCGTGTCCACCTCGGGGTCGCCCTCCGGAAGCTGCGCGGCGCGCGCGCACAGCACGCGCGCTCCGTCGCCCACGTAGCGGACGATCACGACCGCAGGCAGGGGCGCGCGACCGGTCGCGGTGAGCGCGTGATTGACCGCGGCCACGATGTCACCGCGACTGTCGATGAGCGTGCCATCGAGGTCGAAGAGAACGACGGCAGGCGGCAGCATCGCACGGAAGCGTAAACCATCGTTCCGGGGGGGCGCACGTAAGATGCGCCCGCATTGCAACCGTGAAACGCTCGATTGCGCCGGGGAAGGCCCCGATGCGCGAGCCTCGCGTCATTGCTTGCGCTCGCCCGTGACCTTGATCTCTCGGAGTCGCGCCTTGGTGGCGTCGTAGTACGGCTGGATCGCCTGGCGCTCCGGCCCGTCGGCGAGGTCCTGCTCCTCGCCCGGGTCCTTCGCGAGGTCGTAGAGCTCGCCGTGCGCGCCGTTGGAGATGATGAGCTTCAGGTCGCCGTGGTAGAGGGCGCGGCGTTCGTCGTTATAGGGGCCGCCCGGCATGTCGACGAGCACGTCGCGTTCGGCGGCCTTCGCGCCCGGCGGCAGCAGCACGTCGGGCAGGAGCGTGGTCCCCGACAGGAAGTCGTTCGCGTCGGCCTTCGACGGGCCCGGCACGCCCATCAGGTCGAGGATCGTCGGCACCAGGTCGATCGCGCTGCGACGCACGCTCGCGCGCGAGGGCTTCGCGCCCGGCACGTGCACGATCAGCGGGACGTGGACGAGCGGCTCCCAGATCTCGTAGCCGTGGCGCCACATCTTGTGCTCGCCGAACGCCTCGCCGTGATCGGACGTGACGACGATCGCGGTGCGATCCCCCCACGGCGCGGCCTTGATCGCGTCGAGGAGGCGGCCGACGTGCTTGTCGGTGAAGGCCACCTCGGCGTCGTAGAGGTCGCGCTGGTTGTTGCCGAACGACTCGATGTCCTTGTGCCGCGCGTAGTCGGCGTGCGGGTCGAGGTAGTGCACCCAGAGGAAGAAGCGCTTGCCCGTGTTGTCGGCCTTGGCGACGAGCTTGAGGGCGGCGTCCGAGAGCTTGGCGCTCGAGACGTCCTCGTCGGCCTCCCAGGCGATCTCCCAGGGCGCCGCCGACAGGTCGACGACCTCGAAGCCGCGGTCGAGCCCGCCGAAGCGCCCGAAATAGCGGTTGGCCTGCACGCTCATCGTGCGGACGCCGGCCTTCTGCAGGCGCTCGGCGACGAAGGTGTCCTGCTTCGTGAACGTGTTGAAATGGCCCCAGTTGCGGTGCGTCTCGCTGCCGTACTTGCCGATGAGCATCGGGCCGACCGACTTGCCCGTGTACGACGCGAGCGAGTACGCGCGCTCGAAGACCGTCGCCCGCTCGGCGAGCGCGTCGAGGTTCGGCGAGACCTTGCGCGGATAGCCGAGGCAGCCGAGGTCGGCCCGCAGCGTGTCGATCGTGATCAGCACGACGTTGAGATCGGCCGGGATCGCGGCCTTCGCGGCGGGGGTCGCGGTGGCCGCGGCGGGCGGCGGCGCGAGCGCGGCGAGCGCCTTCGACGACAGGTCCGTGCCCGAGCAGTCCTCGTCCACGCCGTTGTCGGGGATCTCGCGGGCCTGCGGGTTGATGTTCGCGTCGGCGTCGTTGCAGTCGCCGCCGCCGAACCAGCCGCTATAGCCGTCGTGGTCCCGGTCGGTCGCGCGCCGCAGGGCCTTCAAGGCAGGGTTACCGAGCGGCGCGCCGCGCTCGAGGGCCTGCGCGATCGAAGGCGCGGAGACGAGCGCGGAGCCGGCGCGGACCGTGGCGCCGAGCGAGAGCAGCGCGAGCGCGAGCGCGACGGGGCCGGGCACGCGCCGGAGCGCGGCGGGCGACAACAGGGCGCCGAGGAACACGACGAGCAGGAGCGCGGCCGCCCGCAAGTCGAGCTCGGGGCGCTTGAAGACGCCGTAGATGCCGAGGAGGCCGCCCTCGCCCGAGACGCCGCCGTGCCGGATGCCGTAGGCGAAGAGCGACGAGGCGATCACGAGGGCGACCGCGCCGGTCACGACGGGATCGACGAACACGGGGCGGCGCTCGCTCGCGGTCGCGAGCGCCTGGCGCAGCGGCGGCACGAGCGCGAGAACGAGGAGCGCGACGAACAGGCCCGCGGCGAGGCTCGCGGAGGCCATCGCCAGGCCGGAGAGCGCCGCGGGGGCGTCGGCCGCGAGCAGCGCGCGCGCGAGCTGCGCGGAGGCGGTCGTCCACGCGAACGCGCCCATCACGACGAGCGGCACGAACGCGGCGAGGTCGGCAGGGCGTCCGACCGCCCGGAGCCGAAGCGCCGCGACGAAGCGGCGCGGCGAGGGGGGATCGTGCGGGTCGAGCACCACGCTCGCGACGACGGCGGCGCCCCCCACGACGAGCGCGACCGGCGCGATCAACCCCGCGTCGGCGAGGAAGGCGCTGAAGCGACCCGGCCCGTTCGCCGCGTCGCCGGCCGCGCCTCGCGCCCAGCCGGCGTCGATCCATGCGGCGACGACGCTCGCGAGCGCCGCCCCGAGCGCGCCGCGCCCCAGGCGCCCCCCCCAGTCGCGGAGCACTCGCCGCGACGCCGTCACGCGCCCCCCTCGCCGCGGCGCTTCGCCGAGCGAGCGAGCGGATGCGCCTCGTCGTAGACCTTCATGAGGTGATCCACCGAGACGTGGGTGTAGCGCTGGGTCGTCGACAGGCTCGCGTGCCCGAGCAGCGTCTGGATGGCTCGCAGGTCGGCGCCGCCCTCGAGGAGGTGCGTGGCGCAGGTGTGGCGGAGGGCGTGCGGGTGAAGGTCGGCGCGCCCCGCGCCGAGCGCGCCATATTGGTGCACGAGCGTCTGCACGCGCCGCACGCCGAGGCGACGGCCCCGCGCCGAGAGGAAGAGCGCGCGCACGTCGCCGGGGCCCGTGCGGTCGGAGGTCAGCTCGTCGCGGCGCTCGAGCCAGCGGTGGATGGCCTCGACGGCCTTCGATCCGAGCGGCACCAGGCGCTCCTTGTCGCCCTTGCCGAGCACGCGGACCGTGCCGCCGTCGAGCTCGACGTGCTCGAGGTCGAGGCCGCAGAGCTCCGACACGCGCAGCCCGGATCCGTACAGCGTCTCGAGCAACGCTCGGTCGCGCAGCCCCTCGGCGCTCGCCTCGTCGGGCGTCTCGACGACCTCGGCGGCGGCGTCGACGTTGAGGAACGTCGGAAGCGACCGCCGCACCTTGGGCAGGGCCAGGAGGCTCGCGGGGCTCTCGGCCACCTCGCCGTGTCGCAGGAGCCAGCGAAAGAGGGCGCGGGCCGCGGCGATCTTGCGAGCGATCGACGCGGGGGCGTGCGTGCGCGCGAGCTGCCCTAGCCAGCCACGCAGCAGGAGCACGTCGACCTCGCCCGCGAGCCGCAGCTCCGGCCGCCGCTCGCGCGCGAACGCGACGAGCTGGGCGAGGTCGCGCCGGTACGCGGCCACGGTGTGCGCCGCCGCGCGCCGCTCGCCGACGAGGTGGGCGACGAAGCGATCCACCGTCCGCCCGAGCTCGCGCGCTTCGTCGTTCATCGCCCGGCGGAGGCCTAGCAGATGCCCCGGGCCCTGGGCAAAGAGACGGTCGCGCACGGCGCCCCGCGGCAATCCGCGTTCAGGCCGGCGGGAGGGTCACGACGCGCAGCCAGAAGTCGTGGATGGCCTGGAGCACCCCGGTGAACGCCTCGGGGTCGGTCGGCTTGCGCACGTAGGCGTTGGCGTGCAGGTCGTAGCTCGACAGCACGTCCTCGTCGGCGTCGGACCCGGTGAAGACGACGATCGGGATACGCCGAAGCTCCGGGTCGTCCTTCACCTCGGCGAGCACCTGTCGGCCTCCCTTCTTCGGGAGGTTCACGTCGAGCAGGATGAGGTCGGGCCGGGGGCTGCCGGCGTACGGGCCCTCCTCGCGCAGGTACGCGAGCGCCTCCACCCCGTCCTCGACGACCACGAGCCGGGTCGCGATCTTCCCACGGCGAAACGCCAGCGCGGTCAGCTGCGCGTCGTACGGGTCATCTTCGACCAGCAGGATCTCGATGGGTTTGGTCACGGCGCAGCCCGAGGCCCACCTCGCGCGCGGCGGGTGGTCAGGGGGTCCTCGTCACGGCAGCCTCAGGGGAGAGCCCCACGAACACGAACACCCCAAGCAGCGTAGCCGCCCAGGGTATTCACGGAATACCGCTCATCACTGGGCGGCTGCCGGTTCGTACGCACCCGTGAATGGGGCCATCGTCCGAGACGGAACGAAGGGAGCAACACAGCCCGGCCTTCCGAGCCGCACGCGGCCCATCCACCCCGGGAAGCACCGCTCGACGGCAAAGCCGCCGGGGGGGCGGGGCCGCTCGCGGCCCCATCGAAGCGTGTCTCGTGACCTTCGGCGCCCAGGCGCCGGGGGATCGGGGCCGCTCGCGGCCCCATCGAAGCGTGTCTCGTGACCTTCGGCGCCCAGGCGCCGGGGGTTTGGGGCCGCTCGCGGCCCCATCGAGACTACCGCTTGCTGTACTGGAAGCGCTTGCGGGCGCCCGGCTGACCGTACTTCTTGCGCTCCTTCTTCCGCGCGTCGCGCGTGAGGAAGCCGGCGCGCTTGAGCGTCGGGCGGCGCTCGGCGTCGCCCTCGATGAGGGCGCGCGCGATGCCGTGGCGCACGGCCTCGGCCTGGGCGCTGTGCCCACCGCCGGCGACCGTCGCGATGACGTCGAACTGGTCGGCGACCTCGAGCAGCTCGAGCGACTGGCGCATGATCATGCGGTTCGTCTCGCGGACGAAGTAGTCGTCCGAGGTGCGCCCGTTGATCGTGTACAGCCCCGTTCCGGGGGCGATCCACACGCGCGCGACGGCGGTCTTGCGCTTGCCGGTGGCGTAAATCTTGGCTTCAGGCATGGTCAGGCTCGGCTAAAGATCACGAAAGGGGTTGGGGCTGCTGCGCCGCGTGCGGGTGATCGGGGCCCGCGTAGACCTTGAGCTTGGTGAGAAGCTCGCGGCCGAGGATGCTCTTCGGCAGCATCCCCTTCACGGCCTTCGTGATCGGCAGCTCGGGCTTGCGCTCGAGGAGCGAAGCGTAGGGCTCCGCCTTGAAGCCGCCCGGGATCGCGCTGTGATGGTAGTAGTGCTTCTGAACGAGCTTGCGCCCGGTCAGCTTCACCTTCTTCGCGTTGACGACGATCACGAAATCGCCGGTATCGACGTTCGGCGTGAAGGTCGGCTTGGTCTTGCCGCGGAGAACCATCGCGATCTTGCTGGCGAGGCGGCCGAGCGGCTGGCCCTCGGCGTCGATGACCCACCAGGCGCGCTGCGCGAGCGCCTCGGCAGGCTTCGCTGTGAACGACTTCAGAAGGGGATTCATGGCTGCGGAGCTCACAGGCAAGCGCCGACGGGTAGTCGACGCGGGGATCGGGGCCGCGGGGGCCCCTCGCCAACAAAGGGGCGCAAGTACTACCGGGCGAGGGGGGTCGTGTCAAGCCGCGGTCATGCGACCTTCGCAATGGGCCGCTTCGAGGCCGAAAGGGAGCGCATTTCCCGAGGCTTCACGCCGCGTGTCGAAGGCGCCGCGCGAGATCCGGGCGGCGCGTTGGTGTCGCCGCAAACCGGTCTGGCCGGCAAGCCCGGGTCATGAAAGCATCGCCCGTCGTTCGGGGGGTGCGTACCGACGATGGACGGACCCGGCCGGACGGCGGACGGCGGACGGCGGCGAGGCGCGCTTCGGGAGATCAGACCGGATGGCGAAGAGAGCAGCGGCGGGCGCGCGGTCCGGGAACTTCTTGCACGTGAGCATCCTGGTGCCGCGGAGGCACGCCGACGAGTTCGTGGGCCGGGCGCAGACGTTCTTCGACGAAGGAGGCTTCGACTCCGCGAGGTGGAGGCTCGTCGGGGCCTACCGCGCGGACGGCCCGAAGGAGCTCGAGTCGCGAGTCACCGACGTCCACACGGCCAGCCCGCACTTCGCGCGCCACGCCGAGGACGCCGGCCCGTTCGTGACCTTCGTGAACGTCTGGCAGATGCCCGAGGACGACACCGACGGCAACCTCGGCAACGTGATGAAGGACCTCGCCGACACGGACGCGTACGTCGCGCTCGACAACCTCGTCACGCGCGAGGTGCAGAACCTCGTGTGGCGCATCCCGATGGCGTTCGACCTCCCGGCGCCCGAGGCCGGCGACGAGGGCGACCACTACGTCCGCATCACGCGGCGCATCGGGCGCGACGACCTCGCGCGCTACACGATGCAGCTGTCGTTCGCGGTGCCCTATTTCATGCAGCGGGACTGGACGTACCTCGGCTGCCACCAGAACGTGACGGGCCTCCTGAACACGTTCTTCGAGCTGTGGAAGCTGCCGCGGACCAAGAACCCGACGAAGCTCGTCGAGGACACGGTCGCGATCCTGATGAAGGAATGCCCTTTCTTCGCGTCCATCGCCGCGTGCACGCTGCGCGAGACGCGCGAGGTGCTGCGGCCGGCGGGGTATTTCACCCGGACGCGATAGCTGTGGAAACGAGATCTCGCGCCGTGCGCGAGAGAAGGACGATCGATCGATGATCTTGGTAGCAGGTGCGACGGGCTTTCTCGGTGGTGAGGTGACGCGGCTCTTGCGCGCGGCGGGAAAGCCCGTGCGCGCGCTGGCGCGGACGACGTCGGAGGCCGGGAAGAAGGCCGCGCTCGAGGGCCACGGGGCGGAGATCCACCACGGCGACCTGAAGGCGCCGGAGTCGCTCGCGGCGGCGTGTCTGGGCGCGACCACCGTCGTCTCGACAGCGTCCGCCACGCTGTCGCGACAGGATGGCGACTCGATCGACACCGTGGACCGCGACGGGCAGATCGCGCTCGTGGACGCGGCCGCGGCCGCCGGGGTGAAGCACTTCGTCTTCGTCTCGTTCGCGCCGCTCCCGGTCGACTGCGCGCTCCAGCGTGCGAAGCGCGCGGTCGAGGCGCGCATCCGCGAGAGCGGCATGACGTACACGATCCTTCAGCCGACCGACTTCATGGAGGTGTGGCTCTCGCCGGCCCTCGGCTTCGACGCGGCGCACGGCAAGGCGCGCGTGCTCGGCGCCGGCGACAAGGCCACGAGCTTCATCTCGCTCGGCGACGTGGCGCGCTTCGCGGCCGCCGCCGTCGACGCGCCCGGGGCGAGGAACGCCACGTTCACGCTCGGGGGCCCGGAGGCCGTGAGCTACCTCGACGTCATCCGCGCGTTCGAGGCGGCCGGCGGCCCGAAGGTCGAGGTCGAGCACGTGCCCGAGGCGGCGCTCGAGGCGCAGCTCGCCGGCGCGACGAACGCGGTCGAGGAGGCCTTCGGCGCGCTCATGCTGTCGACCGCGCGCGGGCTGCCGGTGTCGTCCGCGGAGGCGCTCGAGGCGATGCCGATGACGCTCACGAGCGTCGCCGATTACGCGAAGCGTTCGCTCGCCTGAACCGTCGCCGCCCGTCGCCGGGCGGGTCGTCCACTCTCACCCCGAGGAGCCTCGAATGGCCGCCAAGAAGACCGCGAAGAAGACCGCAGCGAAGCCCGCAGCGACGCCGAAGAAGGGCGAGGGAGGCAAGAGCCTGCCGCTCAAGACGCTCGTCATCGCCGCCGACGACGGCAAGCTCTACAAGCTGCCGGAGAGCGTCTACAAGCAGAAGAAGTACGAACTCGACGTGAAGGACGCGGGCCCGGTGACGGGGCTGCTCAGCATGGGCACGACCCTCGCGTTCATCCCGCAGAGCGTCGGCGTCGGCATCGGATCCGTCTGCTACGTCGTGAACCTCGGCAGCCTGCGCACCGACCACGCATTCGGCGACGAGAAGAAGTAGGCCCGCCAGCCCGCATGAAGCGAAAGCCGGCGTCCGCGCGAACGACCAAGCTGCACTTTGGCGGCGGGACCCAGCGGGTGGTCCCGCCGGCGGAGACGGTCGCGCGGATCCGGCGGCTCGCGCGCCTGATGGGCATCACCCGGGTGGCGAACGTGACGGGGCTCGACTCGATCGGCCTGCCGGTCGTGATGGTGTGCCGGCCGAACGCGCGATCGCTCGCGGTGTCGCAGGGCAAGGGGCTCGACCTCGACGCGGCGCGCGCCTCGGGGCTGATGGAGTCGGCCGAGCTCTGGCACGCCGAGCGGATGGCGCACCCGCTCAAGCTCGCGACGTGGAACGAGCTGCGGTTCTCGCACCGCCTCGTGGCCGTCGAGGGGCTGCCGCGCCTGTCGATCGGGTCGTTCCACGCGAACCACAAGCTCCTGTGGGTCGAGGGCACGGATCTCTACGACGGCGAGGGCGCGTGGGTGCCCTACGAGATGGTGCACGCGAACTACACGCTGCCGCTGCCGACGGGCAGCGGGTCGTTCGTGATGAGCTCGAACGGGCTCGCGTCCGGCAACCACCTGCTCGAGGCCGTGAGCCACGGGCTGTGCGAGGTCATCGAGCGCGACGCGACCACGCTGTGGGTCTACTCCGGTGAGCGCGCGCAGGCGGATCGGCGCGTGGATCTCCGCACCATCGACGACCCGGCGTGCCGCGAGGTGCTCGCGCGCTACGACCGCGCCGGCGTCGCGGTCGGGGTGTGGGACACGACGACCGACGTCGGCGTCGCCGCGTTCCTGTGCGTGATCGTCGAGCGCGACACGAACAAGCTCCGGCTGCTGTACCCGACGCACGGCATGGGCTGTCACCCGGTGCGCGAGGTCGCGCTCTTGCGCGCGCTCACGGAGGCCGCGCAGAGCCGGCTCACGTTCATCGCGGGGTCGCGCGACGACAGCGGGCGCGACAAGTACCGCATGGCGCGCGACCAGGAAGGGATCGAGCGGACGCGCGCCGAGATCGCCCGCGAGGGGATCCGGCCCTTTTCGAGCGCGCCGACGTTCGTGCGCGAGACGTTCGAGGAGGACCTCGGCTTCCTGCTCGACCGGCTGCGCGCCGTGGGCGTGCCGCAGGCGATCGTCGTCGATCTCACGCGGCCCGAGCTCGGCGTCCCCGTCGTGCGGGTCATCGTGCCGGGGCTCGAATCGGTGCACGAGGCGCCGGGGTACGTGCCGGGGCCGCGCGCGAGGCGGGCCGCCGAGGCCGCGGGGGGCGCGTGAGGATCGTCGTCTTCACGGGGCCGACGCTCGCGGCGGACGACGCGCGGCGCGTGCTCGACGCGGACTACCGGCCGCCGGCGGGCCAGGGCGACGTCTACCGCGCGGCGCTCGAGCGGCCGTTCGCGGTCGGGATCATCGACGGCTACTTCGAGCGCGTGCCCGCGGTCTGGCACAAGGAGATCCTCTGGGCGATGTCGCAGGGCGTGCACGTGCTCGGCGCCTCCAGCATGGGCGCGCTGCGCGCAGCCGAGCTCGAGGCGTTCGGGATGGAGGGCGTCGGCGCGATCTTCCGCGCGGCGCGATCGGGCAAGCTCGAGGACGACGACGAGGTCGCGGTCGCGCACGGCGCGGCCGACACGGGCTACCGCGCGACGAGCGAGGCGATGGTGAACCTGCGCGCGACGCTGCGCGCGGCCGAGAAGGCCGGCGTCGTGTCGCGCAGGACGCGGGCCGCGCTCGAGCGCCTCGCGAAGGAGACGTACTACCCGGAGCGGTCCTACCCCGCGCTGATCGCGCGCGGGCGGGAGGCGGGGTTGCGCGCCGACCAGATCGACGGCTTCAAGGCGTTCGTGCGCGGGTCGCGCGTGAACCAGAAGCGCGACGACGCGATCGCGCTCCTCGAGAGGCTCGCCGAGCTGCGGGCCGAGGCGCCGGGGCCGAAGCGCGTGGCGTTCTCGTTCGAGCACACCGACGCGTGGGACCAGGTCGCGCGGCACGAGGGCGCGCGCGCGGCGACCGGCGCGGACGCGAGCAGCGACGCGGGCGCGCTGGCCGAGGAGCTACGCCTCGACGGCGACGCCTGGCCGCGCGCGCGGACGGGCGCGATGCTGCGCGCGCTCGCGCGGACGGAGGCGAAGCGGCAAGGGGTGGACGTGGGGCGCGGCCTCGCCGACCGGGCCGAGCGCGCGTTCCGGGCCGAGCGCGGGATCGAGGACGAAGGGCGCCTCACCGCGTTCCGCGCCGAGAACGGCCTCGAGGGCGACGACGACTGGACGCGGTTTCTGGAGGGAGAAGCGCGGCTCCGCTGGCTCGAGGCGATGTTCGAGACCGACGCGCGGCGGCACCTCGTCGAGGAGCTCTGCGCGACGGGGCGCTACGCGGCCTTGCGGCTGCGCGCCGACGAGAAGCGCCGCGTGCTCGGAGCGCACGGCCTCGAGGCGCCCGGCCTCGACGACGCGGGCGTCGGAGAGGACGAGCTCTGGCGGTGGTACTTCGAGGAGCGGCTCGGCCGCCCGCGGCCTGCGGCGTGGGCGACGCACCTGCGCGAGGCGGGCCCCGTCGACGAGGATGGCCTGCGGCAGGAGGCGCTGCGCGAGCTCCTGTTCGAGCGGCTCCGCGGCAAGGGCCGCTAGCCCGAGGCTCGCCACGGAGGGGGCACGGCGACCTCGCGCGGGCGTTACGTCCCGGATCGCCGCGGGGGGCGAAGCGGGGGGCGAAGCGGGCTCGTCGGGCGAGCGCCGCGGGGAATTCGTATTCGCGGCGAATACGCGACTTCGCCCGGATAACTGCCACTTTGCGCCGGTTGGGCAGCGGCGCGCGGCGCGAGGGGCGCGGGCGGGACGAATGCGCGCGACGCGACGTGCACCGGATTCGCTCGTGCCCCGGCGAGCGACGCAGATCGCCCGCGAGCGGGGCGTCGCAGAACCGACAACACCCCTCGTGGAGGTCACGAATGACGACGATCGAAACCGGGTCTCACGACTCCCATTTTCCTCGGAAGGGCGCGCGCTTCAGCTCGCTCGGGCTCGGCGCGGCGGTGGTCGTCGCGGCGCTCGCGGCCGGCTGCGGCAGCGCGATCGACTCGGCGACGCGATCGAGCGACGGCGCCGCGAGCGGCAGCAACGCGGCCGGCGGCGGCGAGGAGAGCGACGACCGCGAGGGCGGCGACGACCCGGGCGGCGGCGCAGGCACCGGGACCGGGACCGGGACCGGGACGGCGGGCGGCGGCGCGACGGGCGGTGG
>CAIVJW010000086.1 GCA_903906315.1 uncultured delta proteobacterium | reverse complement strand
TGCGCCGACACGTTCATCTACTTCGGCGACCTCGCGCCGCTCGCGCGCGCGTTCGCCTTCGCGCTCGCGCCCGGCGGTCACCTCGTGTTCTCCGCCGAGGAGCGCCCCGCGCAGCCGGGGCGCGCCCCGGGCTACGACCTCGTGCCGAGCGGGCGCTACTCGACGAGACGGACCCCCGACGCGGGCAGCCGCCTCTCCAACCCGGTCGAACCTCCCCGGACGCGGCATCGGTTGACGTGATGTCCAATCGGTGACGCCACCTCAACTGTTTTCCTTCTCTCCCCTCTTCGCGAGCGCGTCGCAGCCGGGCTTGCTCTTCACCTCGAAGTGCTTCTCCCGCTTGCAACTGGCCTTGAGTGCACGACGGCGAACCCCGACCAGCATGACGCGGACGGCGACCATCTCGGAGACCTCTGCGACCCGTGCCCGTCGCTCACCGACCACGACGAGCTCGGCAACCTCACGCTCCCCGACGACGACGGCGACGGCTGCCCGAACCAGTGCGACCCGGCGAAGGGGGTCGGCAACATCGGGAGCCGCGAACACCCCCTGCTTGGCTGGGAGTTCCCGCCCGAGGGCTACTTCGCAGTGACCTGCGGCGACGCCGACCGCGACGGCCTATACGACGACATCGACCCGTGCCCCTGGACGCCGGGCGACGACGCGAACGCGGGCACGCTCCTCGGCGGCGGCATCAGCGGCCCGTTCGACCTCGGCAGCGGCGGCCCGGGTGGCTGGTGGATCCTGATCGAGCCCGGCATCGAGCTGCCCGGCACGCCCGAGATCGCCCCCGACGTCGCGGGCTGACGGCGCGGGCGGCTGCCGACGATCCCCGCGGACGAGTCGATCCGCGTCGTGCCCGACCGGGTCTGCGAGGTCCTCTCCTCGTCGCCGCGGCGGCACGGTCTCCTCGTGAAGAAGCGGTACTACGCGCGCATCGGCGTCGCCTTCCACTGGATCGTCGACCTCGAGGCGCGCGTGGTCACCGCGTATCGCCTCGAGAACGGTCGATGGGCCGAGCTCGGCACCTGGGGCGACGAGACGGACGCGCGCCTCGAGCCCTTCGACGCGCTGTCGATCGACGTCACCCGCTGGTGGGGCTGACGCGGAGCCGCGCGCTCCTCGCCCGTTCGGGTGGCGGTCGAATCCGGCGTGATTCCTCGCCAAACCCCGTTCGGAGAGCCTCGTGCTAGGCTCACGGCGTGTCGACGGCGAAGCGGCTCCACTACGCCTACGACGACTACCTCGCGCTGCTCGACCAGGCCGCGATCAAGCTCGAGTATTGCGAGGGCGTGATCTACGCGATGGCCGGCGGCACGCCTGCGCACGCCGAGCTCTCGGCCGCGGCGATCGCCCTGCTCCGCGGCGCGCTGCCCGAGGGCTGTCGCGTGTACTCCTCCGACCTGAAGGTCCGGATCGAAGCGACCGATCTCTCGACGTTCCCCGACGCCTCGGTGGTGTGCGGGGGCCTCGCGGCCTCCGCCCTCGACGCGAATGCCGTGACGAACCCCTCGATCCTCGTCGAGGTCTCGAGCCGGTCGACCGAGGACTACGACCGGGGCGACAAGCTCTCGCACTACAAACAGATCCCGGCCCTCCGCGCGGTGATCTTCGTGGCCCACCGCGAGGCCCGCGTCACCGTCGTCGAGCGCGCCACCGCAGGGTGGGACGAGCGCGAGGTGCGGGCCGGCGAGGTCGTCGGCCTGCGGTCGCCGGCCGTCACGTTCGCGGTCGACGACCTCTACCGCGGCGTGGTCCTCGACGCGCGCTGATCGCGGCCTCGACCCGATCCCGAGCCGCGCCGCGCGCCGACCTCGCCCGGCCTCGGGCGGCCGACGGAGCCGGTCACATGCCCATGCCGCCCATGCCGCCGTCCATGTCCATCATGCCGCCGCCCAGGCCCGTCATGCCGCCGCCCAGGCCGCCGCCGCCCAGGCCCGCCATGCCCCCGCCGCCGCCCATGCCGCTGCCGCCCATGCCCGTCATGCCCCCGCCCATGCCGCTCATGCCCCCCATGCCCGTCGTCGAGGACGTCGTCGCGGGCTTCCCGGTGGTGGCCGCGTCGCCTCCGGTGGTGGTGGAGCCGCACGCGGTGAGGGTGAGGGCGAGGGCGAACGGGGCGAAGCTCGATTTCACGAAGACCTCCAAGGTGGAATGGATCACGGCGGCCGAACGCGAGCCGCCCCGCGTCGCGCGGTCCGCGCGCCGGTTCGGCGCTGGCTCGCCCTCCGCTTGGTCCGGTGGCGGCTCGACCTTCACGCGAATCGTCGCGCCCGCGGGAATCGGCGCGCCAGCGCGCGGCCGGCGCTCGGCGGGCCGTCGAGGCGACCGCGGCGGGGCTCGCCTCGACCGGTACGCCCGACGATGGGATCGTCCTCGGCCCCGGATCGGAGTCGCGGGCAGGCGCGAGCCGGCGGACGGCGCGCCCGCGCCCGCGCCCGCGCCGACCCCGGCGCCGTCGAACGTCCGCGGCTGACGGAGCACGCGCCGCGGGGCGGGGCTGCTCGCCTGTCCGGCGCGACCGGGGCTTGTCCGGCGGCGCCGCAGGTCACGGGGCGGCGCGGCGGGTGCTTGTCGGACGGGGCCGAGGGCTCGTCGGACGGGCGCGGCGCTTGGGGGCCGGTTCTCGGGGCGAAAATCGCTGCGACCGGAGGCTTGTCGGACGGGATGCGGGCGTCCCGGGCGGCGGCGGTGGCTTCGGATGGCGCGCGGCAGGCGCCACCGTCCGATACGCGCGAGATTTCCGCCGATTGGCAAGGCCCCGGCGCGGGCGACGAGCGACGCGGCTGGCCCGGAGGCGCGAAGCGGAGGCCCGACAAGGTTTCGAGGGCGTCCGGCAGGCCCGAAGGCCGCACGGGGGGCGTCGGGGGCCGCGCGATCGCGCCCTCGGCGCCGCGCGGCCGCGGGGCACCGCGTCGGCGCGCGCAGAACGTCGCGCCGGCCTGCGTCGCCGCCCCCTTCGATCACCGGCACGAGAGCCGGTGCACTTCGACGATCGGCCTCAACCGACTCACGACCCGCTCGTGAGCTGTCGTTCCCTCCCTGCGTTCATGCCGGTCCATTTCGAGGATCGGGCTCTCCCCCGGGGAGAGGGGGAGAGGTCCGGCTTCCGGGCCCCGCTCCCGCTGGGATCGGGGTTGGGGCGAGGGCAACGGTTCACCAATCCGCGAGGTTCGAGCTGCGAAGGGCATTTCGGCGCGAGTCGCGCTAGAACGCCCCCCCCCGCGTGCTCTACGTCACCGCCGACCTGCACTTCGATCACGGCGCCGGCGGCCGGCGGGCCGTCGAGGCGCTCGCGGCGGAGCTCGCCTCCATCGGGACGCCCGACGACGTGCTCGTTTTCAATGGCGATCTCGGCAACAGCGACGCGACCGTCCGCGCCTGCCTCGCGTGCTTCCGCGACTTTCCCGGCACCCGCCTCGGCGTCGCCGGCAATCACGACATCTGGGTCGACCCCGGCGAGAGCTCCTGGGATCGCTATCGCCGCCTGACCGATCTCTTCACCGACGCGCGCGTCCACCCGCTCGAGGAGGAGCCCGTCGTGATCGGCGGCGTCGGCTACGCCGGGTCGATGGGCTGGTACGACTACTCCTTTCGAGACGACATCGGCGTGCCGTACGAGGCCTATGTCGAGAAGGCCCTGCCCTCCGAGGGCGTCGCGTGGGGCGACCTGCGCTACGCGCACTGGGGCATGAGCGACGAGGCCTTCACCGAGTGGCAGCTCGTTCGCCTCGAGGGCCACCTGGGAGCGCTCGCCAGCGTGCCCGAGGTGCGCGTCTTCACCCACCACGTGGCCACCAAGCGCCTGCTCGTCCACCCGCGCGCGATGGTGCCGAAGCCCTGGCGCTTCCTGAACGCCTTCCTCGGCAGCGATCAGTTTGCCACTCTAATCGGCCGCTTCCCGAACGTGACCGACGTCATCAATGGCCACATCCACCGCAACGGCGAGGTCCGCCTCGGCCCCACGCGCTACGCGAGCCTCGCCTCGGGCAAGAGCACCCGCCAGCTCCTGACGATCGACGGCCGCACCCTCTCGCGGCGCGAGGCGATAGGCTAGCTCGACCCTCGCCGAAAAGGTGCGGTCGCCGCCCCTTTCGCTCGCCGGCTTGAAAGCCGGTGCCTTGGGCTCATGGGGAGAGGGCGAGCCGAAGCGTGGCCGGGGCGCCAGCGCCTGCCCGACCGTCACCTCGATCGCGAGCCACCCGCCGGGCGCGCGCTCACCGCCGTCGCGAAAGCGCGGTTTGCCTCGCCTCTTGGGCCATGGCTGCCTACGCTCCGCCCACGATGATCTCGCGGACGCCCACCTCCCCGCCCCTACTTCAGCGTCGATTCGCCGCGCTCGCGCGCCGGGCCGTGCCGTGGATGTTCCTCGGTGCGGTCGCCTGCGGCACCCTGGCCGAGTCCGGCGGCCACAGCGGCGCAACGACGACCGGCGCAGGAGCAGGCGGCGCGGCAGCCGGAGGAGCAGGCGGCGCGGCAGCCGGAGGAGCGGGCGGCGCGGCAGGAGGAGGATCGCCCGTCTCGGACGCGGGCGCCGACGCGCCGATCCATGAGGACGCCCACGATGCCGCCATGGACGCGGAGGCCGGCGACGGAGGTTCCGCATGTGCGACCGAGTACGCGGACGGACACTTCCCCGCAGGGACGGTGACGTTCACCCTGCCACCCTCCGCGATCTCGTCGAAGCATGAGATCTATCTCCCGGACGTGCAGGCGGCGTTTCCAGGCGTCGATTGGACCGCGATGGATCGACTCTACATCCCTGCCGGGCACTACTCGCTGTTGCGCCTCGGCAACCTCCCCGATCGCAGCGCCCTCCGGCCGCTGGTCATCACCAACTCCGGCGGTCAGGTGCGGATCGGGGGCTTTCCGAGCAGCTACCTCGTGTCCATCACGGGGGGATCGCACTGGGTCTTCACCGGCCGATACGATCCGACCTCGGGCACTGGAGACGCTGCATTTCCGGGCCACCGCTGCGCCGCCTACGCGACGAGCCGAGGGCGATATGGCATCGTCGTCGACGACGACTGGCACGAGTTTCCAGCTCAGCAGCGCATCGGACTCGGCATCGGAGGGAGCGCGCACGACTTCGAGGTCGAGTTTCTCGAGGCGACCGGGGTGGGATTCGCCGGGGTCGTCGCAAAGAACCACGACGTGGCGCTGCCGATCATGCACCACATGGCATTTCACGACCTCTACATTCACGACGTCGGCAGTGAGGGCTTCTACCTCGGCGACACGGACCTCACGACCGCCGTGCCCTACGATCACGTCGCCATCTACAACAACCGGGTGCTGCGCACCGGGAGCGAGCCGCTGCAGGTCGGTCAGCTCGGCGACGGCAGCGAGGTCCACCACAACGTCTTCGCGCTCGGTGGGCGGATGTGGCGTTCGGCGTTCGAGTGCGGCGTGCAAGATGGCAATACGCAGTACGGTCAACGCAACGGCGTCGCGTCCGTGCACCACAACACGTTTCTCGGTGCGACCCAGTCGCTGCTGCAGGCGTTTCAGCCTGTGGCTCCGGGGGATCCCCACGCGGTCGGGGACGGCGTGACGTTCAGCGACAACTACTTCGCAAGCACGCGCTGGCTCGGGGTCTACCTCCACGTCCCGGCCGCGCCCGTCGCGTTCTCCACCACGTTCGAGCACAACTACTTCCGCGACCTCGCCTTCACCTACGACGAGCTCTACCCGAACCTCGCCGAACGGGCCTACATCTTCGGAGGCTCGAGCACGCCCAATGAGCCGGTCATCTTGCACGCCAATGTCTGGGACGGCCCGTGGAAGCTGCACGCGTGGGGCGGCACGTTCGTCGCGCCGGATGGCGCCTTCGGGAGCGTCACGGTGTCGGGCAGCCAGCACGCGCCACTTGCGCCGATGCGCTTCGTGGACTTCGGCCTTCCGGCCGATACGGACTACCGCCGCGTGGAGTTCTGGGTGCCTCAAAACCTCTGTTACGATCAATGGGGAACCGGCACGTCGGATCCGGCTGCGCCTCCTCCCACGTACCTGAATGGCACCATCGTGATGTACCAGCGCGCACTCTACCGCCTCGACGCCGCGACCAGCACGGGCGAACCGCCGGATCTGTTTCCGGCGAAATGGTCTGCGCTCGGCCTCCCCGCCGACGACGTGCGACAAGCCGACGCCTCGCCGTATCCCGGCGTCGGGCTCGCGTATTGAAGCTCGCCCGCGCGTCGCGCTACGAGACCGCGGGCCTCCGAACCGAGCCCTTCGTCGCCGAGGAGCCTGTCACGGGCGTCGACGCACGCAGGTGCGTCGGTACGCGTTCACGGGCGCCGCGCCGCGGACCGAGGAAGGCGCCAAGGACGCCAAGGACGCCAAGCGAGAGGAAGGATGAGCCGGGCCCTGCGGGGCCTGAGGCCGGCAGTCGGATGCGCCCTGCGTGGACGCGCAGGCTCACGCCACCCCGAATCGTCCCTTGGCGCTCTTGGCGCTCTTGGCGCCCCTCTCGATCCCTATTCATCCGGTCCACGGCCTCGCGAGCAGGCGGACGAAGCGCGGCCGGTGGGCCGTGAACGCATACGTGCGTCGACGAAGGCGTGCCCATTCGAGCCTCGGGGAGGTTACGATCCGCGGGCCGTCGCGGAGGGGCGCGCCTCGCGGGCAAGCTCGCGCCGAAACGGCGCGTCGCCAGCGTGGGCTTCCCGCGCGGCCAGCCCCTGGGCCCGCCCGACGAGCCAAGGATCCCCGCCGACCAGGTGAAGGCGGACAGGTCCGAGGCCGGCTACGCGATCACCGCGGAGCACGCGTTGCCATCCGAACCCGCACTTCCTCGTCTTCGCCGGACGGCAAACGTGCGGCGCGTGACCTTCGTCGTGGACCGCGCTGGCCTGTGGTGATGTCATCGAGCGATGATCGTCAAGCTCTCCGGGCCGGAGTACGCGTGCCTCGTCGAGCAGGCTCCGATCCTCGTCTGGCGCGCCCGGACCGACAAGCTCTGCGACTACTTCAACGACCGCTGGCTCGAGTTCACCGGTCGCACGATGGAGCAGGAGTTCGGCAACGGCTGGACGGAGGGCGTGCACCCCGAGGACCTCGACCGCTGTATCGAGGTGTACGTCGCGCACTTCGAACGGCGCGAGATCTTCGAGATGGA
>CAIVJW010000085.1 GCA_903906315.1 uncultured delta proteobacterium | reverse complement strand
CGGCGGGGGCGCGCGGGCCGGCGTCGTCCGCCGCGCGAGGCGCACGGCCGGCCGCCACCTCGGCGACGAAGTCGACCACTCGGCGCGCGAGGGCAGGCGCGTCGTCGAGGTAGGGCGCGTGCCCGAGGCCCTCGGGCTCCTCGATGCGCGCGTGCGCGGGGAGGTGATCGCGGAAGAACTCGACCTGCGCGCGCGGCAGGATCCGCTCCTGTCGACCCCAGAGCAGCAGCACGGGCATGCGCAGCTCGGCGAGCTCGTCGGGGCGCAGCAGGTCGGCCGGCGTGAGCGAGGCGAGCAGGCCGCGCACGTTCGGGTCGCGGAACGACCGCCGGACCCCCCACGCGAACGCATGGCGCAGCGGGTTCGGCCGGGCGAAGAGGCGGTCGACGAACTCGACGGCGTCCGCGTGGCGCGCGAACTCGAACGATCGCACGAAGCGGTCGAGGGCCTCCGCCGTCATCGGCGCGCCGCTCGGCGACGAGAGCACGAGGGCGCGCACGCGCGACGGCCGGGCGAGCGCGTAGTGGATCGCGGCCGCGCCTCCGAGCGAGTTGCCGAAAAGGACGGCCGGCTCGTCGAGCGCGGCGTCGATCGCGTCGATGACCGCGCCCCGCAGCGCGCGCGGCGCGTGCGTCGCCGGAGCGTCGCTGAAGCCGTGCCCGGGCAGGTCGGGGACGACGACGCGGCTCACGCGGCCGCGGACGTGACGGAGCATCGGCCAGAGGTGCACGCCGGCCGAGCTCAGCCCGTGCAGCAGAGCGACCGGCGGCAGCGCGCCCCGACCGGCGGCCTCGAGCACGTGGACGCGCCCGGCCCCGGCGCGGACGAAGCGGCTCTCGTAGCCGTCGAGGCGGAGGGCGGCACGGGCGAGGTGGTTGGCGACGACGAGCACTTCCACCCAACCATAGCCCGCGCGCCGCGGAGGGCCCAGCGCGCGGCAGCCCCCCCTCGGCTCGTCACCCGCTTGCACCCGGCCGCTGCGTCGCGGAAGATCCGCCGATGCGCCACGTCACGGTCTTCACCCTCGCGACGATGTTCCTCGTGTCCGCCGCGTGCGGCGGGGGGGAGAGCGCCTCGGAAAGCCCGGGCAGCACGGCCACGCCGACCACCTCGACGGTCGGCTCGGGTGGCTCGGGTGGCGGCGCCACGACCACCTCGACGACCACGACCACCTCGACGACGACCACCACCACTCCCAGCACGACGACGGGATCGGGCGGCGCGACCGGCGCGGGCGGCGCACAGGGATCGGGCGGCGGCGGCCACGGCGGCGCGGGCGGCGCACCCGGCACGGGCTCGGTCACCGGCACGTCCGGGAGCAAGCTCGACCTGTTCAGCTTCTCGGTGGTCGGCGACACGCGCCCGCCGATCCCCAACGACACCTTCGGCTACCCGACCGACATCATCACGAAGATCTGGCAGGACATCCAGGCGGCGAGCCCGCGGCCCGCGTTCGCGGTCGGCACGGGCGACTATGCGTCGAGCATCGATATCCTCTCGCAGGCGGCGGCGCAGGTCGACCTCTACATGGGGGCCCGCGCGGCCTACGAGGGCCCGTTCTTCCCCGCGATGGGCAACCACGAGTGCACCGTGGCGACGACCTCGAACTGCGGCCCCGGCACCCAGAACGGCACGACCAAGAACTACGAGAACTTCCTCGGGAAGATGCTCGCGCCGATCGGCGTCGACTCGCCGTGGTACACGGTGGACATCGCGGCGCTGAACGGCGGCTGGACGATGAAGGTGGTCTATTGCGCGCCGAACGCCTGGACCGACGCACAGGCAGCCTGGCTCGAGGCCGAGCTCGCGAAGCCGACGACGTACACGTTCGTCGTGCGACACGAGCACGTGTCAGCGACCGACGCGCCCGGCACGACGCCGAGCCAGAACATCATCGAGAAGCACCCGTACACGCTGCTGGTGTCCGGGCACACGCACACGTACGCGCATCACCCCAAGTACCGCGAGATCATCGTCGGCAACGGCGGCGCGCCGCTCACCGACAACGTCGCCTACGGCTACGTCATCGTGCGGCAGCAGCCGGACGGCGACGTCCGCGTGAGCTCGTACGACTACGAGACGAACGGCATCGTCGACGAGTTCGCCATCCACCCGGACGGCTCCCCCGCGCCGTAGTCACGACGGGGCCGGGAACGGCCCCGGACCCCGCACCCCTCCGGAGCGCTGGCGGTAGGGCTAGACCCTCGCCGAGCAGAATTTGCAGCAACATCGCGCGGGACTCGTGGGCCACCCAGAGGAGAAACTCACCGCGGAGGCACCGGAGGCACGGAGGCAGATCAAGTCTGAACTCTGTGTCTCCGTACGTCTGTGGTGAAGTTCACGCTCTTGGACGGGCGCCAAGGCGGCAGCGCTTTTCGGCGAGGGTCGGGCTAGCCGCTCCCGAGACGCCTTCCGGCGAGGGTCCTAGCCCTACCTTCGCAAGTGCGCGTCGATTTCGGCGCGCGCAAGGCTGAGTTTCCTGCGCGGATGAGCTCGCCCATGCTACATGCATTAAGTGCACTTCTTCACGCGCGAGTCGTCGGGGCGTCGTTACCGCGTCGTG
>CAIVJW010000084.1 GCA_903906315.1 uncultured delta proteobacterium | reverse complement strand
CGGCCGGTGAGTGGGTGCGCCGACCTCGCGGGCGAGCTTGGGATCGTCGAGCTGCCAAGCGGCCAGCGTGCGCAGGGCCAAGGACGGCACGGTGCCGATGTCCCCGTCGGCCGTCTCCCACCGGGCCACCGTCACCCGCGTCAGCCCGAGTCGTTCGGCGAGCTGCGCCTGCGTCATCCCGAGAAGCTCACGAAGGAACCGGACCTCCCTGGGTCGCAGCTCCTCCTGCCCGATGATCATCCGAGCGAGCACGTCGTGCACGGCGTCGACAACGGGGCCTTCGAGCATGACCGCACCGCAGCTCGTGCAACGGAGCGCTTCCGCGCTCAGAACGACGACCTCATCGAGGCCCATGAGCGCGCTCACGTCGTGGTTCTCGACGTGGCCGGGAGCCATCGTGCCGTTGGTGCAGGTCGAGCAGCGGATCATGAGGGCCATCCTTCGTCAGAACACCGTGATCAGCAGGACGCGTCGGCCGAGGTGGTCCAGGAACGCCTCGACGCCGATCGAAGTCGTCTCGTCGGACAAGTCGGTGCCGGTGATCCTCCAGGACGTTCCGCCTGCGAGAGGGCCGCGCTCAGGTTCGTACGGCACGCAGGTCGTTGCCCGCTGGATCGCGTACCACGCCGACCGCCAGGTGATGTTGCGGTCCTGGAGCCGCTTGTCGAAGTGGGGATCAACGACGTACCGCTTCTCCCGCAGCGCTTCCTGCGCCCAGGCGAGGGCTTCGTCGGGGCGTGTCGGCGGCCTCACGGCGCGTAACAATATGATACACAAACCCGAGGCGTCAAGGGCAGCTCTGGCGATCGGCCGCCCACCTCGACCCGGACGGCCGGACAGGTGGACGGGGGGCTGGTTCAGCCCGAGCCAGCCGTCGCGCTCACGGAGGCCTCGCCCCCCACACCGCTCTGCCGAGAGAGCCCGGCCCCCTCCCACGCCTCGACGACCCGAGCCGCACGGGCGAGCTGGTGGCAGCGGAGACGCGGTCGCTCATCGGGTGCTTGAGCCTGCCCCGAACGGACATCGGTGTTCGTTGGCAGCACCCCTACTTGACGCGCTTCATCTTCATCTTCTCGATCTTGAGCACCTTCTGAAGCTCGATTTCCTCGACCTTGAACTTTGCGTCCCGTGCCATGGTGAACACTGCATCGGGAACGACATCCCATTTTCCGGTGTTCAAGGTGTCCTCCACGGTGGCAGTACCATCCACTTCCCCGGGAAGGAAGAGTTCGAAGCCAACCTTTGCGCCAACGTCCGTAATGGTGCCGAAGACTCGCTGGCCCTGTACCAAGTACGTCAGATGCTCGCCCGGTTTCCAGTTTCGCGCCATTCAGCCAGTCTATGCGATTCACAACCGACCCGGAAGTGCCAAGCCGTGAGGTCGGCTCCGCGACCGGCCCGTCCCGCGCGCTCCTCGACCAGCACCAGGTCTTCAAGACCGACAGCCCGTTCCAACGGCGGGCTCGGCTTCTTCAAGCCCTGTGGCGCGAGGAGCAGTCGCTGCCGGCGGGCGAGCACCGGGGGACGCCGCTTGGCTCTCGGCACGCCATGCCGGACGCGAGGGAGCGGCTCACGAACTACCCGAGCGAGACGACCCGCGAGGTGATGAGCCAGATGTCGATGGACATCATCTCCGCGAGGTACACGATCCGCTACGGCAGCCACTCTTGCAGATCCCAGAGCAGCGGGACGACGTCGAGCACCGAGAAGAACTTGAGGAACGGCGTGCCGTCGAGGCAGTTCCCGGACTCGTCGAAGCCGCTCACCCCGCGGGCTGAGTTCTTGCGGATGTGGACGCGGTACTCGGGCATCGGCCCCTCGTTCGGCCACGCGCCGATGCGTTCTCGCAGTTGCTCGAACCGGAAGCAGCCTGAGTGGAAGGCGCAGTTCCGAGCGATGAGCGCGAACTCTGCTCCCTCGTGCCCGGCCTTCGCGAGCTTGTTGATCTGGGGCTTGTACGTCTCAACGGCGGCGCCGAGCACCAGCACCGGCTCTGCCACGGATAAACCGGTGTCCGGCAGGTCGAGCGTCCTGTCGCTCCGGTTGCGGACCTCGGGGAACGCTTCGATCTTGTCCGGCCGCGGGCCCTTGCCCTGCATAAACGCAAGGATCGCCGCGCAGTTGTCGAATGAGAGCCCAATCACCCCCTCCGCCAAGAAGAAGCCGCCCATGGGGACCGGCGGTACGCACTTCGACGCTCGCCCCTGCTCCCGAACGTTGAGGCGATCGTGCTCGGGGTACGGGCGCTCCTGGGTGAACGGCTCGAACGTGGCGCCGAGCGATGCCGCCCGGAGCACGTAGTTGGCCGCAACGTGGAGGGCGAAAGCGTAGCACGGGTCGCCCAGCTTGAACGTGTACCGCTTCGGCGCCATCGCGCCACGAGAGCACGGGCCGGAGGACCAGTCGAACATCAAGCGTCCGCGACCCCGGCGTTGTCGGGCCTGGCCATCGAACAACCGTCACCGTGTCGCTCGTTCACGTTGTCGCCGAGCGCGCCGCAGGGCGGTGAAGGTCGGGCGACCAGTGGCCCCGGGCGCTCGGGCCCTCGGCCCCTTCGGTTTTCCTTCTATCGCGTCACCTCGTCGAGGTGATGACGATGAAGACGATCCAGATCACGTTCGACG
This sequence comes from uncultured delta proteobacterium, assembly GCA_903906315.1. Taxonomy (GTDB): domain Bacteria; phylum Myxococcota_A; class Polyangia; order Polyangiales; family Polyangiaceae; genus CAIVJW01. The sequence goes on along the minus strand of CAIVJW010000084.1, from coordinate 30,040 downwards.
ACCTTGCCCACTCCCACGCGAAGGCCGCCGCCCACCGGGCCCACATGACGCTCGGCGACTTCGTGCGGCTCGCCGTCGAGCAGCAGGTTCGGCGCCTTGAGGGCACGCCCGAGGGCAACCTCGACACGACGGGAGGTGCGCGGTGAGCACCGCCTCGATGACGTGGCCCGCGCCCGTGACGACCGAGGCCGAAGCGGCCACCGATGAGCTGAGCGCACCCGAGGGGGCGCTGATCGACGGCGCGGCGGCAGAGGCCGTTGATGCACCGCCTGCTGCGCCCCTGACGATCGAGACCGCCGTCACGGTCGTGCCCGCCGCCCCTTTCCCCGAGTACGAGGCTCACCCCGCCGCCGCGATATTCCCGATGATGGGGGACGCCGATCTCGCCGCGCTCGCCGACGACATCCGGGTCAACGGGCTGCACGACCCGATCGTCCTCCACGAGGGCAAGGTTGTGGACGGGCGGAACCGCTACGCCGCCTGCCGGTTGGCCGGGGCCGTGCCGCGCTTCCGCGTGTGGGCCGGCGAGGGCTCCGTGGTGAGCTGGGTCCTGAGCGCCAACCTGCACCGCCGACAACTCACGGACCAGCAGCGGGCCATGGTCGCCGCCAAGGCGAAGGCTGCGTACGAGGCCGAGGCCCAGGCTCGGAGGGTCTCCAAACTCCTTCAAAACAAGGCGTCTACCGTTAGCGCAGATCTGCGCTCACGGACGCCCGAGGCCTCCGAGAACGGCAAGTCGGCCGCCAAGGCCGCGAAGGATCTCGGGGTCGCGCCGAGGGCGGTCGAGCAGGCCGCGAAGGTCCTCCGCAAGGGGGACGACTCGCTCGTCGCGGCCGTCCAGCAGGGCACCGTCAGCCTCGACGCGGCGGCCAAGGTCTCGGGGCTTCCCCGTGCCGAGCAGAAGCGGCTGGTGCAGAGCGGCAACGTCAAGAGCGCCGCCGCCCGGCTTCGCCTGATGCGGGGGCAGGACAAGGCGCCCGAGCCGCCGTCCACGGCGCCCGTGGTTTCATCGCCCGCGGCTCCGAAGCGCGGGATCATGACGGAGATCGACGCGCTGCCTGAGCCCAAGCGGACGAACGCGAACGGCCTCATGAAGGACATCGTCGATGCGGCCCGCATGATCGCCACCACGGACACCGATGCCGCTGACCTCGCGCTCGATGGGCTCCGAGGCTTCGTCCGGCGCACCATCGGGTTCCTCAAGGCCGAGGACGACGGGGACTTCCTCCGCGAGGCTGTCGAGCCCGCCGTCGAGCGCGTGTCGCTCCTGGAGTAGACGCCCGATCTGCGACCCCACGAGCGTGGCCCCCCCGCTACGCTCGTGGTGGCAGCGTTCTCAACAGGGCCTCCATGTCGTCCGCGATGTCGTTGAGCATCTCGGCCCGCCGCTCGCTCCGCTCATGATTCGCCTGGCCCGCCACCCACCCGACGAGGGCTTCAAGAGCTGGCCGGGTCATTGGGAGGCACATGCCATCTTCCCGATGAACCGGGTGCGCAAGGTCCTCTTGAGTGCCCGGGAAGTTGAGCTTGCGCAGTAGCTCAAGCTGCGGCGTCGTCATGTACACGTCGTGCAGCTCCAGCTTGGTCTTGCGTCGGGGTGGCGCCATCTCGTTGCTGCTCCGTCTGCGAACCTAGCGCAGGCCGGGGCGCCGTCGTCAACCAGATCCACGGCGCATTCGGGCTGAACCGAAAGGGGACCTTTCGTAGTCAGGGCATGAAGACGCAGCGCGCCGCCATCTACCTGCGGGTCAGTACGGATCGGCAGCACGCCGAGAACCAGCGCCCCGAGGTAGAGCAGCTTGCCCGTGCCCGTGGCTACGAGGTCGTCCGCACGTATGAGGAGCAGGCCAGCGCAGTCAAGCACAGGCCCGAGTATGCGCGGATGATGCGGGACGCCCGGAAGGGCACGTTCGACGTGCTCATCGTGTGGGCGCTCGACCGGTTCGGCCGCTCGATGACCGGCAACCTCGGCGACTTGCTCGAACTCGACCGCGTGGGCGTCCAGGTGGTGAGCGTCCGCGAGAGCTGGCTCGACACGGGCGGACCCGTGCGACCCTTGTTGATCGCCATTTTCAGTTGGGTTGCCGAGCAGGAGCGGGCCCGCCTGGTGGAACGCACCAAGGCGGGGCTCGAAGCAGCTCGACGCCGCGGGGCCAGGATCGGTCGTCCGCCGCGCCGGTTCGACCTCGATCGCGCCCGAGAGCTTCGAGCCCAGGGGCAGTCGCTCCGAGCGGTCGCCCGGGAGGTCGGGGTCGGTTACGCCACCCTCTGCCGAGCCCTGGGGCCGGCCGCTGCGGGTGATCCGAAACCGCCTTCCGCGGGCGCCTCAGAAGTCCCGTGAATTTGGGGGCCCGACGGGGCCGATCGCATGAGCCGCAACCGCTCGATTCCGGGCCCGCTGACGACGCCGTTCCTCAAGAGGTCGGCAGGCGGATCGACGCGACCCCAGCGGTCCCATGTCGCCGTTCATTCTGCGGGGCCAGGTCGTTGCCCCCGGAGGTCCCAGCCCGGCGAACGACATGGACCCCACGGCTTCCGCCGTGGTACGAGCCGTGTAAGCAAGATCTTGATGGGCGCCTCGACGATCCCTTCCTGGCCGCTGGCCGGTTCGCAGCGGTGTCGGGGGCCCGACGGGATGCAGAGGGGTCAACCCCGGTCGCACTGCAAACGTAATGAAACTGTTGGCTCCCGTTGACCATTGGATCGTACCATCCAGATCACGAGGATACCCGCATGAATGACTGGCTCGGCTTCCAGGTGACGGCCCACGCGCTCTTCGACGGCGTGGGGGTGGTGCCGCAGGGCGTTCGTGCACCCTTGCCCCCCGCAGACGCGTTGCTGCGACGACGCCGTCCCGACCTGGGTGAGGAGAACGTTCGCGACTTGCTGCTCTCGAACCCGGACCTTCTGGCCGACATCCTTGGCGCAGAGCTTCGTCTCGTTGTTCGAGAGCTTCACCGCGTGGACCTGGTCGCGTTCGAGGCGCAAGGCCCTCGTGCTCACCTCATCGAGCTGAAGCACCACGCCAAGCTGCGACCGAACCACGTTGCCATGGTGCAGATCGCCCGACATGTCGGTAAGGTTGCCGCTGGTATTCGCCGCGTCGTGCCTGCCCACGAACGACACGACGCGTCGGTGACTCCTTGGGTGCTGACCTCACGCGTAGAAGCGCGCCGTGGCGACGTGGGGGAAGGTGCCCCGAAGGTTCTTCAGTTCGCCGAAGTCTCATACAAGAACGAGACCTGGCTTGCCTTCCGTCCAGCGCGAGCGATGAGCGAGCTGTGCCTGCAAGATCAGCCTAGGGCGGTCCCACTCCTGACCGAGTCCGAGCACGTCGATCTGGCCGCGAACCTCAAGGGCGCGGCTCGTGGCGTCGCGACGTTGACCACGTCCGAGTTCGCGGAGGGACGTCGCACCTGGGTCCTGAACCTTCTCGGCCACGCAGCAACGAAGGATTCCTACGTGACGATCGACCTACAACCGCTCATTGGTGGACCGTTCGTGACCCTGACGTGCTCGGCCAAGATTGCGGACGCCGTTGCCTATGCGAGGATGTTCGGTCCCCCACACGACCCGCTCGCGACGGCATACATCGACGCCTGTCGAGCGGCGTCGCGCGTGGGTGACGGTTGGCATGGTCCCGTCGAGTGTGATGACCAGTTGCTGCGCAACTGTTGGGCGTGGACCGGACCATCGGCCACCACCGCTGCGGAACGGGCGAAGAAGGGGCTCGAACTCGTCCACCACCTCGCCAACGAGTTCACGGACGGACTCGGTCGTTCGCGCCGTGGTCGTTGACCCCGTGGCGAACGAGACCGCGGCCTGAGTTCAGCTCTCACACGGGTGTCGCCGTTGTCGGTCCGCCGATCCCCAACGCGGCGAGCTGCCGATCGAACGCGTGCCGCCATCGCGCGGCCCCGAGGAGCACCTGCCCGACGTGCAACTGGAGGAGCACGAGGCGGACGCGGTCTTCGAGCCGCTCGTGTTCCACGACAACCTCCCGGGCCTCGACGACGCGCTGTCCATCAAGGACGTGAAGCAGGACGACGTAGCTGGGCGGGCGCATGACGACCTGCACATCGAGGTCATGGCCGTCGTCGATGGCCGTGCCGAGCACGTTGAAGAAGATGCCGCCCGTGGCGGTGTCGAGGACGGCGGCGGTGCGGCGCGGGAGGTCGGAGTAGATCATCCCGGTACTACGCGAGCGATGAGGTGCCGCACGGAGCGAAGCACGCCCCCCGGGCCCAAAAAAGTTGCCCCTTCGCAAGTTCCCGCGCTCGATCACGCGATGCGCCCTGCAAAGCCGTCGAAGAAGGCGGTCAAGAAGGACTCGAAGAAGCAGTCGGCCAAGGCTTCAACGTCGCGACCGTCGAAGCCGGTGGGGCCAAAGGTGCGCAGAGCGCCCGCCGCAAGGCGAGGGCCTGCGGCCCAGCCGCCTCCCCGTGCTGCTGCGACACGGTCATCGGTGAAGCCCCCGCCGCCGGACGCGCAGTCCCCGGGTCCCGTGCCTCCCACCGGCCCCCGCCGACCCGGGCTCGCCGATCTTCTCGGTGACCCCGGTGTCGGGACCGATGTGCGCGCCTCGGTTGCCGCTATTGCTGCCATCTGTAACGCGCTGCACACGAGCGAGACGTTCGACCCTCGACTCACCGGGGTGATCGGGATCATCGGTGATGCTGCGCGTCAAGCCCTGCAACTTCACGGCGAACTCACCGAGGAGCGCGCCGAAGAGCCGATCACGTTCAGCCCGCTTGCCCGTGACGTTGGGGCAGCACGGATCGTCCTCCTTGGGCGTGGCACCATGTCCGAGGAAGGGCGGATCACGGTAGGAAATGACGCTCTGTGCGCGACGATCATTGAGGTGATCCGGCAATTCGTCCATGCCACCGATGGTGTTGATGAGCCTCGATTCGAAGCGTTGCCCCATGAGCGTCAGCTCAGCCGCGCCACGTCTCTCTCCTACCATCTGTTCGGGTACACCGGCCGGATGCTGGCGCCCGAGGATCTCATTCCCGCGATGGCCGCTGTCGATGCACCGTGGCACTGGGACCACGATGACGGAACGTCGAAGTCGCAGATCCTCTTCGGGTTGCTGCGTCCTCTCGGCCTCGCCTTCGGGCCGAAGGCGCTTCAGCAAGCTCTCAAGCGCGCCGGGACTTCGAGACGACAGCCGGCGAAGCGGAAGCCGTAGGCGCCCGGTGCCCGGGAAGTAGTAGTACGGGCGACGTCCCGGTACGCGGGAAGTACCGGCGCCGAGCGGTCGGCCAGTACCCCGGACGTACCGGTACGCAGGGCGTGGGTACGAGAGCCGTACCGGGCTTTCCATTCCTGTGCGTGCTGAACTCGCCGGCATGAGCGAGCCCAATAGTCCCGCACCCAGCAACATCATTCCGATCGAACAGGCGAGGCAGCGCCGCCCGTCTCCCCCTCCTCCCGACGTGCCGCAGGGTCCGCCCCCCGACGGCCCGACGACGAGCCCCGCGCTCCCCGTCCACACGGCCATCGTCGAGATGGTCGAGCGCAAGCTCGGGACGCTCAACACGGAGGTGCCGTGATGGGCCCCGACGCTCTCCGGCACCTCTTCGTCGCGGTCTTCTCGCATATGCGCGAGAAGCTCCGCAAGCAGACCACGATGGAGGAGATCGGCCGCGCCGCACGAGAGGTGCTCGACAACATGCGTGTCGAGGATGGCCCCGTCGCCTGGGAGACCGCCGACCCGGTCACGATCCTCAACTCGCGGTGGAACGATCGCGTGGGACGCGCCGCCCGGATCGTCGGCCACATCGCTCGCATCGAGGACACGAAGCAGGACCTCGTCGAGCACCCGAGCGGTGAGGCGGAGCTGGTCGAGACCGCCGAGATCAAGATCTCCGACGCTGACGGCGACGAACTCGGTGTCCTACCGGTCGTCGGCCGCGCCCTCATCGAGAAGCTCCACGACGCGCATCGCGCGGGAGCGTTGGCCGAGTTCCTCGGCATCATCGTGGTGGTGCCGGTCATGCCCCGCGGTGGCCGGTTCCTTCTTCACCTCGTGGACGTGCGCCCCTCGACGAGCGCGTTCGACCTGATCGGGGCCACGGCCGACGAGCGGGCCACCGCGGTGGCGCTCCTCGGCGAGCTTCGTACCCGTGGTGAGACGCCGATGTCGTACCTTCGCGAGCAGCTCGTCGAGAAGCTCGGAATCGTCGCGATCGAAGAGGCGCCCCACCTGGGCGAGGGCGTCGAGTTCGCGACCATGCAGGCGGTCTCGACCGGCTACGTCGGGAACGCCCCCGCACGGCTTCACGCCCTCGTGGTGGGTCCGCCCGGTCACGGGAAGAAGCTCTACGGGCTCGCGGCCCGCGTGCTGAACCCGGTCTGCCGGGAGGGCTCGGCGGTGAAGGTGAGCGCGGCCGGGTTGGTCGGCGCGAGCCACCGGACCGCCGACGGGTGGAAGTCCACGCCGGGACTGTTGCCGCTCGCCTCCCAGGGCGTGCTCGTAGTGCAGGACGCCCATGCGTGGACGCCGCAGAAGGTCGCGCAGATCGGGCCGATCCTTCAAGAGCTGATGGAGGACGGCGAGGTCCGCGACAGCGTGGCCGGCGGGCAGAAGCGTGTGGCCGAGACCGCCTTGCTGATCGACGTCAACCGCAAGGCACAGACCGCCGCGGGCACCACGAAGGCAAGCGGGGAGGCCGCGATCCTCGGCCTGCTCCCGTTCCTCTCGCGCCTCGACACCGTGATCGAGATCCCCGTCGCCCCCGAGCGCGCCTGGGACGTCGGCGAGCGGATGGTGCGGTCGCTTCGGCAGGGCGGGCAGACCCTCAACGGGCAGCCGTGGGTCAGGGAGGCCCGCCTCCTCGTCGCCCTTCTTCGAGACGAGCACCGTGAGATCGACACGACCGCCGTCGAGGACGAGCTGACCGAGACGCATCGGCACTTCCGCGAGCAGTGCCGGGACATGATGACCAGCAACCCGACGGAGTCGTGCGCGATCCCCGTCCGGCTCGCCATCAACCTCAAGCGGTTCGTGCTGGCATCGGCGAGGGCGAACGATCGGAGCGTCGCGACCTCCGAGGACGTGGCCAGGGCAGCCCGGTTCGTGGGGAAGAAGCTCGACTTCATGCGCGGGGTCCGTGTCACGGTGTCCGAGTGTCCGAGTGGCCGGCGTGCCGCCAGCGATGACTTCTGGGAGCGGCGTGCCGGGCAGGAAGTCTCGCCCGCCGGAACGGCACGGGCCTACGCAGAGGAAACCGGGCAGACCCCAGCCGTTCGCACGATCCAGCGGGAGCTTGTGCGCCGGGGAGCCGCGAACGTTGGCCACGGCCGATGGCTGCTTCCCCCGGCCACGACTGGGCTCGGAGGTGAGCCGTGAGCGCCGCCGTGACACCCGGACACCGTGACACCGTCGCGGTCAGCTCGGTCATCGTCTCCGAGGACCGCCGCCGCCGTGCCGACCCCCGTGTCGTCAAGGTAATCGCCGAGTCCGTGGGCCGCAGGGGGCTGCTCAGCCCGGTCCGCGTCCGCCGGGACGGCCGGCTCGTCTTCGGCCTCCATCGGCTGCTCGCGCACGAGCGGCTCGGGCTCACCGAGATCAACGTCGTCTTCGTCGAGGCCGACGCGAAAGAGGTCGACATCGAGCTGGACGAGATCGAGGAGAACCTCGCCCGCCGCGACCTCACCGTACTGGAGCGCGCGGTTGCCGAGCGGCGCCGGAAGGAGCTGTACGAGCAGGCGCCCCCTGAGACGCGCCGCGGTGTGGCGGGAGCCGTCGCCCGGCATGACCTGCAAGCGAAAGCGATTTCGTTTGCAGAGGCCGAAGCCCGCGGTGGCTCCGGCGAGCGGATGGTTCAGCAGCGGGTGCAGATCGCCGACAAGCTCGGGGCCGATGCACTCCGCCTTCTCGACCACGAGGTCGCCAACAACCACACCCAGCTCGTGCAGCTCGCCCGGCTCCCCGAGGGCGAGCGCCGGTCCGTGATGGACCTTCTCGCGTCGGGGCAGGCGAAGACCGTGAGCCAGGCGAAGAAGGCCGTGGCACCGCCCGAGGTCGCGGTGTCCGGGTGTCCCGGTGTCACGCCCGCACTGGAGGTGGGTGAGGTCGCTCCGACCGACGTGGCCTCCACGATCCACCGGGCGGCGGTCTCGAAGTCGAAGGATCGGCCGACCAAGGAGTCGCGCGCCGAGGGCACCCTGATCAACGGCGCCTGCGAGTTCGAGAACCTGTATGGCCGCCGCGTGCGCGCAGCGGTGGAGGGTGACGCCATCGTCCTCACCGACGCGGGCGAGGCCGAGATCGTGGACGAGTCCGTCTACAATCCGATGGCGCCGACGACACGCACCTCGTGGTTGCTCGACTTGCGCGCGGTTGTCGGGTCGCTCCCGGAGGCGCTCCGGGCCCAGGTGCAGGTCGGCGAGGTCGAGCATCTCGAAGCGGCTCGGTGCCCCATCTGCGGCGACACGATCTTCCGGCATCGCGACGGCGGCTGTCCCCGGTGCGAGCCCGTCGAGAGCGGGACGCTGATCCGCGATCGTGTCTACGCGGACTGGATGGCGGCGAACGATTCCCCGGAGGCCGTGAGCGAGTGGAAGCGCCTCGTCGTTGCCCTCGCTCGAACCGTTCCGGATCGCTTGCGGCTCATGTGGATGACCGACGACGAGTGGATGACCGAGTGGCGCAGCAGCGACAGCGACCTAAACCCGCCGGTCCGGCAGGTGGTCCGTGAGGCCCTTCGCGCTGCGGTCGAGGCCGACCCTCGAATCCGCAACGCTTCGTTGCTCGTGAACCACAGGTACCCACGGGAGCGGGTTCGGATCACGACGCCGGGTGGGGTGCTCTGCGTGGCCTACTGGAGGTGCCTCGACGACGGCAACCCATGGAGTCATGCGCCCTACCGAAAGCCGGGCATCCTGATGGCCTGGGAGCACGAGGACGTCCCCAGGCGCTGCCTCATTGCGAACCTCCGCGGCGCCGATTCCTGGTGTTGCTGCCGCCAAGCGTTCCGCAACTACCTCCACAAGGCGATCGTGCAGTACGTGGGAACGGCAACGGGCCAGCCTACCTCCGAATGATCGCCAAGCCGGCCAGCCGACCCACGATCATGGCGCCCGCCACCTTCATCGCGAGGACGAGCAACGTCGTCATCACGAGCAGCCCCCCACGGTACCGCCCGGTGCCGCTGGGGTGCTCGTGAGGCAGCACGAGGGGAACGAGGCGGTCTTCATCTTCTCGTGCAGCACGGCCATGAACCTCTCCGCGATCTCGGGCGCGGTGGTGTCCTCGATGACGGCCGCGACCTCGGCGACGAGCATCCCGACGACCTGGTCGAGGTGAGCGGGATCGAGATCTCCGCTCTCCTGAAGCGTGTTCTCGCGCTGGACCACGAGCCGACCGAGCTTCAGCAAGGCGTCCACTCTTCTTGATGAGATCGGCGCCGGATCCCCGCGCCCCTCACGAGTGAGCCGAAGGCGATCGAACAACAAGGCCGCCTGCTCCTCGGCCAAGCTGTGCATCACAAGGTTCAGGCTGCCGATGTCGCCCGCGTCCTTGCAGGAGAAGGCCGTGACCACGGGGTCGTCGTTGATGAACGACTCGGCAGCCTTGGCAACCTCGGCGACGTAGTCCAGTTCGGACGCATCAGGAGCTGGGCGCACCTTCCTGGGTCTGCCGGGTCGCCTCTTGACGATCAGCGGAACGACGTTCCAGTCCTTGCACGGGGTCTGCGGCATGAGCGGCCTCCTACCTGAGAGGCTCGACAAGTAGTTCCGCAAGAGTTTCCGACTTCCGGGCCGGGTCGAACGCGGTGCCGTCGAGAGCTTGGTTTGCGGGGAGAGCCGGAGCCACCAGGCGAGATTCTCAATTATCTATCTATAAAGCTTCCAGGGCAGGAGAAACGCGATGACCCGACGACCCATCTACCCGCCCCGCCACACCCTCTACGTCCTCGTGTCCATGGAGGTGGCCGATGCCCTCTCGACGCGGGCCCAAGCCGAGCAGCTCCCCCAGCGGGCCATCGTGGAGGCCGCCCTGCGGGCCTACCTCCTGGACGCGGACCGGGCGGTGACTCCCGCAGGCCCCGCCGTCCGTTCCGCCGCTGACGCCATCGGCGCGCCTCCGCAGCCCGCCATCAAGGCCGGGGAGGCGCCGTGATGCGGGCCGCCATGACCACCGTGATCGTCATCAAGGAGGCCGCCAGCGAGCTGTCACTCCACACGGAGGATGCCGGAGCCGCTGTTCATCCCACGAGGATGATGCACGACCAGCAGCTCGATCGTGTCGTCCACACCATACTCTCACTCTTCTTCTTCTCTGGATCAGACGTAGAGAAGAAGAGATTGAGAGTATGGTGTGGACGACAAGCGGAACACCGTCATCCTGATCGGAACACCGAGCCATCCTCCTCGGTGGTCCTCCTCGATGAGGCGCTTCCAAGTCAAACTCGGGCTCCGTCCTCCGAGTGCCACAAGATCGGTCTGCGGCGCTCCCCTTCCGAGAAGACCGCCCCGTCCTCCGAGGTGACCCCGTGAAGCGCCTCCTACGATCCATCATCGACTTCGGCGGCATCACGCCGGAGAACCTCGTCCAGAACTTCCAGAAGGTCAACACGGCCGGGCTCCAGTGGATTCAGCCGCCCGACCAACGGATCTTCGACTTCGTCCGCGAGTACTTCCAGCGCCACCTCGAAATGCCGTCCGGGCTGACCGTCCGCGACCATTTCTCCTCCATGGGTGGCCCGAGCAGCGAGGGCGACATCGAGACGATCGAGCGGCTCAAGGACGTCGCCGCCGCCGCCTCCTACATCCGCACCAACTTCGCCCAGCTCGTCACGAACCTCATCGACGACCAGCAGAAGGCTCGGGCAGTAGCGCTCCTGAAGGAGGCGAGCGACATCATCGTGCGCGGCGTCGAGATCCGCGAGAACGGCGAGAAGGTTCGCAAGCAGGGCGTCGAGGCGGGCATCCAGCACCTGCTCGGCCGCGCCCTCTCCCTGGTCGAGCCGCAGACCACCGCACGTACGAAGGGAGACTTCCGACTCGACGGCATGGACGTGTGGAACGAGTACCAGGAGGCCAAGAGCAACAAGGACAAGGTCTGGGGGCGGTTGACCGGGCTCAACGAGATCGACAAGGTGTGTCACGGCATCAAGCGGGGCGAGCTGTGGGTCCATGCCGCATTCGCTGCTGAGCTGAAGACCAGCTTCGCCCTCAACTGGTGTTACAACCTCGTCACGCGGTACAGGACGAACGTCCTCTACGTCTCGCTGGAAGTCCCCTACCAACAACTCCGCCGTCAGATCTACGTCATCCACTCGGCGAATACAAAGTGGAGACGGCAGGGGCATCGGCCTCTCGACTACCGAAAGGTTCGGGACGGCGATCTGTCCCCCGACGAGGAACTGTTCTTCCAGAAGGTCATCGACGACTTCTGCAACAACCCCGAATACTGTCACTTCGACGCCCGCACGCCGGCCCGTGATCTGACCATCGACGACATCCGGCTCGACGCCGAGCTGACCCACAAGCAGATCGACGTGGGGCTCTTGGTGATCGACCACGGCGGGCTCGTCGAGGCTCGCAAGAAGAAGCAGAACCGCGACTACACGATCGAGCTAAACTCAGTTCTTCGCGATGCCAAGAAGCTCGCCCTCCAGTTCAACAGCGGCCAGGGGGTGCCCGTGCTGATGCTCTTCCAGATCAACCGTCAGGGCAAGGAGGAAGCCACCAAGAATCAGGGGCGGTACAAGATGAGTGCCCTCTCGTACGCGAACGAGGCCGAACGTTCCGCCGACACCGTCACGACAACCTTCCTCGATGAGGAGCACCGAAGGAACGGGACGACCCTCTTCTGCAACCTCAAGAACCGCGATAATCCGCTCTTCGAGCCCTTCGTGGCCTCGGTCGATCTGTCGTGCCGGCGGATCATGAACCGCACGATCTACGGCTCCGGTGTAGTTGCCCCCGGGATGGCGGTAGAGGAGTTCGACTATGCAAACGTCTGAGTGGTCCGACCGCGACTGCGGGGCCTGCGCCGGAACCGGCAGCATCGTCGGCGACCGGGACGATGAGGCTCGCGAGTGCATCTGCATCTATCGGCGCCGCAAGCAGGTCTTCCTTGGGAATGACTTGTTCGAGGCCGCCCATCTTTCGGAGACGCCGCTGGTGGCTCGAACGCAGGATCATCGGACGCTCGCGACCGACATGACCCGCGAGAACGTGTGGCTGACCGCCCAATGGCGGGACCTTCGACCCCACCTTCGGCTTGCTCTTGGTATCCGCTGGCACATCGGCGTTGCAGCCGGACGGTCTTTCAACTTCCGCGTCATTACCGATGAGCAGGTGCGGCTGGGGCACTTCGCAGATAGCCGTGACGAGGTCGTTGAGACGGTCCCCCAGCTCCTCGCGCCAAGCGCCGACCTCGTGATCCTGCGGCTCGGGTTCCTTGGGGGCGCGAACAAGCTGATGCCGGGGATCTTGCGGTCGGCACTGATGCACCGGATCGAGGTCGTCCGGTGCCCGATCTGGATCACGGACACGCCGACCGAGCCGTTCATCAAGGGGCACCTCGCGTGGTCCGAGGATGTCGCCAGGTACGCCGAGTCGGAGTTCCGGCGGGTCACGCTTCCCCGGGTGGCGTCATGAGTACCGAAGCTCTGTCCGCCCGCTTCCGCGCGCTCAGGCTCTCGATGCTGGCTCTCATGGCGACCCTCACGAGAGAGTCGGACGACCAGACCTACAAGAAGGTCGAGCACCGCTGGTACTACTACAAGCGGGTCGTGACTGAGGCCGCTACGGAACCCGGGGATGCCCGCCGCGTGCTCGGCGAGATCTTCGATGAGCCCGCCTGGCGAAACTTCTCCCTGGTTCGGAACCTGAGGTTCCATCGGTCCGAGAGGTTTCTGGAGCGCAAGAGGGCCTACGACCGCGAGCGCTATGCCGAGAAGCTCAAGGCATCCCGCTCGACCCCGGAGTACCGCGAGAAGGCCCGCCTTCGCAAGCAAGCTGAACGCAGGGCCGCTCGGGAGCGGGGCAACGCAGCGTGATCACCCCATCCCACCACGCTCGGCTCCGTACCGACCCATGGCTCCACTGATTCGAGTTCCCGTGGGCGGGTTCGACCCATGAGGACCGGGAGCACGTTCGTCGGCCGTGTCGTCCCGACCAAGGTACCCAGGTGCGTGATGGTCGTGTCGGTCGTGATCGCTTTTCTTTCTATGAACGGTCTGTAGTGCGATGAGAAACTCAAAATCACCACGCCACGTCCGTACCCTTCTACCCGCACCGGTCCACGAGCGGCTCCGCCACCTCGGGCTCGATCTCGACCGGTCGCTCGGCGACCTGCTGGCCGAAGGCGCCATCCTGGTCCTCAGGTACCACGACCGCGGTGAGGGGCTTCCGGAGCCGATGCTTACGAACAAGGAGACCCTGTGATGAACACGAACGTGTCCGCACTCATGATGACTGCTATGTCGCTGATTTCGTCCGCGAAATCGAACCTGTGTCAGTATCGCATCGTGACGATCAAGAACCAGACGTACCTGATTGTCGCGTCGGCCGATGACCAATCCACCATCAACGGTCGCACGATCCTGGACAGCTATCCGTGGGCAGCCACGGATCCTGCGGGTCATCCGTTGGTTTTCACGGAGCCGGTCACCGGATTGAACTTCGCCGTCCTTCGCCCGTACGACGGGATGTTCGTCTCCTGGCAGATGGAAGACGACTACGTGTTCGTGGACGGCGGTCTCGCCAGGATTGAGCGGGCCCCCAGGTAGACCCGAGCCGTGTTCGCGGCCGACGCCTGTCACTGTTGCGACGGACGATCCGGCCCGGTGGATCGTCCGCTGGTCACCATCCTGCCCCAGCCGCTGCCCCTTCGGGGGCGGCGTGCCGGGGCAGGGCTCCGCTGAGGCGCGGTCGTTCTCGAAGCACGAGACGGCACGTTCCTCATCTCCTGTTCCACCGCGCCAAATCTTCAACGCCCAGCCGACCGGTGATACCGATGCCGAAGAATGATGAGGACCGACCGACCAACGAAGAAGTCGAGCGGCTGTACGCGGTGCTCGGGCCGCTCGCGCGCGGCTTCCTGGAGGAGGCCAGGTTCGTCGAGCGGGATCGGGTTCGAGTCGCCATGTACGCGATCTCGTTGGCCGTTGACTGGTCAGACCTTCCACACCGGGACGCGGTCATGCTGCTCGACGACGTGGGCACCCGGCGCACCCTCATGCGCGGGGATGCGGCCGACATGTCGAGGCTGGCGCTCGCGATGGTCATGGGGGAGGTTCTCGACGGACTCCGATTCGCCCTTGAGGATGGCTTCGAGGTCGCGGGGCGTCTGGCTGGGCTGCTTCGACGGGGCGAAGCTCTGCGCGCCCCCAACTGACACGGAACCGGCGCAGCCCGCTGCACTCGCCTGGGGGGTGCCAGACCTCACGAGCGGCGGCACGGGTCGGGCCGATCCCCCCCCTCGCCCTGCCGGTGACCCAACCCGCTCCGAGCATTCCGGCATTTTGTCACCGCCCCTGCGGCCCCGCCCTCCGCCGCCTCTGGCCCCGGCGTGGGCCCGGGAGCTGCGGGAGGAGCTGGGGCGGGCGGGGCACGAGGGGACGAGGGTGAGGTAGAGGGGGGCGTGCCGCGTGGACACTAGGACAATGGCCATCGCCCCGCCCGGCGTCCTGCCGTCCTCCTGCGTGCCGATCCCGACGGTGGCCCCGTAGCCGTGACCGGCGATGTTCGAGAGCGGGCCGGCCACCCGGAGCCTACATGTAGGCAGACCGTGGCCCAGCTCGACCTCCGTGGCCATCCCCGCCCCCGACTCCGAACGGGTCGGAGTCGCGCACCCGGAGGTCCGTACGGACGCCACCGCCCGCGCGGTCCCGGGAGCCGTCCCGGCCTTTCGGCATTCTGGCACCGCCCCCTCGCGGTACCGCGGTGAGGAAGGCCGACGGGCTCACCCCCCAGCCGACACGTCCACGATGACCGGCATGTGGTCGCTGACGTCCGACCATTCGTCGTACTTGCCAACCGTGACCTTCTCGATCCGCGAGGCCCACGACGCCGGCACGAAGCAGTAGTCGAGGTGAAAGGGGCGCTCTCGCTTCCTGTGGGTGTAGTGGGTTGGCCGCGACTCGGCGCCGAACCCTTCCTTGAAGCGCTCGTGATACGCGCTCACCAGCCCGAGGGGCCGGAGCCGATCCTCAAGCTCTCGCCACGCCTTCTTCCCCGGGGCGTAGCTGGCGTTGTTGTTGAAGTCGCCCATCACGACGGTGCCCCGCCGACGAATCCAGTCGGCGTACCGGTCGAGCCCCTCGTCGGCCTGACGGTAGCGGGTTGCCCGGTCGGTGGTCGCGGCGGTCCAGACGGCGACCACCTGGAACTCGACGCCGTCCGCGCTCACTTCGAGCGGGACGAAGAAGTCGATCGGATCGCCGATCCGCCGAGCCTTGTGAATGGCCGCGCCCGTGTACGACAAGACCCCGACACCTCGCTTCGTTGTCGTGCCCCCGAGCCACATCCTCGTGGTCGGCTGGACGTCGCCAGCGAGCACCATCTCGCCGTCGATGTTCTCGGACTCGGGCACCACGAGCACGGTCGGGCGGAGCGCGGCGGCTCGTGCGCCCTTCCTGCGGAAGCCCCCGACCTGGCAGTTCCACGTCATCAACCGCATGGCCGCGATGTTCGCCTACTTGGCGTGCGCATGGAAGCCGTGGGTGGCGACCCGTGTGAGTCGGCACCGCTATAGCGTTCGGCACGGGTGGCAGCGCGTGCGGCAAGGCCGGTACGTGGTCAGCGTCGCGGGACCTGCGTCGAAGGTAGGGTCAGGTCCCCTCGCGCCCGCGTTCGCTCGTGGCGCCCTTGTAGACGGACTGCCCGACCGTCCCCCACCACGGGGCGCCATCGACGGCCCGCCACCGCTTCTCGGCCAGGGTCCGCGTCACCGTGCTAAGCCCCTGGCCGGTCGGGTCCGCGAGGGTGACCCGCGTCCCCCGCCGGCCCAGCAGCAGCACGAACCGCGAGCGCGCCGCGATCTTGGGCTCGGGCCCGAACTTGAGGATCGTCACGATCCGATCGGAGATCGGCTCGAAGGGGTCCAAGTCGTGCTCGTGCTTGATGAACCGGCCGACGTACATCCCGAGGACGTCACCCAGCGCGCGGAGGTCGCCGTCCGTCATCCCGTCGCGCTCCAGGTGCGAGAGCACGCGGGCTCGCTCCGGGGCTGCGAGCCGTTCCACAAGGTCGGCCGCCCGGCTCTCTGCCGCTACGCCCCCGAGCAGCACCGCGGCAGCGTGAAGGACGTGTAGGCCCGAAGCCGCGGCTGGCTGGCCCGCGGCCAGGTCGAGCGCGGGACGGGGGCGCTGTAGCTCCTCGTCGATCAGCGCGAGCAGGTGATCGACGACGGCTTCGATCTGGAAGCCGCCCTCCCGGTTCCGCGGCCACATCCGCGATGCCCGCAGCCCCGAACCGTGGACCGTGATGACGTCGGGCCGGTGAGGTTCCGGGCCTGGCACCGCAGGCAGCCAAACCTGCACGCCGCGAAGCACCCGCTCACCGATGCGCACACGGAGGACGGGTAGCCCACGCTCGACCGTCAGGCTCTCCTGCTGCAAGGCGATGCCGCGCCGAAGTCGCACCTCGGCGAGGATCTCGTCCCGGAGCAGCCGGGCTTCTCGGGGAAGCCGGCTGCGGTCCTCCTTAGGCGTCAAGCGCGTCGATCCTTCCGGGGCTGCCCCGTACCCGCCCGTGGTACCCCCGTCCACGGTGCGAGCCGTGGGCTTCCCACACGTTCATGACCGTCGAGCACGAGCACGCCCACGCCGGTGGCTACCCCCCGATCAACCTGGCCAGCCCCAGCTCAAGCTCCTCAAGGAGCCCCCTCGACCGCCTCACCCCGAGCCCCAGCACGAGCCGCCTGAACGTGACGACCTCGTCCGAGCCGCTGGTGGGCGCGGGCTTCTTGGGAGACGCAGCCTTGGGCTTCGCGGGAGCCTTCGGGGCGGGCTTCGAGGTGGGCGCCGCCTTGGTGGCGGCTGCGGGCTTCTTCCCGGCCACCTTCGTGGGCGTTGACCGCACCCTGTAGACGAACTTCGTCGTCATCGTGATCCCCGCCGCCCGCGCTGCCTCGACCACGTCCCGGGCGGGCATCGTCGGGGGCTGGGAGCGGATGAAGGCGGACTTCGAGACGGGCGCCGCGGAGGTGGGAGCGGCCGGTGCCTTGGCCTTGGGGGACGCCTTCTTGGCGGGCGTGGTCTTGGCCGCCTTCTTCGCGGGCGTGGGCTTCATCGTGGCCGGGGCCTTCTTGGCCACCTTGGCCACCTTGGGCACGGTCTTCGCGGCGGGCTTCTTCTCCGCCTTGGCGGCCGGCTTCTTCGCGGCCTTCTTGGCGGGCGTCCCAGCCTCGCGCCGTTTCTGGTCGGTCCGCACGCGCGAGACGTTGCTCTCGGTGGTGTCCATCCCGGCGGCCTTCGCCTTCTCGATCACCTCGGCGATCGGCATGTCGGGGGGCAACGTGAGGATCAGCTTCGTGAGCGCGGACTGTGGACGGGCCATACGGGGGACGGTATCACGAGGCCCACGGGTGGGGCGACGGTGCGTGGCGGGCGGAGCTGCGAGAAATGGTGACGCCCCGGAAGCAGGATGTCCGGACGTCCGGCCACCCGGACATGCGGTCACGGTGCAACGGCGGCCCCGGGGTCCCGCCACGCGAAACACGGCGCCGACCTCGACCGGCGTCACAGACCTCCCCCAAGGAGCCGCTCCCGGCGTACGCTGCGGCCACGAGCCGTTCCACGCTCAGCGCGACCCCAGAGGCGAACATGACGACGGGTCAACATCTGCCCCCCACCCCTGCGAACCCTGCGTCCATCGGAACCATCCGGTTCACGACGGAGCTGGCCCCCGAGTACGGCGAGCGACGGAATCGCCTCGCCCAGACGTTCCCGGCGGCGCACAGGTTCCTCTCGGACCTGGAGCTTCTCTGCACCATGGAGCCGAGGTTCCACCTCGGGACGGCGAAGAACCTGCACCTGTACCTGGGTGACCGCTTCCTCTGCTACATCCGGATGGAGAAGCCCGCCTCGTTGGTTGTGTCGCCCGTGCCGAACGCGAACCACATCAAGGTGGGCACCCGACCCGACCCCGGCGCGCTGATGCCGCGCCCGATGAACGAGGTCGTCATGCGGCACAAGGGCTACAGTGCCGGCTGGGCGCGTCGCCCCGGCGACATCTTCACGTTCACGGAGGCGACGCCGGCAGCGTTCTTCACGGACCTCTTCGAGCTGATCCGGGCCACGAAGGACTGAGGTCGGCGGCAGGTCAGCTCTGCCCGCACGCCCTGACGACCACCCGTTCCCGAAGGAACCACCCGATGTCATTGAACGACGAAGAGCAGCGGTTCGTGTGGGATGCGGGGCAGAAAGCCTGCGGCGTCTGCGGGGTGAAGGTGAACCTCAGGGACTACGGCGACCCGACGGCGCCGAAGGGCTGGACGGGGGATGGGCGTGGTTCCACCGACATCGCCCACATGCGCCCGGCGCACTTCGCCTGCGTGAAGTCGTCGTCGGGGATGAGCACCCTCGAAGCTCGCCTCCTGCACGACAAGGTCAGCAACCGCCGGACCGGCCGCGCTTTCTCCGACATCAAGCGGAAGCAGAAGCAACTTCTCGTGGGGTTCGTCGTCGGTGGCGCCGGGCTGGGTTTCCTTGCCCATGGCCCTGAGGGTGCCGCCGTCGGAGGTTTGGTGGGGGTGATGATGGTCGCTGCGGTCGCATCGCGAAAGCGGTGAATGCCTTGACCGCCCGATCTCTAACCCCGACGTCGCAGTGAAGACAGAGACCCCGCTCGCGAGCCTCCGGCGCGTCGTCGCCTGGTACTTCGACCACGTCTACAGCGTCACCGAGGGCCCCGGGGTCGTCCCGTTCTA
Source organism: uncultured delta proteobacterium (assembly GCA_903906315.1). GTDB lineage: Bacteria > Myxococcota_A > Polyangia > Polyangiales > Polyangiaceae > CAIVJW01. The sequence goes on along the minus strand of CAIVJW010000084.1, from coordinate 11,145 downwards.
CTGCGACCCCCTGCGGGTGGGCCGGTTCGCCGTCGATCCCCGAGCTTTGGCCGACGGCAGGGATGCGGCGCTCTTCAAGCTCTTCGTTGCGCTTTCCATGTACCAGGCCCGGCGGGACGTCCTGATCATGCGGCAGCAGCGGGCCATGTCGGCCTCCGTCGTGTCGGCTCTCAGCTCTCCCGAACGTCTCGCTCTCCTGCTGAGCGAGACCGAGTGCGCGCACCTCGCTGCTCCGGCGGCCTTCGACTCGGGGTGCGATGTCGCCAAGCTGGGCAGCTTCGTTGATTGCGCGAGCCGCCCGGGCCTCGCCTGCCCCGTGAAGGACGCGACGACGCACCTCCGGCGCATGGGGGACTCCGGCAAGCTTCCGACCTCGGCCTGGCTCCACCACTGGAAGGACGGCGGGCTCCGCGCTCTCCTCACCGAGGTCCGTGAGGCAGAGCCCGATCCCGGACGGCGGGCAGAGCTGCTTGTCGAGAGTCTCGCCCGTGTCCACCGCGTCGGGCGGAAACTCGCGACCTTGTTTGTGGCTGCCGTCTCGACGCCCTCCCTGGCGCCCGGTCTGACGCCCTGGTTCCCGGAGATCGATGGGACTGCGCTCGTCGTGGTCGACACCCACGTCGCTCGGGCGATCGACGCCCTCCGACGACCGGGCGCACCTTCAAGCTACGAAGCTCGGGCCCGCTGGTTGAAGAAGCAGGCAGCCGTGCTCGACCTTCGCGAGTTCCACCCGAACGTGCCCAGCTACGCGCCCCGCCTCGTCCAGCAGGCGCTCTACTCGTTCGGCTCGAAGTCGAACCGAACCGACGCCGGAGACCCGTGCGCGCCCGAAGGGGCCCCGTGCCGCGCCTGCGTGCCTCGCTTGTGTCCGTTCGCGTAGGTGGAGGTGGGCGCGGGATCGAACCGCGAGCCCACCTCCGGGGCTGCGGAGCTACGGCTTCCCGCGCAGTGTTAGCTCGCTCGGGAGCCCCAACTCCTTGAGCGCCGTCCGTGTCTCCTCCATCTCCTGCTCCGAGACCCCGCCGAAGGGAGCAACCTCGAACGTCACCCGGAGCCTCAGCCCCTTGGTCGAGAAACGCGAGATGACCTTGTTGTAGAGCTGGGTCCACTTCTGCCAGGGCACGTTGCCCTCCCAACTGAAGCCGAGCAGCGTGCGGGTCGAGACCGGTGGCGGCGGGCTGCTCCCGGGGTTGCCCTCGACCTTGGACACGACGGGCGGCGGCGGTGGGGCCGCGGATGGCGACTTCGGCGGCGCGCCCTCTGCGATGGCCTTCTCGGCCTTGAGCGCGTCGTCCTTCCGGAGCAGGAGCATGTCTTCGCTGATCTCGATGTCGGAAGCCGAGAGCGGCTTGCCGAAGACGAACGGCTTGTACTGGTCGCCGCTCCTGCCTGCGTAGCCGAGCACCCCGTCCGAGACCGCGCGTGCGATCGTGTTCTTGATGATGTCCGGACTCGAAAGCCGCGGGAACTTGGGCGACGCGTAGAAGGCGTCCCGCACGGCCTTCGTGCTCCACTCAGGGAGCGCGGGCGGCCAGTTTCGCACGAGCGTGTTGACGCTCACCGAGTCGGTGAGCAGGTCTTCCTGGCGGAGCCGCCCGAGCACGAGATCCACGATCGTAGGGGCGGCGCTGGAGTGGATCTTTCCGAGATCGATCCGGCGCAGCTTGTTGCCGTCGTCGAGCAAGAAGACGTTCTTGTAGGCCTGCCAGACGGCCTCCCGAACGTAGCTCTTCGCCTTCACGACGTTCTCTTTGAGCTGCTTCACCTGGGCTTCGTCGAGCTTGAGGTCGTCGCGGTCACCGAGAATGTCTTCCCAGGCGAGCAGCTTGCGACTCTCCTCACGAAGCGTTCCCGTGTCCTCGGCCACGCTCCAGATGATGGCGCTCTTGAACACGCGAGAGGACTGCCCGTGCTCCTTTGACATCGCCTCGACGAGCGACTGGCTCCCCGGTTCGGCCAGCGCACGGTCCGGCGCCATCACCACGAGCATGAGGGCGGCGCGGTCCGGGATGTCGCCCGTCTTGTCGGGGAAATAGGTTCGGTCGATGCCCAGGCCCTTGTCGAACTCGGCCTTGATCGCCGCTCTCACCTGCTCGTCGATCTTGGGGGCGGCAACGCTCGCGCGTCGATCCGCGAGGAGTTTGTTGAGATTCGCCTTGAGCCCGAAGCGGTAGCGGCCCTTCTCAGCGTGCAGGTAGTAGCAAGCCTCGGTCAGCCCTTCGAGGCACTGCTCGACGCTCGCGAGGTCGATCCCCGGCTCTCCGACGGCGAGCCGGATTTCCGGTGCCGTAGCCTCGCCCTTCTGTTGGCCGCCGTTCGACTCGAACACGATCGTGGTAGCGACCTTGCGATGGATGCGGGCCTTCCTGACCGCGTCGGTGGCCTCCTTGTCAAGCCGCAGCGCATGAGCTTCGGGACGCCCAACCACGTCCGTCGTAACGGCGGCTTCGAGCTTCTGCTCCCCGAGCTGTTCGAAGACCGCAGCGCGAAAGAGAGAGTCTTCGAGCGGCGCGCTGCCCAACGTGATCAGCGGGTCCTTGTCGCCACCGACGTAGCCGTCCTGATACGCGCGCGACACCCAAAGGGCGAGAAGACGAAGCACTCCTCGCGTCTGCTGAAACCTGGGAAGCACCTGCCACTTCCGGTCGAACACGGAGAGGGCCATCGGGTGGAACGGGTAGGTGGCGGCGAGCGCCTCGTACGCCGTGTCCACGGGGAACCACGTCGGCACCTGTTCCCGGTGCTCCTGAATCCAGTCTGCGTACTCCCGCACCGTGGGCTTGGCGTCCGGCGGCAGGCCCTCCCACTCGAAGAGCCGCCGCCGGATGATCTCGGAGGTCTCGGCCTCCGCGGACATCATCACGGCCTTGCCCAACCGATCCAGGAGCTTCTTGAAGCGAGCGAAGTCAGCCTCGTCCTCAGCGGTCATTTCCATCGCCAACGACGGAATTGAGACGGCGAACACGACGTTGGTCCGCCCGCGCACAACCTCCGCAAGGTTCTGAACGAAGTTGTAAAGCTGAGCCCCCAAGCCGTTCCTTCGATTGCGACCAAGGTAGTTCATCAACTCATCGAACAACAAGACCGTCGGCCGACCGTCGTCGAACAACTTGGAGATGACATCGCCACCGGGGGCGGTGAGTGCCTTGTCATGTTCTGCGACGGCCGCGAAGCCCTTGGCGCCCCCGAGCTGGAACGCGATTTCCCCCCAGGGGGTCCTGCGGTTCGGGGTGCCGTCGTCTCCCCCTCGTCCGGTGATCGAGTCGAACTCGGTCCCAACGAAGACGGCCAGGTTTGCCTTGGGGACTTGCTCGACCCCGGCAGCGGCGAGGATCCCCCGTACACCCTTCCAGTCATGCGCCTCGGGGCCACCGTTCGCCAGGTGATACAGCAAGGCCAGAGAGTGGGTTTTACCGCCGCCGAACTGGGTAAACAGATTGAAGACCGGCGAGGTCTCGACCTGGATTCCGTTCAAGCGTCGGACAACTTCCGTCGCCAGTGCACCAAGGTTCTTGGTGAGAAACGTCCGCTCAAAGAACTCCCGGGGGTTCTGGTAGACCCTGGGCGCTCGACCTTCACGGATCTGATCGAGATGGACGGCGAACTCGGAAGCGTCGAGCGGTTTGCCGTCGCGGAGGTCTTGGCGGGGGCTGACGACCTTGTACCAGGGCTTGAGCGCAACCATCTTCTTCTCCGTTCCTAGAACCCGAGCGACTTCTTGCGGGCCAACACGCCGTCAACCCAGCGCTTCTCTTCGGAGCCGGGCGGGTAGAGCGCCGAGAACGACTGGGCGAGCTTCCAGAACCGCGGGTCGCTCCCAGCCCCCTCCTCGACGACGAAGCGCTTGAGGGCGTCCGAACGACCGGCGCCGAAGAGAATCATCGCCTGGTGAAGCCGATCGAGGGTCGTCGCCCCGACCTTGGGAACGCCCGTGGGGCCGAGGAAGCCCTGCTTCTCCGCGGCCTCGATCTCACCGAAGAGGCCGAGCTGCTTCTTCGAGGACTTCGCGCTGGCCCTGGCGGCACCCTCAGGTTCCTTGGCGCCGTCCTTGCCGAACAGGGCTTTGGTGCGCTCGGCGACCGAGAGGAGGCGAGCCTTGTCGCCCTTCACCTCCACCACGTCGTTCAGCTTCTCCAGGTGCGCTCCGAGCCCCTGGGCGATCCTTCTGGCGGCGTCGAACTCCAAGACGAAGCCGGCAAGTGCCTTGCCCTTGCCGCTCTGGGCGCCCCGTTCGTTGTCATCTTCCACGTCGCTGGTCTCGTCGGCATCGTCCGCTTCAGCAGCGCTCCCGGTGGCCGAACCCCCACGAAGCGTCCAGAGCCACATCGCCGTCAACCGGGCGTCTTCTTCGAGGCCGGTTGCATCAGCGCCCTCAAACATCAGCGAGAGCGCTTCCTTGGACACGGCGGCCCAGACCTGCTCCAGGTAATCCTTGAGAGTAACGACCTCGCCCGATGCCTTCTCGACGCGCGAGTACCGAGAGAAGACTTCGAGAGCAGGCCCAAGGCACGCGAAAATCGCGTCGGCTCCTACCACACCCTCGTCCGCAAGCCGGGGCATCCACTCGTGGATCCGCACGGGAAGCTCGGCAAGGACCGAGCGCCAGCTTCCGACATCATCAGGTCGGAGCGGACCACCATCGTTCTCACGGGGTCTGCACACAAGATGAACTGATGACGCGAGCGTCGCCGATCCCTTTGCGCGGAGGCGCGTCGCCATCTCAGTGTCGATTGGCCAAGACGCCGTGATGATCCAACCGGCGTTGCAGATCGCTTGAAGCTGCGCTTCCCAGCCCGCGGTACTCTTGTGGGCGAACACTACAACCGCAATTCCCGATGGCTTGGTGACGCGTCGGCCCTCCACCATCGCCTGCTCGACGGTCCGCCGATAGTAGTCGGCGTCCATCAACCCTCCTCCGAGCGCCTCCCGGCAAGGGTTGAAGACGCACTCGCCTCGTTTTGGAGTGGTCGGCTCCACAACGAGATCTGGTACCGCCTCACGGGCGCTACGCTTGAGCCAAACGTAGAAGTAGTCCGATAGATCTGCGTAGGGGATCGAGTCGTAGTACGGTGGATCGGTGCAGAAGCAGTCCACGGAGTCGTCGGGCAGAGGGTGCGCAACGGCAGACGCGCGTTCCACGCGCCCTGCAACGAATGGCACGGTTGCAAGCTGTGAAACCACCTTCGCGGGCGGCTCTACAGCGTCCTGCCACGACGCCGTTCCAGCTGACAGCGGGTTTCCTTCCGCGAAGTCCCACACCATTGGCAGAGCCTGCCGCGCAAAGACACTTTCTATCTTCTCCTGATCGGCTTCTGGGCGCCACCGGCAGAGCGACGATTCTCGATCGGCTAGGCGATCCAGAGCGAGCGCGAGCACAAGCTGTACCGCGCGTTGGAGCGATTCCTCGCCACCATAGGCGCGGCAAGTCTCCTGAATCAGCCGCACGAACGTGGTCAGCACCAAGAGTTGACGCGACGTGTAGAGCGCGCCCCAGGTCGTCATCCCGTATAGGTGGACCCTGATTGGGTTGTTCTTCCAAACCCTCTCTTGAGGGATCGCCTCGGTCGGGACGAGGTTCACCCCATCGGAACGAAGACGTCGATGTAGCTCGATCGTGGCAGCTTCAACCGCCTTTGCCTCCTGCGCCAGAGGGAGTCGGTAGATTCGACCAGGAACCGACCGACCCCTCGACACCACGGCTAACAGGCGCGCGTCGTTTGTGCCGCCACGGCGGCTCACGAGTTGCACGCGAACTCGATCCTTTGGAGTGGTGTGTCCGCAGACAGGACAAACCGCAGCTCCTCCAACAACGGTGCCTTTCCCCGACGACTTCTGGTCAACATCCCGCCCTGATATGATTGCGAACGTGCAACGCTTCGCGACCGCATCAACGATCACCTTGTACATGACGGGTCGTTGAGCCTTCTTGGAGAGCCACAACGATCGCACCAGTGGGATTTCGGCGCCACATTCGGGACCTTCACATCGCACGGTTCTCGCCCACAGGTACGCGATCGGGCTCTCGTCCGGTGGCGATGGGAAATAGGAGGCCAGGGCGCGATTCGCGCGCGTGCCGACAGTGAGTGCGACCTCTCGAACCGCCTGCGCGAGTCGCTCGCCAAGTCGCGGCGCCAGTTCAACAGCAACCCGGTTAAGCATCAGCGCTACAGGATTCAGGTCGCTGGCGAACGTGTCGGCTCCGACACGAAGCGCCTCCAGCGGAATCGCTCCACCACCGGCGAAGGGGTCTGCGACCAGTGGACGCGCGATCCGCTCCATGGCGAGATAGGCCGCCGTGGTCAAGGAGCGGGCGCACTCCACAAATGGCATCGAGTGGGCCGCATCCCAGTTCGCGAAGTCCGCGATGAAGTCGAGCAAGGCATTGCGCAATTCCAAGTGCCCCTCTCGACCATCGACGGAGAGGGTCTTGGTGTTCGCGGTGCGCCACCTCGCCCAGTGGGAAGCGCACAGCTCCGCCACCTGTTTGTCCGTCCTGACCATCTCGGCGAACTCACCGAGGAGTTTCGCTGCGATCTCCCGGAAGGCCTGCGGGCAGTGTACGTCTACCGGGTCGGGCCAAAGCGAAGCACAAAGAACCGCACGGCAAGCGGCGAGTGGGCGGCGGGCCCACCAGATGTGCAAAGTGGAGATGTGGCCTTGGCGGATCGACTTTTCCCGAAGTGCATGGGCCGAAATAGCCCTGATCGGGAGGTCCACCTCGATGAGGCGCTTCGGGTACGGCTTGGTCACGTTGCCTCCGTCGAACCGCCCGAACGTCGGATCTCCGCGCTCTCGCCCGCGAGGATCGCTGCGGGCGTCGCGAGAAATTGCTCGACCCTCACCACCGGCTTCCACCCGAGCCGAGCTGGATCTTGCACAGGGTGAAGCTCGGCCTTCGAGGCGCAGTTGAAGACAACGTAGAGCCAGTAGTCCACCGCGAGCCGCTGGGCGGTCTTGTACTCGTTCGAGGAGAGGCCGACCTCGCCGACTCCAGCGCGGCCCTTCACCTCGATGAAGCGGACCTGGGTGAAGGTCTTCGGGTCGTGCGGGTGAGGGAGGCGCGAGATCAGATCGAAGCCGCGGTTCTCGGATTCGACGCTCTCGACCTCCCAGCCGCGCGCCACCTCGTACCGGGTGGCCTCTTGGACCGCGAGGTGCTCTATCTCATCGTCGCGCACCATGGGGGCGACCGCCGGTTGGCTCCGGTCGGGATGCGGCAGAGCCCAAGCTCTCCCCAGGAAGTCGATGTCCGCGATCGTGCAGAGCCGCTCCATGTCGAGTTGCGCGAGCCGGGTTTCGAGCCGGACGTTGAGGTCCTCTGCGTGCTGCTCAGCCTGCGCGATCAACCCCTGGATGCCGGGGATCGCCTCGCCTTCGAGCCGCTCGTACAGCTCCCCCGCATGGACCTGGGCGCGGTTGATCAGCTCGTTCAGCGAGATCTCGACGTGCTCCCGGACGACCTGCATCTCTTTGGCGCGCTCAAGCTTCGAGGTGTCGAGCCACGCCTTGAGCGCGCCGTCCAAGAGCGCCCGCTCGACGTCGTTGCGATCGGGCAGGTGGGATCCGTCGGGCGCCGGGGTCCCTCGGGGGCTCGGGATTAGGTCGAGGAACAGGGTCGGTTGGCGGATCGAAAGGCCGGCCTTGTCGGCCCGAACCACGAAGATTCGACGGTGAAGCACATTCCCCCGCCCGTCCTTGATCGATGCAGCGAAGGCGTCGAGCCGGTACGGCTCGGCCGTTTGCAAGTCGTAGAAGACCGCCCCGCCTCGTAGGTCCGCCGCAACCCGGTCCTCGACCTCGGCCCGCATCGCCTCGAAGAGCGGGTGTCCAGGCGTGATCCAGTCGAGCGTCGCGTCCGCCTTGAGCAGCTCCTTGTTGAAGGCGACGCGCCCATACTCCTTGGCGATGGCCCCGAAGCGTGGCTCCAGGGTGTGGCCGCGGGTGAGCAGGTGCTTGGGCACCTTGCCAAGCCGGTAGACGCGGGCACCTTGCTTCTCCGGCTTGACGGGCAGGCCGGCTACGGGGCCGGCAGCGACGGCGAAGTCCTCGATCACCTCGGGGACGAGGCGCCGCTCCTTGGCCTCGGCCGTCTTGCCGATGATGGCGCTCAGGTTCAGCTCGCGCCGTGCGAGGCCCTCCAACGTCGCCTGCGTGATGGCCCGGAAGCGCTTCGGGTCTAGCTCCTCGCCGACGCGGTCCTGGATGTCCTTCTCGCCGATCTTGCCGGCGTAGAGGTCGCGGAACATCTTCTCCAGCAGGTTCGACGGGAAGACGTCGCCCACGACGTCGAAGACCTTGTCGCTCTCCAGGTCGATGCGGATCTGCCGCAGACGATCGAGCAGCTTCGCGAGGACGCGGCCCTCGACGGTGTTCGTGGCCGCGAAGTTGAAGATGAGGCAGTCGTGTTCCTGCCCGTACCGGTGGATGCGGCCCATGCGCTGCTCAAGGCGCACCGGGTTCCACGGGATGTCGTAGTTGATCATCATCCAGCAGAACTGGAGGTTGATGCCTTCACCGGCGGCCTCGGTCGCCACGAGGATCTGGGCGTCCTCGCGGAACTCGCGCTCGGCGTAGATGCGCGTCCCCGGGGTGTCCCGATCACCAACCTTCATTCCGCCGTGAATCTGCGTGACCTTGAGGCCCCACTCCAGGAGCTTGCCCTTGGGTCGGGCGTCCTTCCCATCACCAGCGAGGTAGTCGAGCGTGTCCTTGTGCTCCGTGAAGATGAGGAGCTTGGTCTTGGGGTCGCCGAAGATCCCCCACTTCTTGAGGATCTCGCGAAGCTTCTGGAGCTTCGACTCGACCTCGCGCTTTTCGAGGCCGCGAGCTTCGTCGATCAGTCCGGTCAGCTCCTGGATCTCTTCCCGGAGCTGCACCGGGTCGAACGACACGACGATGTTCTCGACCTCGGACAGAATGCGGTGCTGCTCATCCTCGGGTAGCTCATCAAAGTCGTCTGGAAGCTGCTTCGCGAGCTGCTGCTTCCGGTACTTCTCGGGGTCTTCGAGGATGTTGTGACGCCGCTCGCGCATCCGTTCGAGCGACCGGCGGACGGCGAACATGCTCGACGCGAACCGCCGCTGAAGCATCGCCATCGTGAAGCCGAGCGCCCGAGCGGCGGGAGACTCTTCGGCTGCCGCCCGCGCAGACTGGTCGAGGACGTACTTCGTGAGCGCCACGTAGAAGTTGAACTCATCGCCATCCAGCTCGAACGCCGACGTCTGGACATCGCGCGCCTTGAAGAGCCGCTTCACCTCGCCGGTCTCGGGATCGGGGAAGGAGACGAGCGCTTCCTTCACCCGGCGAAGATAGAAGGGTGCGCTCTTCCGCTTCATGGCCTCCTTGAGGCTCGCCACGTCCGCGTAGACGTCGCGGTCGAGGAGCGTCAGGAACCGGCGGAAGTGCTCCGGGTCGCCCTTGTGGGGCGTGGCCGTCATCAAGAGAAAGTGGTCGGTCCGGTCCGAGAGGGCCTTGCCGATCTGAAAGGCGAGCGTCGGCTTGTCTTCGGAGGTGGGGCTCATCTTGTGGGCCTCGTCCACGATAACGAGGTCCCAGTGCGCGCGAAGGAGGCTGTCCTTGGCATCCTCGACGCGCGAGATCCACGACACGGAGGTGACGACCTGGTCATGCTCGGTCCACGGGTTCGAGCCGTAGCCGGCGCGGAGGACGTCCCCCTTGACCACATGAAAGCTCTCTCGGAACTTCTCCTTCATCTCGCGCTGCCACTGGAAGGTCAGGTTCGCGGGCGTGACGATGAGGACGCGCTGGACGAGGCCGCGGATCTTCAGCTCCTTGAGGAGCAGGCCGGCCATGATCGTCTTCCCGGCGCCGGGGTCGTCGGCAAGTAGGAACCGGATCCGGGGCAGCTTCAGGAAGTACTCGTAGACGGCTTCGAGCTGGTGGGGCAGCGGATCTACGCGCGCGATAGAGAGCGAGAAGTAGGGGTCGTACTCGTACGCGAGACCCAGGCGGTGGGCCTCGATGCCGAGGCGGAACTTGGCCGCGTCGCCGTCGAAGGGCTCGTCCTTGGGGGTCACGACGAGCTGCGCGACCTGCTCGGCGTCCAGCACGGGCTGGTGGACCGTCTTCGTGCGGAGGCCGACCGCGACGAGCTTCACGGACGCGCCCATCGGGATGACCGTCAGCACCTCGACGGGCTCGGGCAGCAGAGGGCCCTCGACCCGCGCGCCGGGCACGAGCTGGTCGAAGCCCGGTGCGGTCACGACGAGCACCTCGGCAGGAAGGCAACCGGCGAGCCGGGATCTCGGGCGTCCAGGTGCATGGCGCGGCGAGGCTACCGCGGAACTGAAGACCCGAGGTCTCTGAAAACCTGGTGCGGACATTCCGAGGCCCGACCGGTGCTTGCTGCCGTTCCACGCCGCTCGCCCGTCCCCAAGGCCTTCGGCTGAACCTGCCCCCCTCGGCCCGTAGTACGCGCATGGACGCGCACGTTCGCGAGATCGAGACCGAGCATGACCACCGCCCCGTCCCCGACCTCCCCCCGCTCCTGACGGCCACAGCGCCCCCCGCGTGCCCGATCTGCTCCCGGCCGATCACGGCCAAGCGCAGCGCCTCCGTGTGCTCGGCACGCTGCCGTGCCTCTGCTTCGAGGCGCCGCCGACACGAGGCCGATCGGGCCCGCCTGGACGCCGCTGAGGCCGCGCTCCTCGATGCCCTCCGCTTGGTCGGGGAGCTGCGGGCCGATCTCGCCCGGAGGGCGGCGTGAGCCCCGAGGACAAGGGCACGTTCGAGCTGCCCCCGTTGACGCCCGAGCTTGTCGAAGACGACGAGCGGCTTGCCGCCGTGGCGGACGAGGTCGTGCGCCTCGACCCCACGGCCAGTAGGCGGGCCCACGAGATCGCCGAGCACCAGTCGTGGCTCCGGGACGCGGTGGATGCGGAGACCTACAGGCTCGTCCTTGAGATCGAGGCGCGGCAGACCGAGAGGTGGGCAGATCTGCTACTTGTGGTCGCCGCGTGGGCGTTCGGGGAGGGGCGCAGGTTCCCGATGGCGCCCGGTGATGGGGGTGGGTCGTGACCCGCCCGCTGAAAGGCGGAATCGCTTCCACCTTTCGTGACGCGGCGGCCCCTCAGCGCGACCGCACCGACCGGCGTCCGGCCGCGAGCAGCAGCCGGATGCCCCGGG
>CAIVJW010000083.1 GCA_903906315.1 uncultured delta proteobacterium | reverse complement strand
GCAGATGACGCAGCCCGCGGTGCTCCGCGCCCGACCGTACTGGGAGATCCGCGGCGTCGACGACAGCCGCACGCGCCCGACCCACAAGGCCGCGCACGGCAAGGTCCTGCGCGCCGACGATCCGTTCTGGCAGAAGGCCAGCCCGCCGTTCGGCTACCAGTGCAGGTGTCGCGTCATCTCGCGCAGCGAGGTGGACGTGCAGAAGCGCGGCTTCGAGGTGGTCGAGGGGGACGAGCTCGACCTGCCGGACGAGGACTTCGACGCGAAGCCGATGCTGGGCGGCGCAGGCCCGGTCGCGGTGCCCGACGCGAACGGCGGCAGCGCGGGGGCACCGCCCAGCCCGCCGCCACCCCCGAGCCCGCCAGGCGGCAACGACGAGCCGCCGAGGCCGCCGCGCCCGCCGGCGCCGTGGCACGACCCGAACGATGGTGTCGAGCGGCCGCCGGGTCGTGTCGTCGCGATAGACGCGGACGGGAAGCCGTTCTCGCCGCTCGAGCAGGCCTCGGCGACCTACCTCGCAGCTAAGGGCAACGACGTCGTGAAGCTCGCCGAACGGCACGAAGAGCCGGGGCGGAAGTGCGACGCGCTGGTCAACGGCGTGCGGACCGAGCTCAAGACGTTCGACAGCCCGAACGCGACGTCGAATCGGGTCGTCAGCGCGCTGCAGCGGTCGATCAAGGCAGGCGGGCAGGCACGGAACGTGGTGATCGATGCTCGCGGAAGCGGCCTGTCGCGGGCGGAGGCCGGGCGTGCGTACCGCCGGCTATTGCCTGGACTCACGAAGGGACGCATAGATCACGTGCGGATCATCGGAGACGCCTTCGACCTCTCGTTCGCCTTCTGACCATGCGCGACGCCGACCTGTTCATCGATCTCCACGGAGAGCCCGACGCAACCGCGCCGTCGGTGGCTCACGCGATCGGGCTTCCGCTGCGGCGCATCACGACCGACGACGGCGAGACCTTCTGGGCATGGTCGGATGGCCGGTGCCGCGTGACGTTCGGAGACCACGAGTTCGAGGACGGCGACTGGACCTACTCGAACTACCGCTACCACCTCGGCGTCGAGACCAACGACGACGAGCTGCGCGTCGGCCTTGCGCGTCGGCTGTTCGAGTCGCTGAAGACGCTCGGCGCGCCGATGTTGCTGCTCGACAACTTCGAGACGCAGCTCGACGAGTGGGCGCCGGCGGCGCGCACGTAGCACATCGGGCGTCGGTTGTTCGGGCGGGGTCAGGGCCGTACACTGTCGAGGGTGAACGCCTCCCACGCCTTGCCGCTCGTGAGCCTCCCGAGCATCGGGGCCATGTTCGATCCGCTGCTGCGGCTGCTCGGCCTCGCCCGGGACGACGAGCACGAGCTGCGCGCAGCGCTCGGCGATCTCGTGCGGCTCTCCGTCGAGATCCGCGACGCGGTCACGGTGGAGTCCGAGGCGCTCGAGCAGATCGTGTTCGGCGAAGCCGAGGCGGCGCGCACGACGGCGGCGGAGTGCGCCGACCTCGCCACGCGCCTCGCGCGCCTTGCCGCCCGAACGCGCCTGAACGCGCGGCATCTGCGCGCGAGTGCGGGCGCCCCGACCTTGGTTGCGGCGAAGGCGATCGTGCCCGACGCCGCGACTCGTGCCGCGCGAGCCACGGAGGAAGCCGCTGCTGCCCTGGAGCAGTTCGGCGCCGCCGCCCTGCGGCTGCTCGCGGTGGTGGAGGACCTGCCCGCGGCTCGCGCTGCAGCCGTCGAACGGGCCAGTGGCGTCACGCTCCGCGCCGAGCACGCTGCGATCGTCGACGGGCTGGCCGCCCTGGACTGGCCCGACGCAGCGCCGCCGTCGCGCTCGTGATCCCGAGCCCGCACGAGATCCTAGCCGCCGTGCCTCGCCTGGCCGAGCGGCACGGCGTGGCCGTCAACCCGAGCGAGAAGGCGATCCGGGCGGCCGTGCTCGAGGCGCGCGAGCTCGCGGTCGAGGAGCACGACGAGCCGGCGGCCGTGTTCTTCGCGTTCGCGCGCCACCGCTGGGCGTTCGGCGCAGCGTGGGGCGTGCTCACCGGCGCGGTGTCGTTGTGGCAGGCCGAACGGGTCGGCCGGTGGGTCCGCGCGCGCCCCGACGAGCTCCGCACGCTGGCCCTCGACGTCGTGTCGGGGCGAGCCGACTTCGCCGCGGTCGCGGCGTGGTTCGCCAAGCGACTCGCGGCGAACTGATCGACACGCGGCTCCGCTCCGCCTCGCGCACAAGCGGCGGCCCTGCGGCATGTTCCCCTCATGCCGCCCCCCAGGAGTGACTCTCGCGCGGGACTCCTGCGCTGCCCCGTCATCGCTCTCGACGGAACCGCGCCCCTCGGCCCCGTCGCCGCGCCCGCGAAGTGGGTGCAGATCGCCTACGAGG
>CAIVJW010000082.1 GCA_903906315.1 uncultured delta proteobacterium | reverse complement strand
CGGCGATTTGGGAGGGGCCGGCCGCGCGCAGGCGCGCAGCGCCGAGCACGGACGGGGGGTGGGCATCAAATCCTCAGCCCGGTCGGGTCCCCGCATCGTGGCCGAGATCTTCCGCGAGACTTTCTCCCGACACACACCTAGTACCCGAGCTCCTCGCGCTCGGCGGCCTCGTCGTGTCGACCGTCGCGGTCGTCGTCCCGAAAGAGTCGCGCGCTCGGCGGGACGGCGGCGGAGATCGACGCGGCAATCGGCGCGTTGTGGGTGGAATCGATGAGGATTCGCCCCCCTTCGACCGCGGCCGCGGCGAGCGGCTCGGGGAGGAACCAGTCGTCGAAGTCGAAGACGAGCACCATCCCGACCGCGCCGGATCCGAGCGAGAAGGCGGCCGCCTCGGAGCCGCGCGCGACCTCCGCGGGCAAGGCCACGCGGGCCTCGAGCGGCACCCCGTCGAGCCGCTTGCCCCTGGCGAAGAGCGTCACGCCCTCGAGCCCGGCCGGGGCGCCCGCGACGGCCGCGGACGCGCCGTCGAGGCGGGTACGGAGCTGGCAGTAGCCCTCGTCGGCGGGGCGCGACCAAACGGGGCGCGCGGGCAGGACCCGCCCGCTGACGAGCTCGGCCGCGAAGGCCCCGACGTCGTCGCCGGGGGGTTGGCCTCCGTCCGCGCCGCAATGGCCCGCCGCGAGCAACGACGCGTCGCCGAAGGCGAGCCAGACCTCGTCGAGGACGACGGGAGAGGATTCCTCGCCCCCGACGACGCCCGCGTCGGGCAGCGCGCCCCCGCGCGCCGAGGCGCCCACCACGCGCCCCTGCAATCCGAGCTGGATCTGGGCACCCGTGGCGCCGGGCGGGTTGCCGATCGAGGTGCCCTCGCAGCCGCCCAGCGGCAGGGCCGCGATCGCCGCCATCGCCGCGGCGAGGACGCCGAACCGCCCGGAACGGGCCGCCCTGCGCGCACGCCGAGCCTCCGCGCCGCCGGAGCGAGACGAGGGGGCCGACGCGGTCATTGTCCTCGCTGGGAGAGCGGGAAGCATTGCATCCCGATCTGGTAGACGATTTCGGGGGACTTGTCCGCATCGCACAGCGCGAGGAGCTCCTCGTGGAAGGCGTGCATTCGGCGCTTGATCTCCGGGATCGTCTCTGCGCTGACGCAGACGACGAGCGACGACACGTCGCGCTCGGCCTGCGCGACGGACGCGATCGCGTCGCTCGCGCGCCGCAACATCTCCTGGTGGTAGTTCACCACCGCGAAGGATGTCACCTCGTGGCCGGTCGTCCAGCTCGGCTCGCCGCGCTCGATGCGACCATCCGGGTGCTTCACGAGCAGCCCGAGCGAAACCAGCACCTTCATCGCGTGCGCCGCCTCGCGCGCCGTCACCGTCGGGCGGAGCTTCGCGGCGATCCACTTCGAGTCGTCGTGAAAATCGGGGCGAGCGGCCAGCTCGCGCACGGCGGGGATGTGCCAGTGCGAGAGGTACTCGAAGAGCTCCCCCTCGATGCGGCGGGCCTTGCGGAAGTTTCGCGAGGCCGCGATGCGGACGAAATAGCGGTTCTTCTCCTCGGTCGTCGTCGCCTGGTTGAAGGCGACCAGGTCGCCGAAGAACGTGGTCGACTCGGCGTCGAGGTCGAGCGCCTTGGCGAACGCCGGGACGCTGTCCTTGCCGAGGTTGCGCTTGCCCTCGATGACGAGCTTGAGGAAGTTCGGGCTCGACTGACCCGCTCGGCGGGCGAAATACCGATACGAGAACGCCGGACGGCGGGCCTTTTCGGCCTCGTAATGAGCCTTCAGGTACGCGCGGTAATCGACGAACTCGAAGACGGTCGGGCGCTCCGGGGAGCGTGGCTCGGAGCGCGGCGTCGGGCGGGGTTTGGTGGGCGTCGTCAAGCGGGGACCTTCTGCGCGGAGGCTAGCGCCCGCCCGCGGGCGTCGAAAGCCGGAGCACGGGATTACCGTGTTCCGGCGGAATACGGCGGCGGCGCTGGGAGGCTCACGCGCGGCATTTGCGCGAGAAATACGGGGCGCAGACCCTACCGGGCGGGGTTACCGCGCCTTAGCTTGCGAGGGCCGGGAGGCCGAGGGGCCTGCCGCCTATCGCTGCTGCCCGCGCCCGCCCCGGCCGGCGCGCGGGCCCCACCATCCGATTCGACGTGGACCGACGCGAAGGCGGCGGCGTGCACGGAATCGAAACGAGGTCGCCATGAGGACGGGAAGGCGCGCGCCGGCACGGGTGCTCTCGATCGCGGCGGCGGCGTGCATCGTCGCCACCTCCCCAGGGGCGCGCGCGGCCGACGAGGCCGGCGAGCGACCGGGCACGCGCGTGGCCGTGCCGGCGATCGAGCGCCTGGCCGTCGCCGAGGGCGGGTTCGGGGCGGCGTGGAGCGCGGCCGTCGAGTCGGCGTTCGCGACCGTGAAGGGGCTGTCGATCGTGCAGCGCTTCGTCGCGCAGCGGATCGCGCCGACGGCGCCCGCGCCCCTGGTGGCCGCGCCGGCTGCGGCCCAAGAAAAGCCGCGGCTCCTGCGCGTCGGGCCGGTCACGTTCGGGCCCGTGACGCTCGATCGCACGGCCCTGATGGCCACCGAGCCGCGCCCGTTCGAGGCGGTGGTCCTCGGCGCCAGCGTGCCGCTACCGTGGACGGTGCCCTGAGCTGGACGCTCGCTGAATGCGTGCGCGCAACAGCCGAGCACGGAGCCGCAGCGGCGCCAGGAGCGGCAGGGTGCAGAGCGGCGGGCGCTCAATCCCCGCCGCTCTTCAGGCCCCTTGCGCCCCGGCGGTGACGGTGGGCCCGCGTCTTCGAGCCTGAGAGGCGTACCGCCGAGGGTCGGGCTCTCGGTCAGCGAGCCTGGGCGGGCGCGGCGCCGGGGAAGCCGGGCACGCAGACGCCCACTATGCAGCTCGTGCCCTGCATGCAGTCCGCGGGGCCGGTGCACGGGATCGCGCAGCGCTGCGTCTGCAGGTTGCATTTGTACGTGCCGCAGACGGCGTCGCTCTGGCACGGCGGCGCGAACGGATTCGGCGCGGCGGCGGGCGCCGTCGGCTGGGACGCCGGCTGGCCGTACTGGCCTTGCGGCTGACCGTACTGGCCTTGCGGCTGGCCGTACTGGCCTTGCGGCTGACCGTACTGGCCTTGCGGCTGACCGTACTGGCCCTGCGGCTGACCGTACTGGCCCTGCGGCTGACCGTACTGGCCCTGGAGGTTCGACGGGTCGTTCGCGTCCTTGCACGCCGCCGACAGCAGGGCCGTGAGTCCGAGCACGAGGACGGCGGCGAGGGCGCCGCGCGAGGGCTTCAGGGAACGGGACGTGGTCATGAGTCTCTCCGCGGGCCAGGGGCCCGCCCGAAGGAAGCGGCCGCGTGACGTCACGCCGGCGCGCGGACGAAAGCGGCACCTCCAGCCTAGCAAAGAACCCCGAGCGCCGCCGAATGCTCGACCGGGGAGCGGGGCGCCGCGCCCGCCGCACGGACAACGCGAGCACGGGGCGGCGCCTTACGGTGCATGGCCGGGATCGGAGTCCTTGCAGCAGCGGTACCCCTCTTCGTAGCCGTAGTCCTCTTCCTTGTGGAAGCCGACGGTCGGGCGGCAGCGCCCGCGCACCGGGCCCCACCAGCCGCCCTTGAGACCGCTGCGGTTGGGGTACGTCTCCTTCGGCCGGACGACCCACTCGTTGATGTTGCCGTTGAGGTCGTAGGCGCCGAAGGGGGACACGCACGCGGGCAGCGAGCCGACCGGCACGCGCTGGTCGAGGCGCGCGAGCTCGGCCTTGCACGCCTCGCTCTTCATGCAGCGATCGTACTTGAGGAGCTTCTTCTGCCGCTTTCTGTAGGGCTTGTCGATGCTGCACTTCTGCGGGTCGCGGACGTAGCCGTAGGTGTAGGGCAGCATGGCCTCGCCCTCGCAGCCGAAGTTGAACTCGGCCTCGGTGCAGAGGCGCTTGCCCGTGGCCTCGCAGGACTTCTTCGCGTCGACCCACGAAACGAGCAGCGCGGGCAGCTCGCCCTTCTTGTTCGGCCACTCGTAGCGATCCATGCAAAACCGCATGGGCTGCTTCGTCTCCGAGAGGCAGCGCGAGGGGTCCTTGTAACGAAGGCAGCGCTCGCTCACCGTGCTCTTCTCGCCGCCCGCTCGGGCCTGCTTCTTCGCCTCGTCCTTCGCGTACTCGTCGTGGTGCTCGAGGCAGGTCTGCTCGACGTTCGGGCAGTACTCGCCGTGCACGAGCACCATGTCGCCGGGGCAGCCCTCGCTCGTGCCCGGGAGCACCTCGGCGGCGACGCCGGCGTCCGCCCCGCCTGCGTCCGCCCCGCCGGCGTCGGCCTCGCCAGCGTCGGTCGCGGCGTCGGCGAGCTCGGCGGCCGCGTCGCGCGCGAGGGCCGCGGCGTCGG
>CAIVJW010000081.1 GCA_903906315.1 uncultured delta proteobacterium | reverse complement strand
CTTGCTTCCCTGAGCCTTCGTGTCGCGCGTGGACGCTGACTGGGCGAATGTGACAGAAGGCGGACTGGCGAGGCAAGTTTTCGACGCGCGGCCGGGAAGGTGGGCGCGTGGAGATCGTCGACGTTTTCGTACGAGTTTGCCGCGCGGGTTGCGCGAAGATCTTCTATGCCTGACGTCAACTACGAACACCCCTCAACGACAATTGAGGTTCCCCACCGATCTCCTTTGCCGACTGCTTGCCCCTCGTAGTTGTCGTTGTCTCGTTCGTTGTCGCTGCTCCTTCCTTCTTCGCGTGTTCCGCGGCGTCAGCGCGGACGCTGGTCCCGGTCATTTCGAGGATCACCGAGTGGTGCACCAGGCGGTCGATCGCGGCCGCGGTGGTCATCGGGTCCTTGAAGATTCGATCCCACTCGCTGAAGACGACGTTGCTGGTGATGATCACGCTGCGTCGCTCGTAGCGCTCGGCGAGGAAGGTCGAAGCCGGCCGCGTCGAGGACGTCGTGGAGCGTCTCCTGGAACACGCGGCCCGAGGGGCGCAGCATCTCGCCGTCGCGGTTCGTGAACACGAGCCGGCCGGGGTGACGGAGGCGCCACGCGCGCAGGATGGGCAGCAGCGCGTCGACGACCGGCACGTAGCGCACGTCGTCGGCCTTGGTCGGGCCGTCGAAGCTCCGCTGGATCGTGATGAGGCGGCGCTCGAGGTTGACGGCGTCCCAGTGCAGGCCCGCGAGCTCACCGGCACGCGCCCCCGTGTAGATGGCCGTCGCGTAGAGCGCGTGCACGGCCTCGCCCTCCTCGCGAGCCGCGCGGAGGAAGCGCGCGATCTCGTCGTCGGTGCGGAGGTAGGCGAAGTCCTGGCTGATGAGCCGGACCTTGGGCTTGCGGACGCGGGGCGCGCGCGGCATCCACTCGAGCTCGACGGCGAGGCGGAGCAGCGAGCCCAGCAGCGTGAGGTGGTTCGCGACCGTCTTGCGGTTGAGGTGCGACTTCGTCGCGACCCGGACGGCCGGACCGGTGGACGCGGCTCCGCTGCCTCCCAATGCGGGAGCCGTTGCTCCCACCGTGGGAGGTGATATGGTCGGGCGGTGTGGCTGCTCGAAGAGCGCGTCCTGAAGGCCTTCTGGAAGGCGAACCCGCCGGCGAGGGGCCCCCTCGTCGCGTGGTTGAAGGAGGTCGAGGGCGCGAGGTGGCAGAGCACCGCCGAGATCCGCGCCCGCTATCGAACGGCGGACTTCGTCGGCGACAAGGTCATCTTCAACATCGGCGGCAACAAGTACCGCCTGGTCGTTCGCTTCCGATACGCCGACCTGGCGGCCAAGCCGCCGTTGAACGGGATCGCGTTCGTGTTGTTCGTCGGCACGCACGCCGACTACGACAAGATCGACGTCGTCTCTCTTTGAGCGCCATCATCCACCGGGTCCACACGCCATGAACATCCGCCCCATCAAGACGAACGCCGACTACGACGACGCCATCGCCGAGGTGAAGCGTCTGTGGAACGCTGCGCCTGGAAGCGAAGACGCCGACACGCTCGAAGTCCTGGCGATGCTCATCCACCACTACGAGCGCGAGCGGGAGCCGCTCCCGCTGCCGGATCCGATCGAGGCGATCAAGTTCCGCATGGAGCAACAGGGGCTCTCGCGAAAAGACCTTCTCCCCATCCTGGGAACGAGCGGCAGGATCTCCGAAGTCCTCGGCCGACGCCGCGCCCTGACGCTGAGCATGATCCGCAAGCTCCACGCCGCGTTCGACATCCCGCTCGAATCGTTGGTGCAGCCGAGCAGGCCGCAGGGGACGCACCGACGACGGGGGACTCCGACTCCGGACGCCCGTCGCACACGGAAGAAGGCTGCGGCATGAGGGCCCCTCAGCGCCAGCGAGACGCCTGGCTGCAAGATCCGCCGCCCTCGACCCGGACGGCCGGACCGGTGGATGGCGGGGGGGGGAGGAAGCGGGCCGCGGCGTTCGGGGTGGCTGGGAGGACGCTGACTTGACATTTTGCCAAGCCATGCGAAGGTTCCGTCGATGCCGTTGAAGGCGACGGACGCACGCAAGCTCATTCGCCGCCTCATCGACGAGGGGAAGTTCGTTCCCCCTGGCGCTCGATCTCATGCACGCGCGGAGATGCAGAAGGACGGTCTCACCGACGTGGATGCCGTGAACGTGCTGCGTGCAGGGGTGGTGCGTGAGGCCGAGTTCGAGAACGGTTCGTGGAGGCACCGCGTCGAGACGCAGCGGATGGTCTTCGTCGTCACCTTCGACCCCGAGCCGGAGCAGATGCCCGAGGATGACGACCTCGTCGAAGAGTTGGAACTCGTGGTTGTCACCGGGTGGCGCCTGTCACGGTGAAGCCACAAGCCTCGCGGACGT
>CAIVJW010000080.1 GCA_903906315.1 uncultured delta proteobacterium | reverse complement strand
GCGTGCGCGCCACGCGCGGGTCGGGCAGGTCGACGAAGTAGGTCAGCCACGTCGCTCGAGCCATGGGCTCGAAAAAGCAGATTCAAGCCGCAAGTGCCGCCCGAATCGGCGCGGCCGACGTCGAACGGTCGTACGGTCTCCGCACAAACGCACACAAAACCACAAAGTGCGATCGGTGGGATGGCGCGCCGGCCCTGGGCGGCGCGATGATCCCCTTGACATATCGGACGGGCGGGGTAAGTTCGCGCTCCCTCACTAGCGAAGGTGGCGGAATTGGCAGACGCACTAGCTTGAGGTGCTAGCGGGTAACACCGTAGGGGTTCAAGTCCCCTCCTTCGCACTGACACGGAATCGTTACAGAATGCGGCGGCCCTCTCCTCGGAGACGGTCGCCGTTTTCGTTTCCGGGGACGCCAAAGGGGCAACGGGGGGCTTCCGCGCCGCCCTCGTAGGCGGCCGTCGGTGAGCCGTCGGGCCGGCGGCGGTTGTCCCGGTAGCAGGTGAGGGGACAACGCACGGCTAGGGCCGCTCGGTGGCCTGCTCAAAGAGGGCGTCCTGCACGCAGGATCAGGTTGCCCATTTTAGTCCGGGACCAGGGTCAGCAGATCCTGAACGGCACCCCACGCATCGGCCTGCGCTTCGTCGTTCGGCGCGTCGTGGATGAACTCGGCGGTCCGACGCGGCCCCAGAGCCTCGACGCTCGCGAAGTCCTCGCGCAAGTAGCCGAGGGCTTCCGCAACCTCGACCTCCTCGACGAGGAGCGGCCTGAGCCCATCGGCAACCTCAGCCACGCCTCCTTCGTAGTTTCGCAGGAAGTACGCGAGGTCGTAGGCGTCCTTGTTCTCGCCGCGTAGGCGGAAGGCGAGCGCCTTCATGACGACGAACGCCGCCGCTCCGCAAACCCAGACCTCCCGACGGGCCTGCTCGTTGCGGATCGTCTTGCCGTCCAACACGACCTTCTTCCGACCGAGGAAGGCGATGCGAAGGCCGGGGGCGATGATGGCCGCGAAGTCGTCCTCGAGGTTCTTGAGCTTCCCGCCCTTGTCGTCGGGCCCGCTGGGCGCGATCAGGAAGTCCACCGTCACCTTCGGGGGCCCTTCGATCTTCCAACGCTGGCGGGTGAGGTTTCCCTTCTCGTTCGTGTCGGGCGAGAAGCTCGAGGTGCTCGGCGTACCGCTTGGCCTGCCCGATGGCCGTGCCCACAGCAGCCACATCCCCGGCGCTCTTGAACTCGACCGCCAGGCGGATGCGGCCTTGATCGACGACGAGGTCGGCGCCGGACGCACGGTCCTTGGCGCGGAATCCCGGCTCGGGCTCCCCCAGCCAGAACGAGACGAGGCGCATGGCTTCGGCTCGGAATGCCTTCTCGGAGAGCGCCGATATCCTGCTTATATTGCTCCGCCTGACCCGTGGGTCAACCTGGGTCAATTAAGCAGTGACCCCTCACCGCGATGTAGATCCTCGACTTGCGGTCCTCCGGCGACCCCGTCCGACCGCCTCGTTCGACCCGGACGCTCGGACGGGTGGACGGGTGGACGCCGGCCGGGTCAACGGAGGGAACTCTCCGGCGGATACCCAAATGGCTCCTCTGGCGAATCTGTGGGTCGCACTGGCATTGAGACAAGCATCTGAGCGCCGGTCCACCGGAGTAGCGGAACGTCGGGTGGCGAGTTCCACCGCACGGATCGGGAGTCCAGAGCGCAGCGCCCATCGAGCCAGGGAGGGTACCAACGTGCTTGCTTCGGGCAAGGTCGCGTGCTCGCCGTCCTCGCCTCGGTCGCTGCGCTGCAGGCGCCCGGCTCTGCGGGAGCCATTTCGCGCAGCTCCCTGCGGCTCTGGGCGGCTCCGCGCGCTCTCTTGCCCTTCGCTCCGCGCGTCGGTCGCGCGAGGGCGCGGTCGATGCAGAGGGTGCCTCCGGCGGGGTCTCGAAGCTCGGGTGACCCTCCCGCGAGCTGCCAAAGATGGTACGCGTTCACGGCCTCATGCGGCGTTCGCGGCGTGAAGGCGGAACGCTTGGGTCGGCAGCAAGGAAGGCGGCTGGCGATTGTTGAGTCTCGCGACGCAGGCCTCGCGGAGGAACGCCAGCATGTTCCTCTCCTGTCG
>CAIVJW010000079.1 GCA_903906315.1 uncultured delta proteobacterium | reverse complement strand
GCATGGTTCAGCGGCCTCGAAGCCCGGCCGGGTGGGGCTCCGGCATGGTTCAGCGGCCTCGAAGCCCGGCCGGGTGGGGCTCCGGCATGGTTGAGCGGCCTCGAAGCCCGGCCGGGTGGGGCTCCGGCATGGTTCGCGGCCTCGAAGCCCCGCTGGGTGGGGCTCCGCGATGGTTCAGCGGCCTCGAAGCGCCGCTCCTCGGGGCCCTGCGGGGCGGCGGGCGGGATTCGCCCCCCGGCACGCGCGCCGCGCGCCTACCCTGGGGTCGTGATTCCCTGGAAGCGCCTCGTCGTCGCCCTGCCGCTCCTCCCCCTCGTCACCGCGTCGTGCGCGCCCGCGAGCAGCGGTGCCCCCGAGCGCGTCGATCGCGCCTCGGAGGCGATCATCGGGGGCGAGCCCGACACGGGGGGGCCGGCCCACGAGTCGGTCGTGCTGCTCGGGATCCCCGGAGGCCTCTGCTCGGGGTCGCTCCTCGCGCCGAACCTGGTGCTCACGGCGCGCCACTGCGTGTCGCAGATGATTCAGGCCCAGGTCGGCTGCGACCCGAACGGCAACTCGAGCAACGGCGACCACGTCGGGGCCGACCACGCGCCCGCGGCCATCGGGGTGTTCACCGGCCAGTCGCCCGACCTCGGGGCCGCCCCGGTCGCCGTGGGCAAGAAGATCTTCCACCCGGCCGGGTTCGACCTCTGCAACCGCGACCTCGCGATGGTGCTGCTCGAGAAGGCCGTCCCCGGCGCGACGCCGATGAAGGTCCGGCTCGACTTCCCGGCCCAGATCGGCGAGCTCGCGACCGTCGTCGGCTACGGCAAGACGACCGCCGACGACGCCTCCGCGGGCAAGAGGTACCGCCGCGCCAACGTGCCGGTCCTCTCGGTCGGCCACGACGTGAACTACCTGCTCGGGGAAAACGAGATCCTCATGGGCCAGTCGGTCTGTCAGGGCGACTCGGGCGGCCCCGCGATGGCGACGGACTCCGAGGCGATCGTCGGCGTCACCTCGCGCGGGGCCGACTGCTTCACGGGGCACCAGCGCTTCACGCGGATCGACGCCTACAAGGCGCTGGTCCTGCAAGCGCTCGGCGAGGCGGGCGCCCAGCCCGCGCTCGAGGGCAAGCCCGCTCCGGCCCCGGTCAAGCCGACGCCGACGGGCCAGGGGCCTTGCGTGACGGGCGCGGAGTGCCAGGCGGGCTTCTGCTTCCCCGACGTCCCCGGGGGCATGTGCAGCCTCTTCGGCTGCGCCCCCGGCTTCTGCGCGAGCCCGCTGATCTGCCTGCCGGCGACCGTGACCATCGACGGGCTCGTGCAGCCGGGCCCCGTGCCGGTGTGTCAGGCGCACGCGGCGGTCGACGCGTGCGACACCTGCCGCTTCGCCAAGTGCAAGCTCAAGGTCGAGACCTGCGAGCAGAACGCGGACTGCGCGGGGCTGTTCGCGTGCGTCGAGCCGTGCGCCACGATCGCCTGCTACGACGCCTGCGCGGCCGCGCACCCGGGCGGCGTCGCGGCCTACCAGGCGGCGCGCGACTGCGAGTGCAGCAGCAAGTGCGACAAGCCCTGCGCGGGCGTCTGCGGCAAGGCGGGCGGCGCGGGCGGGTCCGGGGGCGCGGGCGGCGCGGGCGGCGCCGGCGGGTCCGCGGGGTCCGGTGG
>CAIVJW010000078.1 GCA_903906315.1 uncultured delta proteobacterium | reverse complement strand
CCGCCCGCGACGGGGACCTTCATGACGGTGCCGCCCGCGTTGTTCGTCCAGTAGACGCTTGTAGCGTCTACCGCGATCCCCGTCGGCGAACTCATGGAGGATGCGATGGTCGTGGTAGCCCCGCCCGAAGTAGGCACCTTCGTTACGGTGCTGCTGCTGGCATTCGTCCAGTAGACGCTTGTAGCGTCTACGGCGATGCCAAGGCCTACATTGGCAGACGCGAGCGTCGTCACGGCACCGCCACCGCGAGGCACCTTCATAACCGTGCCGTGCGCTGCGTAGTTGATCCAGTAGACGCTGGTTGCGTCAACAGCGACCTCCGATGGGTACGCTTGGCCAGCCACGAGAAGGCTCGTGGCTCCCCCAGCGCGAGGAACCCTCAGGACGGCGCCGTTCCCTAGCTGGTTGGTCCAGTAGACGCTCGTAGCATCGACGGCAATTCCCGAAGGGTAGGACTGGTTGGGCGCAAGCGTCGTGGTGGCCCCGCCAGCCAAAGGGACCTTCATAACCGTGCCGATCGGCGTGTTGTTGGTCCAGTACACGGCGGTGGCATCCACCACGATACCGTAGGGGGAGCTTTGGCCAGACGCGAGCACGACCGGTTGGCAGACCGAGTTGACGCACGCGCCCCCCTGGCAGTCGTGCCCACAGGCGCCGCAGTTCTTCACATCCGTCAGGGTGTTGATCTCGCAGCCGTTCCCCGTCTGCCCGTCGCAGTTGGCGAACCCCTGGTTGCATGAACTAACTAAGCACGCTCCCGCGGCGCAAGCTGGCACGCCGTTGGGGACCGAGCAGATGGTGCTGCAACCTCCACAGTTCTGAACGTCCGAAGCCAAGTCCTTGCAGGTGCCGCTGCATTCCTTGGGGTTCAGGCCAGCGCACGTACACACACCGGCCTTGCACGATCCGCCGACTGCACACTTGATGCCGCAGCCGCCGCAGTTCAGGACGTCAGCCCCAGTGCTGACCTCGCAGCCATCGGCCGCGATCTTGTTGCAGTCGTCGAACCCTGCGTTGCACGAGGCCACGGCGCACTTGCTCGCCACGCAGGCGGGGGTGCCGTTGGGGGTCGGGCAAGTTGCGCCGCAGGCCCCGCAGTTCAAGAGGTCGCTCGCGAGATCCTTGCAGGCGCCTCCGCAATCCTTGGGGTTCACGCCGGGGCACTTGCAGACGCCTCCCTGACAAGCCGCCCCAGGTCCGCACTTGATGCCGCACCCGCCGCAGTTGTTGCTGTCCGTCGCGAGTGTGACCTCGCATCCGTTGCCCGGTAGCTTGTCGCAGTCGCCGTATCCGGCCACGCAGGTGAAGCTGCACGAGTTCTTGACGCAGGTCGGCGAGGAGAACGCCGGGGACTTGCAGAGGTCTTTGCACCCCGAGCAGTCCAGAATCGTTCCGAGCGTGGTCTCGCACCCGTTGCCCGCCTGCCCGTCGCAGTTGGCGGTGCCGGCTGCGCAGACGACCGACGTGCAGGCGAGGTTCTGGCAGACCTCCGAGACGGGGTTGCAGGCGACGCCGCAACCGCCGCAGTTCTTCATCGACCCGAGGTCTGTCTCGCAACCATCAGCGTACACCTTGTTGCAGTTCGCAAAGCCGGCGGCACAGAGGCCGATGTCACACTTGCCGCTTGCGCATTTGGCGTCGCCGTGGGGCACCGAACATGTGGTGCCGCACGCCCCGCAGTTCTCGGGGTCGTCCCCGGTGTTCGTCTCGCAACCCACGGATGCCGTGCAGTCGGCGTACCCCGGGTCGCACGCCACCGTGATACAAGTCCCCGCCGAGCACGCGGCCTTGCCGTGCACAGGAGCACATCCGACGCCGCACTTGCCGCAGTTGTCCACATCCGTGTCGAGCGCGACTTCGCAGCCGTCCGCCGTGCTCCAGTTGCAGTCGGCAAACCCCGCCTTGCAGGAGCCCATCTTGCACGCCCCACCGGTGCAGGCAGCGGATGCGTTCGTGAAGGAGCACTCGACGCCGCACTTGCCGCAGTTCTTGATGGTGTCGAGCGCCGTCTCGCACCCGTCGGACGGGTTGTTGTTGCAGTCGGCCGTCTTCGGGTCACAGACGAGCGTTCCGGTGCTGCCGCCGTGCCCGCCCTGTGCTTGGCCGCCCTGCGCCTGTCCACCGTGGCCGCCGACGCCTTGACCGCCCTGACCCGTCGTGCCCCCCTGACCACTCGTCTGGCCGGTGCCACCAGATCCCGAGGTCGTGCCGGTGCTCGTCGAGCTTCCACCACCGGAAGCCTGCGCACCGCCGGTCCCATGGCTTCCACCGAGCCCCTGGCCCGTCTGGGTGCCACTGCCGCCGGGGGGCGTCCCGCCCGTGGTCGTCGAGGGGACCTCGTCCTCGCCAGTCGTGCAGGCGGATGCGATCAGCGCCGCCGCCGTGATTCCCAGGACGGTCGCGCTGCGCCCCATCAGCTTCGTGGTCGTCATCGTGCTCCCCCTAGAACGTGAACGCGAACGCGACGTTCGGCCCCAACATGAGGTAATGATCGGCCCGCTTGTCCCAGCCATCGACGAGCGGCTTGTCGTCCTTCTCGCTGTAGGACGCCGTGTTGAAGTGGACGCGGGCCATCCCTTCGAGCCGCATCGCCACGGAGGGCGTGAACATCAGGTCGAAGCCGAGCCGAGCGTTCACGCCAGCCACGACGGCCGTCAGGTCTTGCTCGGGGTTGCCCTCGGCGGTCTCGGAGAGCTTCGCTTTCGCGATCGTCGTGGACTCGCCGACCGAGAGGTAGAAGGTCAGGCGGTTGCCGAGGTAGAAGCCTTTCTCGACCGCTACGTCGATCGGGATCACCCCCATCGACATGTTCGAGCCCCCGACGCCCGCGAAGTAGCCAGCGCCGATCCTGAGGTACGTCTCGTTGAGATGGAGGAGGCCACTCAGATCGAAGCCGACGTTCAAGGCGCCGCCCGTCATGAGCTTGGGCGGCAGGTAGACCGACTTGCCCGTCGGAGCGTTCGAGGTCGTCGCGCCGTAGTTCCAGGTCAACAGCCCGAACGAGCCGTACGGCATGATCCCGATCCCGAACTGCGGGTACTCTTCGAGGCGGGCTCCCTCGGGTGCCTCACCCGACCGCAGGGCGATCACCGTGGGATCCTTGATGCCCGCCTCGCCGCCGGGACCGATCCGCGTGGCCTTCACGTAGCCGATCTCCTCGCGGTTCTTGTCGAGTGCATGGAAGCCGTAGCCGATCCGAACGCCCTCTTCGGCCCCGAGCGACATCGCGAGAGCCTCCTTGTCGTCGCGGGTGCCGAGCTGCACGGGGGCGAAGAGCTGCCAACCCTCGACGCCGCGGGCCTCTTTGCCGAACGTCCGGGCGAGCTGGAAGGCCCGCACCCGAACCTCGCAGGTCACCATCGCGCGCTTCATCTCTTCGGGGGCGATGTCGTCACCGCTCGCGGCGTTGCAGATTTCGCTGGCCCGCTCGTCGATGCTGGATGGGCTCAGGATCGAGCTGTGGCGCCCCTCGGTCGGGCATACCTTGAGGCCAGCGACGCCCTCTTTCACGCCGTCCGAGATCGTGCAGGCAGCATCGGGGATCGCGCTGATGTGCGCGGGCAGCTTGGCGACCTTGACCGCCGCCGTGGCGATCCCGAGCGCGCTCAGGTCGGGCACCTTCACGTCGGGGATCGACCCGGCCGCCGCGTCGGTTGCCATATCAAGCAGCGTCGGTGCGGTGCCCGGGATGGCCCGTAGCTGCTTGAACGTCGTGCCGTCGCGCTTGAAGATCCCAAGCGACGCTTCGAGCTTGAGCGTGAAGCTCTTCACCTTGCGCTTGGCGCCCTTCTTGGTCTGGATCTCCCGCTCGGTCCACTCGCCCTTGTGACCGGTGACGGCGGGGACCACGAGGTAGTCGGCGCACGCGAGCGAGTAGCTGAGGAACCGCTCCTCTTGGTTGGGTTCGTCGGCGGATGCCGCGGGCCGCGTCGCCTTGAGGTGGGCGCGGACCTCGTCGATCGTGAGCGTCGTCTGCGTGGCCCAACCCGGCTTGGCCACGCGGGTACTGACGACGTTGTAGAAGCGATCGAGCGGAAACCGGGCAGCGAAGACGCCCCTGACCTGAGAGCCACCGCGGATCGCTCCTACCTCGGCGTCGTCCTCGATCTGCTCGGCTCCCGAGGGGCTCAGCACGACGACCCGCTGCTTGACGAACCGCGTGGTGTCCGCCCTTGGGGTGAGCGCGCAGAAGTCGAGCACGGAGCCCGCGGCCATGCCGAGCACCCCCGAAACCGCCGCTCCGGCAGCCGCACCCGCCGCCGCTGCCTGCCCCTCGGGCGCGGGATTCGCAGGGGTCGTTCCGCTCGGTGCGCCCGAGGGGGGCACGTTGGGACTTGGCGCCACCCCTTGGTGCTCCTCGGCGTACGCGACCTCGGCCTCGGAGCCCGTGGCCCGGTGCTTCTTGATCCAGAGCCGCCAGCACGCGGTCGCGTCGCCTTCCTTGGCCATCTCGCGGCAGGTGCGGAAGGCGTCGGTCGCGGCCGTCCGCTGCGCCTTGGTCGGTTCTGGTGGTGGCGTGACAGGAGGCGGATTCGACGGTGCTGCGGACGGCAAGGCCCCCGACTTCGGTCTGCCTGCCGGCGCAGCCGGCCCTCGCCCGACCGGCGGCCCGAGCTGGTCGTCCACCTGCCGATCCTGAGCGAGAACGGCGCCGTCCATCCCGACGGTCGCGAGCACGGTCGCGGCAGCGACCAGAACCATCGGACGTAGCGGAGTCGTCATGTCGGTTCTCTTCGAGGCAGTGCCGACACGAGGCGGGCCGGTCACCTTGGCAGTTCGCCCCTGCCTCGCGTGCCGCCGATGGTCGGCCGATGCGCCGGTCAGATCAAGTACATGATCTGCGGATACGTCGTTCAACTCGGGGACGGGCGCGCAGAGGCTGCGCCGTCGTGGCAGCCCCGCGGGACCCCAAGCACATCGGCGTGAACGTCCGCCGCCTCCGGGTTGCGGCCGGCCTCACCCAGCTCCAGCTCGCCGAAGCCGCCGAGATCGTCGATGCCACCGTGAGCCGGATCGAGCGGGGCCGCATGGAGCCCTCGGCCGAGCTGCTCGGGAGGCTCGCGTCCGCGCTCAAGGTCAGGGCCGACGACCTGCTCGGGCCCATGAAGGACCCCGGCCGGCCGACCCACCGGCCCGCCATCGCGCGCCTTGTTGCTGCGGTGGACGGACTCGATGACGGACAAGTGGACGACGTGACCCGGGGCATCCGGCTGCTGCTCGCGGCCGGACGCCGGTCGGTGCGGTCGCGCTGAGGGGCCGCCGCGTCACGAAAGGTGGAAGCGATTCCGCCTTTCAGCGGGCGGGTCACGACCCACCCCCATCACCGGGCGCCATCGG
>CAIVJW010000077.1 GCA_903906315.1 uncultured delta proteobacterium | reverse complement strand
TCCGCGTCGTTGATCTGCTGGTACGCTGTGCTCATCGGGGCCTTTTGGTAGGTATGGACTTTGACACCCAATACCTAACCATGGGGCCCCGGTTTGTCTTCACGAAAAGCAGTTCAAGCGACGGTAAACATTACCGTTATGATCGATCTGCACCCTTCCAGGATTCCAGGATCCCTCCCACCCGGTGCAGCGCCGTGTCGAGAAGAAGCACGTGACGCAAGAGAACGGGCATGGACGCAGCGAGCGTCGCCAGGTTCGAGTCACTCGCGACATCCGGTGGATCGAGGGCATCTCAGCGCGGAAGAATGCGACGAGCATCGTTGAGGTCGAGCGCACCCGCACCACCGGCGAGAAGACGTCGATCGAGCGCGCGTACTACATCAGCAGCCTCGCCGTCGATGCGGAGACCATGGGTGCGCGCATTCGCTCTCACTGGGGCATTGAGAACTCTCTGCACTGGGTCCTGGACGTCACCTTCGGCGAGGACAGGTCGCGCGTCCGCGACCGAAACTCGGCAGCCAACCTCACCGCGCTCCGCAAGCTCTCGGCTTCGCTCCTCAAGCGCACCCCCGCCGGTCGGGCAAGGAGCATTGCGCAAAAACGCAAGATCGCTGGCTGGAACCCGGACTTTGCGTTTGATGTTCTTGCACGGATTTGCGAGGTCTAGATGCGGCGGCCCTGATGGCTCCCCCGATCGCGACCTGGCGACGCAAGCTCGACGAGATCATGGTCTGCCTCAGGGACCTGCCGGTGTCGAACGAGCGCTCGGCGGTGGTCTCCGAAGGGACCACGCTGCAATCCGAGGAGACGATTCGCGAGCTGGTGCGGACCGTGCGCACGGCATCGTAGACGGACCGGCGTTACTCGGGCTGGCGCGGTACGGCGCCGAGCTCGACGTCAAGACGCTCCGGCTTCCGGCGCCACGTCATCGAGGGGAACACCTCGGTCCGCGCGCGCCGCCGGTTGATGGGCCAGCGGTCGCGCTGGTCGCGCAGGCCGTCCCGTGGGCGCGGCGCTCGGGCAACGGGACGCGCTGCCAAGCCCGCCGCCGTACCGCCGCGCGCGCGCCCGTTCCGCTCGCCCCGCGAGGTCGAACGGGCTATGGCGCAGCGCGTGACCCCGCAGGCGTGCGCCAAGCTTCCGTCCGCGCGCCGCCTCCGGCGAGCTGCGGCGTGGATCGTCGCCGCGATCGTCGCCCTCGCGCCCGCGGGCGCGGCGGCCGAGGTGAGCGAGGCCGCGCCCCGGCCGGACGACCAGTTCGACGTCATGAACGTGCTCGCGCACCGGGGCCTGCACGACCTCCGCGACGAGCGCTGGAATGCGTACGGCCAGGTCACCCTGATGGGCCAGTACAAGGCGCCGTTCCACGCTCCGTACACCAACGCGAACGGGTCCATCGGCTCGCTGTCGCCCGCGGCGGAGGGTAGCTTCACCGGCACCGCGACCGTCTACCTCGGCGCGCGGCTCTGGCCCGGGGCGGAGGCGTACTTCGCCCCGGAGGTCGTCGCCGAGCGGCCGCTCTCGGACTTGCACGGCCTCGGCGGCGCCATCCAGAACTTCGAGCTCCAGAAGACCGGCGTCGTCACCCCGCAGATCTACCGATCGCGCGCCTATGTGCGGCAGACGTTCGGGCTCGGCGGCGAGCGCGAGGAGCGGCTCTCCGACCCGCTGTCGCTCGGCACCACCGTCGACTCGCGCCGGATCGTCGTCACGGTCGGCAACTTCAGCGTCGTCGACTTCGTCGACAAGAACACGTTCTCCGGCGATCTCCGGCGGCAGTTCTTCAACATGGCCTTTCTCACGCACGCCGCCTACGACTTCGCGGCGGACGCGCGCGGCTACGCCTTCGGCGGCCTCGTCGAGCTCTACCTCGACGACTGGGCGGTTCGCGTCGCGCGGATGACGCCCCCGAAGGAGCCCAATCAGCTCGCCATCGACTTCCGGATTGGCACCTACTACGGCGACCAGGTCGAGGTCGAGCACGTCCACCGCATCCTCGGCAAGAGCGGCGCCGTGCGCCTGCTCGGCTATCGCAACCGCGAGAACATGGGCCGCTTCGACGACGCCGTCGCCGCGCGCCGGGCCGATCCCGGCAAGAACGCGGCCGCCTGCACCGGCTTCAGCTACGGATCGGCCAACCCGGGCGCGCCCGACCTCTGCTGGGTGCGGCGCGCGAACGTCAAGATGGGCGTCGGGGTGAACCTCGAGCAGCACCTGACGGACGACCTCGGCGTGTTCTTCCGGGGCATGTTCTCCGACGGGCAGACCGAGGTGTACTCGTACACCGCGACCGATCGATCGCTGTCCTTCGGCGCCCTCGCGCGCGGCGCACCCTGGCGTCGGCCGCTCGATCTCGCGGGGGTGGGCGCCGGGGTCGGCTGGATCTCGAGGGATCACGCCGAGTACCTCGGCGCGGGCGGCGTCGACGGGTTCATCGGAGACGGCCACCTGAGGCAGGCCCCCGAGGGCGTGATCGAGCTCTTCTACAGCGTGAACGTCCTGTCGTCGCTCTGGGTAGCCGCCGACTGGCAGCACCTCTGGAACCCCGCGTTCAACGCCGATCGCGGCCCCGTCGACGTGTTTGGAGCGAGGATCCATGCCGAGCTGTAGCCGCGCCACCGCGCCCGCCTTGGCGATCGCGATTGCGACCGCGGCGGCGTCGACTCCCGCGATCGCCGACGGCTTCGCGGTGGAGCGGCTGCGCCTCGCGCCCCCCGGCGCCGGGTGGATCGCGCTCGATTCGCTGGACATGCGCGGCGGCCTCGGCGGGGCCGTCGCCCTCTCGGGCGGGTACGCGCGCGCCCCGCTGCGGGTCGATGGGACTCCGGTGGTGGCCAATCAGGCCTTCGCCGACGTCGCGGCCTCCGTCACCTGGGATCGGTTCCGTGCGCACCTCGGCCTGACGAGCCCGCTCCGCGTGAGCGGGCGGTCGACGGGCGTGGGCGCGGCGCGGATCGAGGCGCCCGACGTGAGCCTCGGCCGGCACCCCGACACCCTCTCGGACGCGCGCGTCGGCGCCTCCGCGCGCCTCCTCGGCGGTCCCGCCGGCGGGTTTCGCCTCGGCGCGTCGGCCGAGCTCCGGGTGCCCTCCGGGGACCGCGTCGACTACGTCACGGACGGCACGTATCGGGGCGTGATCCTGAGCTCGTTCGCGGGTGATCACGGGGCGCTGACCTACGCCGGGCAGCTCGGCGTTCACCTGCGACCGCTCGACGTTCCCTCCATCCCGGGCGGCCCGCGCGGCAGCGAGCTGCTCTTCGGCCTCGCCGTCGGCGCGCGGCTGCCTTTCGGTCCGACGGCGATCGTCGTTGGGCCCGAGGTGTTCGGTGAGACGGCGCTGCGATCGGCGTTCGGCGCGCAGTCGACGGGCGTCGAGGGGCTCCTATCGTTGCGCGTCGAGGGCACCGCGGAGGACGGCCCGCAGCTCCGCGCCCGCGTCGGCGTCGGGGCGGGGCTCGACCCGCGGTTCGGCGCGCCCGAGTGGCGGATGGTCTTCGGCGTCGAGCTCTTCGGGCGGACGGGGCACCGGAGCGCGAAGCCGTAGCCCCCTCCGCGCGCTTGACCGTTCCCGGCGGCGCCGTAGGCTCCGCTCCGCCGTGACCGTCCACCCCGAGAGTCCGATCCTGCTCGCGTCCCTGGATGCGCTCGCCGCGCTGCCGGCCGAGGCGGTCGACTGGGTCGAACGGCTCCACGCCTCGGTGGGGTCGCTGGCCGCGTCGATCGAGGCCCGCCTCGGCCCCCGCCTCGCGTGCGCGCGCGGCTGTGCCGGCTGCTGCGTCGACGACCTCGGCGTCTTCGAGATCGAGGCGGCGGTGATCGTCCGCCACCACCGCGCGCTGCTCGAGGCCGAGAACGCGGGCCCGCCGGGCGCCTGCGCGCTCCTCGACGCCGAGGGCGCCTGTCGCGTCTACGCGCATCGGCCGTACGTGTGCCGCACGCAGGGCCTGCCCCTCCGCTGGATCGAGGCGGGCGACGACGGCGCGCCCGTCGAGGTTCGCGACGAGTGCCCGCTGAACGGCGTCGCGGGGCCTCCCATCGAGGACCTCGACCCGGGGGACTGCTTCGCGATCGGCCCCTTCGAGGATCGGCTCGCGGCGATGCAGGCGCGCGTCGACCGAGGCGAGGGGCGCCGCGTCGCCTTGCGCGCGCTCGTTCAGCGGCGCGCTCCCGGCGCGGGCGGCGATGCCGCGGCGCGGCGTACCCTCGCGTCGCGGTGACGCACGGCTTGTCTAGCCGACTTCCTGGAATCCCGTGCTATCGTCCGCGCCGATGCGCTTCTTTCGCCGCGAGCCGACGCTGCCCACCAAGGACGAAGCCCTCCCGGGGCGGCCCGAACGCATGGTCGTGCCGCCGGCGCACTTCGTCTGCGGCGCGCCCCTCGAGCCGCCGTTCCCCGCGGGGCTCGTCCGGCTGGTCGTCGGAATGGGCTGCTTCTGGGGCGCCGAGCGCAAGCTCTGGCAGGTGCCCGGCGTCTTCACCACCGCAGTCGGCTACGCCGGCGGCGTGACGGAGAACCCGACCTATCGCGAGGTCTGCACCGGCCAGACGGGGCACACCGAGGTCGTGCTCGTCGTCTACGATCCGGGGGTCGTGACGACCGAGGAGCTGCTCCACCTCTTCTGGGAGAGCCACGATCCCACGCAGGGGATGCGGCAAGGCAATGACACGGGCACGCAGTACCGGTCGGCGGTTTACGGGGCGTCCGACGCCCAGCTCGCCGCGGCCCTCGCGTCGCGCGATGCGTACGCCGAGGTGCTCCTCGGCGCGGGCTACGGCCCGATCACGACCGAGATCCTCCCGGCGCCGACGTTCTACTACGCCGAGGAGTACCACCAGCAGTACCTCGCCAAGAACCCGAGCGGCTACTGCGGCCTCGGCGGGACCGGCGTCGCCTGCCCCTCCGGCGTCCACGCGAGCTAGCCGTGGGGTCGCTTCCCGCCGCCTCCGCGCGGAGCGTCAAGGTCGCTCTCGTCTTCCCGCCGAGCGCCGACCCGACCGCGCCGTACCTCTCCTTGCCGACGCTCGCCGCGTGGCTCCGCCAGCACGAGGTCCGGGTCCTGCCGATCGACGCGAACCTCGAGGCCTGGGAGCACGTGCTGCGCGAGGACGTGCTCCGCGGGCTCGGTGATCGCGTGCTCGCGAGGATCGCCGATCTCGAGGCCAAGCCGCGCCTCTCGCATCAGGACGCGCTCCTCCACGCGGCGCTCTTCGGCGCGCGCGCCGAGGCGGCCTACGTGCCGGCCGCGATCGCGGGGGCCCTCGCCGTGCTGCGCGACCGATCGGGCGAGCGCTTCTACGATCCTGCGGAGTACGAGTCCGCCGTCGCGACCGTGGAGGCCGCGCAGCGCCTCGTAAGCGCCGCGCACGCGCCGCTCGCCGTCGACTTCGTCGGGTACCGGACGCCGTTCTCGCTGCTCACGGCCGACGAGATCGAGCGCGACGCCGCCCCGGATCGCAACCCGTTCCACGCCTACTTCGAGGCGCTCGCCGAGCGCCTGCGGGCCGAGGGCGTAGGCCTCGTCGGCATCTCGGTCGCATTCCCGGGCCAGGTGCAGCCGGCCTATTCGCTCGCGCACCTGCTGCGCTCGCGCCTGCCGGGCGTGCACGTCACCGTCGGCGGGCCGGCGCTGACGCAGATCCTCGTGCGCCTCTCGGGCGACGCCCTCGAGCGCGCGATTGGACCCTTCCACTCCGCGGTGATCTACGAGGGCGAGCACGCGCTGCTCGATCTCGTGCGCACCCTCGAGCGCGGCGACGACCCTTGCGCGGGCGGCCGCGTGCTCCGCGGCACGACCATCGAAGACCTCTCGATCTTGCCGTCGCCGGACTTCGACGGTCTGCCGCTCGACCGCTACCTCGCCCCCGAGCTCGTGCTTCCCTACGACCCGACGCGCGGCTGCTACTGGGGAGTCTGCACCTTCTGCCACTACGGTCTCGCCGAGGTCGGCACGGCCCGCTACCGCGAGCGCCCCGTCGACACCGTCCTCACGCACCTCGAGGCCCTGTCGCGCCGGCACGGGTCGCGCGTGGTCTACCTCTCTCAGGACGTCTTCTCCCCGCGCATCGCGAGCGCGATCGCCCGGGGCATCCGCGCGCGCGGCCTCGATCTCCGCTGGGGCACGGACATGCGCCCCGAGCGATCGCTGACCAAGGAGCGCTGCGAGGAGCTCGTGGCCGGCGGGGCGCTCTCCGCGTCGCTCGGCGTCGAGTCGGCGTCGCGGCGCGTGCTCTCGCTCATCGACAAGGGCATCCCGGCGGAGGACGTGCGCACGGCGATCCAGAACCTCTCGGCCGCCGGCGTCGCGGTCGAGGCCATGTGCTTTTCCGACTTTCCAACCGAGACGGTGCGCGAGGCCCTCGAGACGGTGCGCTTCGTCGACGGCCTCGCCGACGATCTGTCGCTCTTCATCCTCGGTCGCTTCGATCTGACGCACGGCTCGCTCGTCGCGCAGCGACCGGGGGATTTCGGCATCGAGGAGGTCTATCGCGTCGACGGCGACGAGCTCGCGACGGGCCTCTTTTACACCGAGCGACGCCGCTCTCGCCGCGCCGCCGACGAGGACCGCCTCGAGGCGGCCGTCGGCGAGCTGGCGAGTCGCTGGCGCCTGCACCGGTATCCGTGGGCTGGAGCGCTCTCGACCGCGCACACGATGCTCTGGTACGTGCGCCACGGAAAGGACGTCTTCCGGCGCCTCGGCGCGACGCCGGCGCCGCGCGTGCCGGGCGCCAAGCCGCGCCTCGTCCGGTCCCGGTACGACGTCGTCGCCGTGAGCGCCGACGCCGCCGAGCACGAGGCCGCGATCTGGCACGAGCTCGTGCGCGTGCGGCGCTCGGTGCGCCGCGCGGACTACGAGGCGCTGGCGGCGACGATCCCGCCGGCGCGGCCGAAGCCGGGGCGATTCCGGATCGCGATTGGCATGGATCCGGAGGCGGTGCGCGAGGAGGCGGCGCGGCCGAAGCGGCGCGAGGGGCTCGGGCGGCGGCCGTCCGGGGCGGCGAGCTCGACCAAGCGGTGAGGGGACGCCGGCGCTCCGGCGTCGCCGTCATCCGCCCGCGAAACGCGCGACGAACGCCCGGTGCAGGTCGAGATCCGGTCCTGCGCGCGTCGCGAGCTCCGACGCGCGATACCCGGTGGTGATCCCCAGGACGTCGACGCGCCGCCCGTCGACGCGGAACCGCACGCGAAAGTCCTTCACTGCGAGCCGGAAGCCGTCGCCGTCGGGCCGGATGCGGCGGTAGGGGTGGGGCTGCGGGCCGAGCGACAGCGTGCGCGTCACGGGCGTCTCGAGATCGACCGAGTGGCCGTCACGCAGCCAGTCGAGCTCGGCCCGCGCGCGCGCCGCGTAGACGACCTCCCACGCGGGCGCGGGGTCGGCCGGGGCCGACAGCGACTCGAGCCAGCCCGACCGGGCGTCCGGGTGCGCGTCGGTGTACGGGACGTAGGGCTTCACGTCGATCACCGGCGTGCCGTCGAGCAGGTCGAGGTCGCGCACGAAGAGCGTCAGTCCGCGGACCTCCTCGAGCCGCAGCGCGGAGAGGCCGATCGGGTTCGGCCGGTGCGGCGAGCGAGTCGACAGGACGCCGCGGCGCCGCCCCTCGCTGCGTGGCGGGAGCACCTTGGGCCGCCACCCCGGGTTCAGGTGAAACCAGAAGAGCACCCAGATCATGCTCCACTCGGAGAGATCCAAGACGGCGTGCTCGAGGTTTCGCCCCGGGTAGAGGACGATCTCGCCGCGCGCGCCCTCCGTCGCGGCCGGCTGCCGGGGCGCGTCCACCCGTGAGACGAACGGCGACCGGACGACGCCTATGGCCGTCAGCGTGAGCGTCGGAGGCTCGCCTCGCGCGGTCATCGGGCGCTCACCTTCGCCAGGCGCGGTCGACGCTCGCGAGCAGGCGGTCGAGGTCGATCGGCTTGTGCACGAGGCCGACCGTCCGGCGCCCGAGATCGAGCGTTTCTCCGGTGGTATCGCCGGTGAGCAGCAGGACGGGGATGTCGCGGAGGTCGGCGTCCGCCTGCATGGCGTCGCACACCTCGCGGCCGTCGAGCAGCGGCATGACGAGGTCGAGCAGCACCAGGCGGGGGCGCGCCGTGGTCGACCGCAGGATCCGGAGCGCCTCGGCGCCGTCGGCCGCGGTCGTGACCGCGTAGCCGTCGTCCTCGAGCACCTCGGCGAGGAGCGACCGCAGATCGTCGTCGTCGTCGACCACGAGCAGCGGGACGCCTTCGTTCGTCATGTCCGCAGTCGAACCTAGCACGGCCCTCGCCGAAAAGCGCTGCCGCCTTGGCGACCGTCGAAGAGCCGCGCCCCCCACGTCGGAGGCACAGAGGCACAGAGTTCAGATTTGATCTGCCTCCGTGCCTCCGTGCCTCCGTGCCTCCGTGGTGAGCTTCTGCTCCGGGTGGCCCACGAGTCCCGCGTGATGTTGCTGCAAATCCTTTTCGGCGAGGGTCTAGCACGGAGGCGCCCCTTCGAGGGCGCCCGCGCGCCGCGCGTCACTCCGACGGGTTCAGCGTGGGAAAGCGCGCGACCAGGTGGTAGGCGCCGCCCTCGAGGTCGGCGTTCACCTTGAGTCCGCTCCGGTGGAAGACCATCATCATCGACTTGTTGCTGGCGAGCACGTCGGCCGTGAAGCCGTCGAGCCCGCGCGCCCGCGCGATCTCGGCCATCGACCGCATCAACAGCGTGCCGACGCCGCGTCCGTGCCACTCGTCCTGCACGACGAAGGCGATGTCCGCGAGGTTCGTCGCGGGGTCCACGTCGTAGCGCGCCATTGCTACGATCTGGCGCCCCTCGTCGTCGGAGCAGACCACGACCCCCACGCTGTCCTCGGCGTCGAGGTTCACGAGCTCGGCCATCTCCTGGTGCGGGTGCGCCTTCTTGTGGCCCATGAAGCGCTTGTAGGTGCTCTCGTTCGAGAGCCGGTAGAAGAGGTCCTGCAGGAGCTCCTCGTCGGTCATGCGCACCGGGCGCACGATCATGTGCTCGCCGGCCGGCAGCTGCGCCGCGCGCTCCTCCTCCCACGGATGGGGCTGGCGCGGGGCGATCTGATCCTGAAAGACGTAGCGGCGCTCCTTCGCGCCCGCGAGCAGCTCGGCGCGGAAGTCCGGGTGCGCGATCTCGATGAGCGCGAGCGCGCGCTGCCGCACGTTCCTGCCCCAGAGGTCCGCGGCGCCGTACTCGGTCACGACGTAGTGCACGTCGCCGCGGCTCGTGACGACGCCCGTGCCCGCCTCGAACGCCGGCGTGATGCGGCTGATCGTGCCGTCCTTGGCTGTCGACGGCATCGCGATGATCGGCTTGCCGCCGCGGCTGCGCGCCGCACCCCGGATGAAGTCGACCTGCCCGCCGATGCCCGAGAAGAACCGCCCGCGCACCGTGTCGGCGGCGACCTGGCCCGTGAGGTCGACCGCGAGCGCCGAGTTGATCGCGATCATGCGGTCGTTGCGCGCGATGGTGAACGGGTCGTTCGTGAAGCTCGACGGCCGCATCTCGACCGCGGGGTTCTCGTCCACCCAGTCGTAGAGCGCCTTCGATCCCATCACGAACGACGTGACGAGCTTGCCCGGCAGGAGCGTCTTTCTGCGCCCATTGATGACGCCCGCCTCGACGAGCTTCATCACGCCGTCGGAGAACATCTCGCTGTGTACGCCCAGATCGCGCTTGTTCGAGAGCGCGGCGAGCACGGCGTCGGGGATCTTGCCGATGCCGGTCTGGAGGGTCGCGCCGTCGGGCACGAGGTGCGCGACGTGCTCGCCGATCGCGCGGTCGACGTCGTCGAGCGGCTCGGGGGTGAGCGCGAGCAGCGGGGTCTCGACGTGCACCATGTGGCTGATGCGCGAGGCGTGGATGAACGAGTCGCCGTGCGTGCGCGGCATGTTCGGGTTCACCTCGGCGATCACGAGATCGGCCGCGGCGACGGCCGCCTGGATGACGTCGACCGCGACGCCGAGGCTCACGTAGCCGTGCAGATCGGGCGGGCTCACCTGGATGAGCGCG
This sequence comes from uncultured delta proteobacterium, assembly GCA_903906315.1. Taxonomy (GTDB): domain Bacteria; phylum Myxococcota_A; class Polyangia; order Polyangiales; family Polyangiaceae; genus CAIVJW01. Next base: position 26,586 of record CAIVJW010000077.1, on the reverse strand, counting down.
ACGTCGATGCGCACGCGGCGCGTGCGGAAGAGCTCGGGGATGTCCGAGAGGAAGACGGGCATGAAGTCCGCGCGCCCGTCGTGCACGGCGCTCCGCACGTTCGGCCCGATGAAGAACGCGGTGTGACGAAAGCGGCCCTCGAGCCCGGGCGCGACGTAGGGAGCGGGCCCGAGCGTGAGCAAATGGACGATCTCGTTGTCGGCGAGGTGCTGGCCGTGCTTGATGAGCCCCTCGACCAGCGTGACGGGCTCGGCCGCGCCCGATCCGATGAGGATGCGCCGGCCGCGCGGGATCGCGCGGATGGCGCGCTCGACGGTCGTCACCTTGTCCGCGAAGCGTACCTGCCACTCTCGTCGGTCCATGGCGCGCGCTCTAGCACGACCGGGACGGAGGTGTGCCTCGTTCCTGCCGTCGCCGAGCCGTCGGCGCGGCGCGATGCGGCGATCGCTTGCCGCCCGCCTGCCGCTCCGCGTAGACCGTCCGGGTGAGCCGCGCTTCAGGGGGGATGTCCGGTCGATCCGCAGGCGCTCGGCGCCGCGCTCGCCTCGCGGCGATCGCCGTCGCCGCGATGGCTTCGGCCGCCGGGGTGGCTTCGGCCGACGTGCCCGCCGCGCCGTTCGGGGGCGCCCCCGAGGTGCCGATCTGGAAGCGCGTCGAGGCCCACGGGTACGTCGACGTGTACGCCGCGTACAACGCGAACCGCCCCGCCGATGGCGCGAGCTTCCTGCCCGGCACGGGCACGACGGCGAAGCGGGCCGGCGAGATCGGCCTCGGCCAGGCCGCGCTCGGCGTGTCGCTCGACCCGGCGCCGGTGGGGTTCAATCTCACGCTCCACGTGGGATCCGGCGCGACGATACTGCACGAGGCCGAGCCGGTCGGCCCGGGCCTCGGCCCCGGCGCGTGGAATCTCGTGCAGCGCGCGACGGTCGCCGGCAAGGTGCCGATTGGCCGCGGCCTGATCGTCGAGGCCGGCATCATGCCCTCTCACCTCGGCTTCGAGGGCTACGCCTCGCAGGGCAACTGGTCGTATACGCGCAGCTGGATGGCCGAGTATTCGCCCTACTTCCAGACCGGCGTCCGGCTCGAATACGAGGTTGCGCCGGCGTTCACGGCCGGGCTCTACCTCGTCAATGGGTGGCAGACGGTGGGCGACGTGAACCGGGGGAAGTCGGTAGGTGCGCGCCTCGCCTACGAGGGCGAGCGGCTGATCGTCGCGATCGCAGGGCTCGCGGGGCCGGAGCAGCCGAACGACGACACCTCGGTCCGAGCGATCGCGGACCTCCACGCCGTCGTGAAGGCGACGGGCTGGCTGCGGCTCGCGGCCGCCGTGGACGTCGGCGTCGATCATCGCTCGCCGTCGCGCGCCCTCGTGCCGGGCGAGGACGCGGCGGCCGGCGTGCCCTCGGCCGCGGGCTGGTACGGCGTCGCGGGCTACGCGCGCGCGGCCGTGCTGCCGTTCCTCTCGGTCGCCGCGCGCGGCGAGGTCTTCGGCGATCCGCGCGGCGCGGTCTCGGCGTACGGGCAGCGGATCGTCGAAGGCACGTTCACGCTCGAAGGCCGCCCGCACGAGGCGATCGTGATCAAGCTCGAGGGGCGCTACGACCGATCGACGACGCCGGTGTTCGGCCTGTCCCGGCTCCTCGCGTCGGCGACGCCGGATCGCGGGCGCGATCAGGCGCTGGTCGTGCTGGGCGCGGTGGCGAGGTTCTGAGGCGGTCAGTCGCCGTAGACCTGCAGCGCGTAGGCGCCGCGGCCCTTCACGACGGCGACCTCGAGCGTGTAGACGGTGTCGCGCGGCGCGCAGAGCGGCCCGCGCGGCGGCACGACGGGGAAGCGATCGCGCGACACGTCGGCGGCGGCGAGGCGGCCGTCCGGGTCGAGCACCGCGACGTCGAGGTCGTCGACGCCGTCGTCGCCCACGGCGAACACCCGGTAGCAGCGCCCGCCGCGGGCGCGAAAGGCGAAGCGATCGGCGGGATCGTCGGCGCCCTGCGTCTCGCCGATCTTCACGGGCGTGACGGCGGCGAGCCCCGTCGGCTTCGCGCACGCGGCCGCGAGGCGCCCGAGCGAGGCGATCGGCTCGCCCTCGGGCCGCAGCCCGCGGTAGCACGCGCTCCACACGCCGCCGAGCTTGCCACTCGACTGTACGCGCTCGTCGTCGTCGAACGGAGCTTCGCGCTCGGGCTCGTCCAGGGCGAGCTCGCCGACCTCGCGCTCGGGGGACGTCGGGGGCGCCACGCGAGGACAGCCGGCGAGCGCGAACGAGGCGAGGACGAGGGTCGGGATCGCGCGCACGGGCGGAGGGTACACCGAGGCTCCTCGATCGACACGCGCCGTCGGACCTCGCGCCTTTCGCGCCCGCTCGCTCGGCGGTTCGCCGACCGCGAACGGGAGGGACGGGAAATGGCCCGCGTTCGCCCGGGATTTGGCGAGGAGGTCGCCAGCTGATAGGATGTTCAGTATGAGCCTCGCAGCCCTCCCCCTCGACCGCGCCGTCCGCCTCGGGGTCTCGCTCGCCTCGGAGGCCCGCGCCAGGGCCCTGCCGCTCGGGCTCGCGGCCGTCGACGCGGCCCTGCCGGACGCAGGTTTGCCGCGGGGCGCGGTGGTCGAGATCGCCTCGCCCCGCGGCCTCGCGCGCGCCACGTCGCTCGCGCTCGCCGCCTGCGCCGCGGCCCAGGCCGAGGCGCGCTTTCGCAGCGGGGACGAGGCCACCCCGGGCGCGTGGTGCGCGTGGATCGAGCCGGGGGCGACGCTCTTCGCGCCGGGCGTGCTCGCCGCCCGCGTCGACCTCGGGCGCCTGCTCGTCGTGCGCCCCTCAATCGAGGCGCTCGCGCGCGTGGCGGTGCGCGTCGCGTCGAGCCGCGCGTTCTCGGTGGTCGTCGTCGACGCGGCCGGCGTGCCCGGGTGCTCGGCGTCGGCCGGCCGATCGCTCGACCGCTGGTCGACGGTCGTGCGCCGCCTCGCCCTCGCGGTCGAGGGCAGCGACACGACGGTGATCCTCGTCACGGACAAGCAGGCTCCCCGGTCTTTGCCCTTGCCCACCGCGCTGCGCCTCGAGCTCGATCGCCCGAGCGCGGATCGCCTCACGTTGCGGGTGGCCAAGGACCGCCGTGGCCGCGTCGCCCCGCCGGTGAGCCTCGCCGTGGGGGCGCTCTCTTCGGTCGATCTCTCCTTCAGCACCAGAAAAGCGCCAGAAGAGGCCCCGGAACGAGCGCCAAGGACGCCAAGGGAAGGGATCGGATGATTGGATGATCTTCCGCCTCGTCCTCCTCGCGCCGAAGGCGCCCAAGCTCCCTTCTCCTTGGCGCTCTTGGCGTCCTTGGCGTCCCTGGCGCCACTCTCCTTCTCCGCGTCATGGATAGCCCTCCTCACCGCATCGTCTCCGTCGTGCTGCCCGCCCTCGCGTGCGAGCTCGTGCGGCAGCGCGTCGCGGTCACAGGGCCGTTCGGGGTCCTCCTCGCGCCCCTCGCCGGCGACCGCGCATCGGACGAGAGTGGCAGTCCCGAGGAGGCGCCCGGGATGGCCATTCTCGACGCGGTCGACGACGAGGCGCGTCGCCACGGCGTGCGGCCCGGGCAGCGCGTCGCGGAGGCGGCGGCGCTCGTCGGCCGCCTGACGGTGCACCGCGTGACGTACGCCGAGATCGACGCCGCCCTCGGGCGCGTGGCCGAGATCGCGCTCGGGCTCGGCACGACGGCGGCGATCGTGCTCCGCGAGTCGGCGCGCCTCCGATCGCCCACGGGAGGCGCGCCCTTCGACACGGTGTGGATCGACGTCACCGGGGCCGCGCACCTCGTCGGCGGCGAGGAGGCCCTGCTCGCCGAGCTCGACGCCCGCCTCGCGCCGCTCGGCCACCGCGTGCACGCGGCGATCGCGGACGGCCCCCGGATCGCGCAGGCCCTCGCGCGGCACGGCGCGATCGCCGGCTGCCCGGCCGTGGCGCCCGCGGGCGAGGGGGCGCGGGCGATGGCCGGCCTGCCCGTGCAATGCCTGCCGATCGACGCCGGGATGGTGACCTTTCTCCTGCGGCTCGGGGTGGTGACGGTCGGCGATCTCGCGCGCCTGCCCCGGTCGAGCCTCGGCGCGCGCCTCGGCTCGCAGGGGGCGATCACGCTCGATCTCGCGGCCGGGCGCGACGCCGCGCCCCTCGTGCCCTGGGTCGCGCCGCGGGTGCTCGAGGAGGCGACCTCGTTCGAGGAGGGCGTCCTCGGCGCCGAGTCGCTGATCTTCGTGCTGCGCGCGATGACCTCGCGGCTCGGCGCGCGGCTCTCGGCGCGGGGCGAGGCGGCCGCGCGCCTCGAGGTGACCATCTCGCTCGACCGGTCGATCGCGCGCCTGCGCGGCGTCGCCGACGAGCTCGCGCTGTCGGTCGACCTGCCCGCGCCGCTCGCCGACCCGAACGATCTCCTCCGCGCGCTCAAGGCCAAGCTCGAGCGCGCCGAGCTGCCCGCGCCGGCCATCGGCCTCTCGCTCACGATCCCGCAGATCACCGAGGCGCGGCGCGTTCAGCTCGACCTCTCGCGCGGCACGGCGGTGAGCCCGGACGCGCTGCCGGCCCTGCTCGCCGAGCTCAGCGCCGAGATCGGCGCCGAGCGCGTGGGCGTGCTCGAGGTCGTCGACGCCCACCAGCCCGAGGCGCGCTCCCGCCTCGTCCCCGTGGGAGAGATCGCGGGGGCCGATTCGGTCCGATCTGCGTCGCTTGTCATCCGGGCTTCTTCTTTCTCTTTGGCGGCAATCGAGCCGACTCGCATCCTCCCGGCCGGCGTCGGGATTGGCAAGCTCTCGCGCGGCGCCGGCGGGTACGTCGACCGGCAGCTCTATACCCTGGATCGGGTCGAGTTCGCGCTGCGCCTCGACGGCGTCGGCTGGTGGACGCCCTCGCCGACGTCGCGCGACTACGCCCGCGCCTGGCTCGTTTCTGCCGCAAACGGGGCGGAGGGCGCGGCGTGCGGGGAGGCGTGGGCCTTCGTCGACCGGTCGACGGGGGAGGGGGTCCTTCAGGGATGGATGGAGTAGCCCCCGGCTTCGCCGAGCTCCTCGGCCGCTCGTGCTTCTCGTTCCTCGAGGGCGCCAGTCACCCAGACGAGCTCGTCCGCCGCGCGAAGGACCTCGACCTCTCGGCGCTCGCGATCTGCGACCGCGACGGCCTCTACGGCGTCGTGCGCGCGCACGCCGAGGGCAAGACCGCCGGCCAGCGCGTGCTCGTCGGCGCCGAGCTCACGCTCGAGGGCGCCCCCGGCACGGTCGCGCTCGTCGCGGCCGACCACGAGGGCTACTCGAGCCTCTGCCGCCTGCTCACGGCCGCCCACGCGGGCCACGAGAAGGGCTCCGCGGGCATCGGCCTCGCCGCCGTCGCCGCCGCCTCGCGCGGCCTCGTCGCCATCCGCCCGATCCACCGCTCGGATCTGGACCGCGCGCCCGGTTCGGACGAGGTGCTCGGCGCCCTCCGCGACGCCTTCGCCGACCGCGCCTTCGTCGCCGCGTGGCGCCACCTCGATCCCGACGACCCGGCGCGCCTCGCCGCCGCCGACGCCATCGAGGCGCGCTTCGGCCTGCGCCCCCTCGCGACCGCCCGCGCGCTCTACCACCACGGCAGTCGCAAGCCGCTCGCCGACGTCCTCCACTGCATCCGTCACAGGACCACGCTCGACCGCGCCGGCACCGCGCTCTCGCCCAACGCCGAGGCGACGCTGCGATCGGCCTCCGAGATGCGCGCCCTCTTCCGCGAGCGCCCCGCGTGGGTCGCGCGCACCGTCGAGGTCGCCGAAGAGTGCCACTTTTCCCTCGCCGAGCTTCGGTATCGCTTCCCGAGCGAGACCCTCTGTCGCGAGGGCGAGACGGCCGACGACGCCCTCCGTCGGCTCGTCGAGGAGGGATGTCTCGATCGCTACCCGGGCGGCACGCCCCCCGCCGTCCGCGCGCAAATAGAGAAGGAGCTCGCCCTCATCGCGCACCTCGACGTCGCCGCGTACTTCCTCAGCGTGCAGCAGATCGTGGCCATGGCGCGCCGGCGCCGGATCCTCTGCCAGGGCCGCGGCAGCGCCGCCAACAGCGCCGTCTGCTTTGTCCTCGGCATCACCGCCGTCGACCCGGCGCGATCGAGCCTGCTCTTCGAGCGCTTCCTCTCGGCCGAGCGCGCCGAGCCCCCCGACATCGACGTCGACTTCGAGCACGAGCGCCGCGAGGAGGTCATCCAGGAGATCTACGCGACCTACGGCCGCGACCGCGCCGCCATGGTGTCCGAGATCATCGCTTATCGCGGCAAGAGCGCCGTCCGCGAGGTCGGCCGGGTCTTCGGCCTCTCGGAGGACCAGGTCGGCCTGCTCTCCGGCCTCGTCACGCACTGGGACCTCGGCGACCTCACCGAGCGCCGCGTCGCCGAGGCCGGCCTCGACCCGAAGGACGCCCGCCTCCGTCAGGTGCTCCTGCTCGCCGGCGCGCTCGAGGGCTTCCCGCGCCACCTCTCCATCCACGTCGGCGGCTTCGTCCTCTCGGCCGACCCGCTGGATCACGTGGCGCCGGTCGAGCCCGCGCGCATGGAGGGTCGCACGGTCATCCCCTGGGACAAGGACGACCTCGACGCGCTCGGCTTCTTCAAGGTCGACGTCCTCGCGCTCGGCATGCTGACGGCCATCCGCAAGACACTGGCGCTGATCCACGAGGCGCCCCCCGGCCCCGGCCCTTCCCCCCGATTTCCGGGGGGAGGGGAGGAGAGCAGAGACGCCCTTTCCGACTCACCATGTCCGCCGGAAATCGCTAAAAATGGGGCTTTGGTGGCTGGGGGTCGTGCGTTCGACCCGATCGCCGCGCTCGCCGCCATCCCGGCCGAGGACCCCGCCGTCTACGAGGCCATCTCCCACGCCGACACGGTGGGCGTCTTTCAGATCGAGAGCCGCGCGCAGATGGCCATGCTGCCGCGCCTGCGGCCGAGGGTGTTCTACGATCTGGTCATCGAGGTCGCGATCGTCCGCCCCGGCCCGATCCAGGGCGGGATGGTGCACCCGTACCTCCGCCGGCGCACGGGCGAGGAGGCGCCCACCGCGCCGCACCCGTGCCTCGAGCCCATCCTGTCACGGACCCTCGGAGTGCCACTCTTTCAGGAGCAGGTCATGCAGATTGCCATGGTCGGCGCGGGCTACTCCGCGGGCGAGGCCGACCAGCTCCGGCGCGACATGGCGGCCTGGAAGAAGCACGGCCGCCTCGAGCAGCACCGCGAACGCCTGCTCTCGGGCTTCGCCGAACGCGGCATCGCCGCGCGCTTCGGCGAGGCGCTCTACCAGCAGATCCAGGGCTTCGGCGAGTACGGCTTTCCGGAGTCGCACGCGGCGAGCTTCGCCTTGCTCGTCTATGCGTCGGCGTGGCTCAAGGTCCACCATCCCGTCGAGTTCACGTGCTCCCTGCTCAACGCGCAGCCGATGGGCTTCTACAGCGCGTCGAGCCTCGTGCGCGATCTGCAGGCCCACGGCGGCGAGGTGCGCCCCGTGTGCGTGGTCGCCAGTGCGTGGGACTCGACGCTCGAGCCGGCCGACATGACGGGCGCGCAGCCCGGCGAGGACCGGCACCCGTCCGCCCTGCGGCTCGGGTTGCGGCAGGTGCGTGGCCTCGGGCGGGCGGCGGCGCGCTCCCTCGAGGAGGCCCGCGCGGCCGCGCCCTTCGCGCATCTGGACGACCTCGTCCGTCGGACGAGCCTCGCGAAGGACGACCTCGAGGCGCTGGCCGAGGCCGGCGCGGTAGCGGCGCTCGTCCCCGGCCGCCGCGACGCGCTGTGGAAGGCGCGCGCCCCGCGCCTCGGCGGCCTCTTCGAGGGCGTCCCGCTCGAGGTCGGCGACGATCCGAAGCTCCGGCCCCTGCGGCCGGTCGAGCAGCTCGTCCTCGACTACGGCCGCGTCGGCCTGTCGCTCCGCGACCACCCGATGCGGCACGTGCGCCCACGCCTCGCAGGAAAGGGGGGCGCGCGCGTGCGCCTCGCGAAGGAGCTCGTCGGTCTGCGTGACGGCGCGAGCGTCGCCGTGGCCGGCCTCGTGCTCGGCCGGCAGCGCCCCGTGACCGCGAGCGGCGTGACCTTCTTCACGCTCGAGGACGAGACCGGCGTCGCCAACCTCATCGTGCAGAAGCAGGTCTTCGACGATCACTACGTCACCGCGCGCCACGCCAAGATCCTCCTCGTCCACGGCCGCGTCGAGCGCCAAGGAGAGGTCGTCCACGTCCTCGTCCGGCGCATGGAACGCCTCGATCTGCCCGGCGGCGAGCCGCTCGTCGCGCCCTCGCGCGACTTCCACTGAGGCGGGCGCCGTGGGCCTCGTGATAGCCTCGGCGCTCGCCATGCCCCGCCTTCTTCGCCTCGCCGCGCCGTCGATCGTCCTCCTCCTCGCCTTCGCGGCGGCCGCCGTCGGCGCGCCCGCCGGCTGCGCGTCGAAGACTCCGTGCCAGTTCAACAGCGACTGCGTGAACGAGTACTGCGACAACGGCACCTGCAAGCACGACTGCGTCGACTCGGCGCTCGACTGCCCGATCGCGCGCGTGTGCAGCGTCATCGGCAAGTGCGCCGTCGACGACGGCAGCGGCGGCGGGACGTCGACCGGCACCGGCGGGGCGGGCGTCGGGGGCGCGGGCACGGGCGGCAGCACGGGCGTCGGCGGCGCGAACGCCGGCGGGGCGGGCGCGGGCGGAACGACCTCGTCCGGCAGCTCGACGACGAGCACCGGCGGGCAGGGCCAGGGCGGCGCCCCCCCGGTCGGCGGCAAGGAGCTCGACCTCTGCCAGAAGGCCGCCGACTGCGCCGCGCCGCTCCTCTGCGAGCCCTTTCAGCGCAACGGCGCGTCACGCTGCTCTCTGCCGTGCGCCACCGACTCCGAGTGCCCGGCCGGCGCGCGGTGCCTCGACGTCAACGGCGCGCAGTACTGCGCCGCCGCCGACGTCGGCAAGAACTGCAACTCCGGCGCACAGTGCAACTTCGCCTGCATCCCCGGGCCCGGGTACTGCACCGTCCCGTGCGGATCCGGCTCGGACTGTCCCAATGGATATGGGTGCATGCCCATCGGGGGCCAGCGGGTCTGCATCAAGGCCGAGGCCGAGGCCGACTCGTGCCAGCCTCTCGGCGCGAACAAGAAGTGCGTCGTCCCCGCCGCGTGCGACGACACGATCCTCGTCGTGAGCTGCACGCTCGCCTGCGACACCGCCGCCGACTGCCCACGTCGAGCGAAGGGCCTGAGCCCGTGGACGTGCGATGGCCTCTGCCGCCGTCCCCAGGACGTCGTGGGGCCGCTCCCCGGCGGCGCCCCGGCCGAGTATGCCTGTTACGGCGGCCAGGTCGTCAGCCTCTGCAATGACGCGCAGCACATGAACTTCGCGACCTTCTCGCTGCCGAGCCCGCCGCCGATCCAGTGTCCGGTCAACGTCTCGGTCCCCGGCTCCGCCGGCGACTCCTGCGTCGACACGTGTCGCTACCAGGGGGGGTGCCCCTACGGCCTCGCCTGCTCGGCGCTCGCCGGGGTGGGCAATGGCCGGATTGGCCTCTGCCTGCCGGTCGGAACCGGCGAGGTCGGCGCGGCGTGCTCCAAGAGCGCGGACTGCGTCTTCGGCTATTGCACCGACGCGAAGAAGTGCAGCCGCGACTGTACCGCCGACGGCGTGTGCCCGACCGGGTCGAAGTGTGTGGCTCCCCCGGGCGGCGACCTCGTCGAGGGCGCGATCTTCCGTCGCTGCGAGTGACGAGGGCGCGGCGACGGCCACGCTCCGACGGAGCCCGAACGGCGGCCTGGACAGGCGCGGTCGCCGTTCCTCCCTCGGCGGCGGCGCGCCGTCGTGGTAAATAGGCGCGCATGCACGTAGGAATCTGTGGCTATCCGGGGTCGGGGAAGACGACGGTGTTCACGGCCCTCGCGCCCGGCGGCAAGGCCGACCGCGAGGTGTCGTTCGGCAACATCAAGGTCCCGGACGCCCGCATCGACTTCCTAGCCGGCGCCTTCAAGCCCAAGAAGACGACGTACGCCGAGGTCACGTTCGTCGACGTCGGCGGCGGCAGCAAGGCCGGCGGAGCCTTCCCGCCGAACGTGCTCCAGAACATGCGCAACGCCGACCTCCTCGCGCACGTCGTCCGCGGCTTCGAGAACCCGTCGCTGTCCACGCCCCCCGATCCGCGCCGCGACGAGCGAGCGTTCAACGACGAGCTCCTTCTGCTCGACCTCGGCACGGTCGAGAAGCGCGTCGAGCGCCTCAAGAAGGAGAACAAGAAGGGGCCCGAGCTCGACGTCAACCTCAAGTGCCTCGCGCACCTCGAGTCGGGTGAGGCCCTGCGCACGCTCGATCTCACCGAGGACGAGGTGAAGGCCCTCGGCCCCGGCATTCAGCTGCTCTCGATGCGCCCCCTGATCACGGTCTTCAACCTCTCGGAGGCCGCCTGGTCGGACGCGGCGTTCGCCGATCTCCGCGTCACCCGCCACGAGAAGAACACCGTGACCCTCGCCATCTGCGGCGCGGTCGAGGCCGAGATCGCGGCCCTCGCCCCCGAAGAGCAGAAGGACTTCCTCGAGGGCCTCGGCCTCGGCGAGCCCGCGCGCAACGTCTTCGTCCGCGAGGCGTACCGCCTGCTCGACCTCATCAGCTTCCTCACCGCCGGCGCCGACGAGTGCCGCGCGTGGCCCATCCGCCGCGGGATCAGCGCGCGAAAGGCGGCTGGAAAGGTGCACAGCGACATCGAGCGCGGCTTCATCCGCGCCGAGATCTACCGCCCCGAGGACCTGCAGGCCGAGGGCACCGAGGCCGCGCTCAAGTCGAAGGGCAAGATCCGCGTCGAGGGCAAGGACTACGTCATGCTCGACGGCGACGTGGTCAATTACCGCTTCAACGTCTGATCCCTGTCCTCAGCGCGTCGTCGTCGGTGCGATCGCGCCGTCGACGATGCGCGCCAGCGCCGACGGCGCCTCGAGGCCGACGTTGTGGCCGACCTGCGCGGCGAGGACGGCGCGCGCGTGTTCGGTCGTCCGCGCCACCGCCCGCGCGTGCGCGGAGAACTTCGCGTCGAGTGATCCCGCGACGATCACGATCTCGGTGCGCGCGGAGGCGAGCTCGCTCCACAGGGGCGGCATCCGGCCCAGCCCGAGCGTGCGCAGACTCCAGGCGAGCGCGGCCGGGACGTGGTCGAGGCGGTGCGCGCGCTGCCGGGCCAAGGTCTCCTCGGGGAGCGCGCCCTGGCTCGCGAAGAGGGGCAGGGCCTCCCAGCTCGTGACGAACCGGGCGAGGCCCTCGCGCTCGATCCGCGCGGCCTGATCGTCGTCCCAGCTCGCTCGCGCGGCGCGGTCGGCGGGGGACGGTAGCCCGGGGCTCGCGCCGACGAGGACGGCCCCGCGGACGCGATCGGGTCGCCGCAGCGCCATCGCGAGCGCGAGGCGACCGCCCATCGAGTAGCCCACGAGCCACGTCGGATCGACGAACGGCAGCGCGTCGACCAGCGCGTCGGCGACCTCGTCGAACGTCGCGCCCTCGGCGACGATCGGATCGGGCCCGTGCCCGGGGAGCTCGCCGAGGGCCAGCGGCCCGCGCCGCGGCAGCGCGTCGACCACCGCGTCCCAGCTCGCGGGCCGCCCCAGGAACCCGTGCAGCAGCGCGACCGGCGCGCCCCGCCCGACGAGATCGCCCCGTCGCAGCTCGAAGCGCGGGGCTCGCGCCGGGCTCACCATCGCGCGCCGTCCGCCGATCGCTCGGGTGGGCTAGGCGACCGCTGCCGCCGCCTGGGGCGCCGGCCGCTCCGCGCGCTTCGCGTTCTCGTTGACCCGGACGCTGACGAGCTTCGACACGCCGGGCTCCTGCATCGTGACGCCGTAGAGCACGTCGACCGACTGCATCGTCCGCTTGATGTGCGTGATGAGGATGAACTGCGAGTGGCTCGTCATCCCGCGGATCGCCTCGTTGTAACGGGCGACGTTCGCCTCGTCGAGCGGGGCGTCGACCTCGTCGAGGATGCAGAACGGCGACGGCTTGTACTGGAAGATGGCGAAGATGAGGCTGACCGCGGTGAGGGCCTTCTCGCCGCCGCTCATGAGCTCGATGTTGCCGAGCTTCTTGCCGGGAGGCTGCGCGAGGATCTCGATGCCGGTCTCGAGCATGTCGTCCGGGTTCGTGAGCCGGAGCTCGGCCGTGCCTCCGCGGAACATCTTCGGGAAGAGCGCCTTGAAGCGGTGGTTCACGCCCTCGAACGTCTGCCGGAACAGCCGCTTTGACTCGCGATTCATCTGCGAGATGGCCTTCTCGAGATCGCTCAGCGCGCTCTCGAGGTCCGCGACCTGCTCCGAGTAGTAGGTGTGCCGCTCGGACGCCTCCGCGTGCTCGCGCACGGCGTCGACGTTGACCGGCCCCATGCGGTCGAGGAGCTCCGCGAGCTCGGTGATGCGCGACCGGTGGTTGGAGTCGACCGGCGCCCGCTTGTGGTACGTGCCGACCACGGTCGGCAGCTCGAGGCCGCGGAACTTCTCGCGCACGCCCTCGATCAGGTGCTGCCGCTCGATCGCGAGCCGCTGCAGCGCCATCTCGTGCTTGCGGAGCTTCTCGCCGGCCTCGGCCACCTCCGTGCGCAGGCCGCGGAGGTCGGCCTCGCGCGTCGCGAGCGCGAGCCGCGCCTCGTCGAGCGCGCGCCGCGCCGCCGCGAGCGTCTCGTGCGCCGCGAGCGCCGTCCGCACCGCGTCGCTCAGGTGCTCGCGGTGCAGCATCACGCTCGCCGCCGCCTGTCCGGCGCCGCGCGCGCACTCGGTCTGCTCCTCGTCGAGGCGCGTGATGCGCCCGCGCAGCTCGTCGCACGACTTCGTCATGCGATCGACCGTCGATCGGACGCCGTTCGCGCGCTCGCGCACGCGCGCCATGCGCACCTTGCGATCGGTCACGACCGACTGCTGGCGCGCCACGCGGTCGCGCCACTCGGTCGCGAGCGCCTCGGCGCGCTCGAGCGCGTCGCCGAACTGCGCGCGCGTAGACCGCCCGTCCTCGAGCTTGCGCTCCGCGTCCGACTGCTCGTCGGTCGCGTGCGCGAGCTTCTCGGCCAGCTCGATGGTCTCCGATCGGACCACGCCCTCGCGCTTGCGCACCCCGGCGAGCTGCTCCTCCGCGCGGCGGAGGTCCTTCTCCGCCGTGACCAGCGCGAGCTCCCCCTGGTGGGCCTCGCTGCGCGCGCGGTCGACCGCCGTCCCGACCTCGGTCAGGCGCAGCCGGATCCCCTGCTGCTTCTCGAGCAGCAGCGTGACCTCTTCGCCGCGCTTCGCGACGACGTCGTGCAGCTCGCGCATCTCGCGCTTCTGCTCGATCATCCCGGCCGCGACCGCGTCGCCCGAGCCGCCGCTCACGCGCCCGTCCGCGTAGACCACGGTGCCGTCGAGCGCGACGATCGTGCGGCCGGCGCCCTCCTGCGCGAGGCGGATCGCGACCGCCGGCGTCGTCACGACGACCGCGTCGCCGACCAGCGAGCGCACGAGCGCCTCGTCCTCGGCTGCGAACGACAGCCGATCGACCAGCGGCCCGATCACGCCCTCGCCGCGCAGCGGCAGCGGGGAGGCGCCCGCGATGTACGGCGGTCGCGCGGGGAGCATCGTCGCGCGCCCGCGCTTGCCCTGCGCGAGCTGCGCCAGGAGCTCGACGGCCCGGTGCGAGTCGGTCGCGACCACCCACTGGAGCCGCTCGCCGAGCAGCCCCGCGAACGCCCCGGTCAGCTCGGCCGGCGCCTCGATGCGATCGGCCACGAGCCCGAGCAGCGACTTGTCCTTCGTCGCGATCAGGCTCTTCACGCCCTGCCCGACGCCCTCGAGGCGCGCGTGCAGCTCCTCGAGCGCGCGCAGCCGGCTGCGCTTCTGGTTGTGCTCGTTCTTCGCGTGCTCGACGGAGCGGTCGATGCCGACCGCGGACTCGCGGAGCTCGCGCATCTCCTGCTCGAGCGCGGTGCGCTGCTCGGCCGTCATGCGCTTGCCGTCGGCGAGCTCCGCCGTGTGCTTGACCAGCGCGCTGCGGCGACCCTCGAGGTCCTCGGACTCGTATTGCAGGCGCCCCGCCTCGTCCTCGAGGCGCTCGCGGCGCTGCGTCATCTCGGTCAGCCGCCGATCGAAGCTCACCAGCGTCGCCTCGGCCGCGGCCACGGTCGCCTGCGCGTGCGACACCCGCGACCGCAGGCCCTGCGCCTCCTGGTCGGCCTCGCGCTCGCCCTGGCGCAGCTCCTCGAGCCGCTCGTGCTCCTCGACCGCGACCTCGTTCTCGCCCGACGCCTCGGCCTCGATCGCGGCGAGCTCGGCCTCGAGCCCCGTCCGCTCCGTGAGCAGCTCGGTCACCGTCCGCACGAGGTCGATCTGCTCGCCCGCGGCCGTGGCGCGGCGCTCGTCGAGGTGCCGCAGCTTGTCGCGCGACCGGGCCATCTCGGCCTCGTGCGTGCGCACCTCGTTGTCGGCCTTGAACGCGGCGTTCTGCGCCTTCTCGGCGCCGTCCTCGGCCTCGTGCGACGTCACGCGCAGGACCCCGAGATCGGCCTCCTGTGCGTCGAGCTTGGCGCGCGCGGCCTGCTCCGTCTCGGCGAGCACGGCCCGAGCGCCCTCCTCGTGCTGCGCGACGACGATGATCTCGAGCAGCTTGTGCGACGCCTCGTGGAGCGTCAGGTCCTCGAGCTCGTTCCGGTAGGAAACGTAGCGCTCGGCCTTCGCCGCCTGGCGCTTGAGGGAGGCCAGGTTGCGCTGGATCTCCGAGACGATGTCCCCGACGCGGAGCAGGTTCTGCCGCGTCTGATCCATCTTCAGCTCGGCCTGCTTCTTCCGCGCCTTGTACTTCGTGATGCCGGCGGCCTCCTCGATGAGCATCCGCCGGTCCTCGGGGCGCGCCGAGACGATGAGGCCGATCTTGCCCTGCTCGATGATCGAGTACGCCTTCGTGCCGACGCCGGTGCCGAGGAAGAGGTCGGTCACGTCCTTGAGGCGGACCTGCGTCTTGTTGATGAGGTACTCGCTCGTCCCGTCGCGGAAGAGGCGGCGCGTGACGGCGATCTCGGCGTACTCCTTGTACTCGAGCGGCAGCGCCGCGGCGGCCTCCGGGTCGCTGTTGTCGAAGGTCATCGTGACCTCCGCCAGGCCGTGCGGACCGCGGTGCTCCGAGCCGTTGAAGATGACGTCGGTCATCGCCCGGCCGCGCAGGTGCTTCGCGGACTGCTCGCCCATGGCCCAGCGGATCGAGTCGACGATGTTCGACTTGCCGCACCCGTTCGGGCCGACGATGCCGACCACGTCCTCGTCGAAATGCACGATGGTGCGGTCGACGAAGGACTTGAACCCGGTGATCTCGAGCTTCTTGATGCGCATCCGTGCTGTCCTCGAACCCGCTTGCCGTGCCCCTTCGGGGCGCAGGAGGTGGGGCTGTCAGGGAGCCTTCGAGGCCTCCGCCGACCGGGCAGGCTCTCGCGAGCCCGATATATGGTCACCGCATGGCACGTACCGTCACGCTCGGCACCCTCCAGGGCTACACGCGCCCCGCCCGGGTCACAAGACTTGACCTTCGCGAAACCGCCAGGGGCCCCGGCAGCCACCTTGACGGGTGGCCGGCGTGGCCATATTCCTCTTCTGGTTTCAAGGAGTTCCAATGCCCACGTACGAATACGCCTGCACCTCTTGCGCGCACGAATGGGAGTTCGAGCAGTCCATCAAGGACGCCGCGTTGACCGAGTGCCCGAGCTGCCACGCGGCGACGGCCCGTCGTCAGATCTCGCGCGGAGCCGGGTTCATCCTGAAGGGCGGGGGTTGGTTCTCGGACCTCTACAGCTCGACCTCGAACAAGGGCGGCAAGAGCGAGGGCGGCTCGAGCTCGCCCGGTGGTGGGTCGTCATCGAGCGGCGGGTCGTCGCCGAGCGGCGGGTCGACGCCGAGCGGCGGCGGGTCGACGCCGAGCGGCGGGTCGACGCCGAGCAGCGGGTCGACGCCGAGCAGCGGGTCGACGCCGACCAAGGGCGACTCCGGCAGCTCGTGACCCGACGGCGAGGGGGCGCCTGCCCCCTCGGGTGGAACTCGTCGCCCGGGCGGTGCTAGGGTTGCCTGCGATGGACGAGAAAAAGCGGCTCGATCAGCTCGAGCACAAGCTCTCCGAGATCGACCTGGAGATCCTGCGGACCATCGAGCGTCGCGCGCTCGTCGCCCAGGACCTCATCAAGCTGCGAAAGGGGACGGCGCGCTACGCGCCGACCGCCGCCGGCGCGCACCTGGTCGCCCTCGAGAAGGCCGTGACGTCGCCGTTCCCCGCCTCGGCCGTGCGGCCGATCTTCACGGCCATCGACGGCGGCTGCCGGCTCTCCGAGGTCACGCCTCGCGTCGTCTACCTGGGCGCGGAGGGCGGGTTCGGCTGGGCGGCGGCGCGCGCGCACTTCGGGCTCGGGGCCGAGCTCGTGCGGGCCGACAGCACCGCGCAAGCGATCGACGAGGTCGCACGGTCGCGGGCCGAGTTCGGGATCGTGCCCTACGAGTCGCTCGAGGACGGCCCCATCTTCCCGACGATCCTCGCCATCGCGGCCGCCGAGCTGAAGGTCGTGGGCGAGCGCGAGGTCAGCCAGACGCTCGTCCTGATGAACCACACCGGCAAGCTGGCCGACGTCGAGAAGATCTACGCCTCGCCGCAAGACCGCGCGGCCTGCGTGCACTACCTCGAGGCGAGCCACCCGCGCGCCACGATCCTCGACGTGCGATCGCCGCGCCTCGCCTGGGAGCTCGCCTCGGAGAACCACGGCACCGCCGCGATCGTGCCCACGGGGTCGGTGGGGACGAACGAGCTGCGGGTCGCGCGCGAGAACCTCGGTGACGCCGGCGAGGTCCGCCTCCGCTACGCCGTCGTGTCGCGCTTGCCGGCGCCCCGCTCCGGGCAAGACGCCACGGCGCTGGTCTTCAGCGTGCACGACCACCCGGGCGCGCTCCACGACCTCTTGCAGCACTTCAAGGAGAGGAGCTGCAACCTCCGCCGCATCCAGTCGAGGCCCCTGGCCGGGGAGGGCTGGGAGTACGTCTTCTACGTCGAGGTGAGCGGCCACATGACCGACCGGGCGCTCGTCTCCGCGCTCGACGACGTCAAGCGGTCCGCCAAGATGCTGAAGATCATCGGGTCGTTCCCGCTCGAGGTCCCCGAGGAGGCTCCGCCGGATCCGGCGAGCCTGCCGCGGCGCTGATCGCCCCCATGCGACGCGCGATCCTCCGCCACGTTCGCCGCCTCGCCGCGGCGTTCGCGCTCGCCGGGACGGCCCTCGCCGGGGAGGGGTGCTCGGGCGCCGACCAGGCCGTGCTCATCGGCGGCAAGAAGGTCGACCCGACCGAGATCGACCGCGACCCGGTGGCCCTGCTGCCGGGCGGCATCGTCGTCTTCGGCACGCTCGACGGTCCGTCCATCTTCCAGTCGTCGTATGGCGGCGACCTGAGCGGGCTCATCGCGACCGTGCTCCCGCTCGGCGCGGAGTCGGGCTTCGTCGCCTCGCGCGACGTTCAGCGCGTCCTCGGCGGCGCCTACGCCATGCAGGGCGCGGACTTCTGCGTCGTCGTGCAGGGCAACTTCGACGTCGACGCGATCCAGCGCGCGGCGGCGTCGCGCGCGGTCACCATCGCCGGCGCGCCGATGGTTCGATCGCGCTACGCCGAGTCGGATCTCTACACGGTCGGCAACCTCGGCTTCACCGTCCTCACGGGCCACACCGTGCTCTCGGGCAACGAGACGGGCATCCGGCGCGCGCTCGATCGGCTGCGCTTCGGCAAGCTCGAGCGCTCCGTGCCGGCGTGGATGGTGGACCTCGGCAAGTCGCCGGGGGCCGCGTTCACGGTGGCCGGCGACCTCGGAACGCAGGCGGTGGCGGACGCGACCGCGCGCCAGGTGCCGTTCCTGGTCGGGCTCAAGCTGGTGCGCGTGATCGGCAACTTCCAGCCGCCGGGCATGAACGTCGCGGGGACGCTGAGCTACGCGGACGCGGACGCGGCGGGCCGGGCCGCGCCGGTCATGCGCGACCTGCAGAGGATGACCCAGATGCTCAGCCTGTTCACGTCGTGGGGCTGGGGGGCCGTCCCGACGCCGCAGATCCAGCCGCAGGGCGCCGACGTCGCGTTCACGATGCCGGTCGAGGACGCGTTCGTGCACACGTTGCTGCGCATGGCGGCCGACTCGATGCGCACCCGCCCGCGCGGCTGAAGCTCACGCGGGCGCCGAGGGCGGGCCGTGCGGCTCGCCGCCGATCGGGTCGAAGTAGGGGCGCACGCGCAGCTCGACGCCGAGCTCGTCGGCGAGGTGGCGGCAGGCCTCGAGGTCGACCTCGGGCATCGCGATCACGCTGGCCGTGACGCGCGGGACGTGGTCCTTCGCCGCGCGCAGGAACGCGCACACCGCGCCGTGCGCGTCTGATCCGTACTTGCTCGGGCAGATGTGCGCGTAGGTCTCGCCGTCACCGGCGTTGAGCGAGACCGACACCTCGTCGACCGCGCCCTCGAGGCGCGGCGTGACATCCTCGCCCGATCGCAGCGACGCGAGCCCGTCCGTGACGAGGCGCACGCGGTGGCCTTCCGCGCGCAGGCGCCGCCCGACCTCGACGACGACGTCGAGGCGCAGGGTCGGCTCGCCGAGGCCCACGAACGCGACGTCGGGGTGATCCGCGAGGCCGGCCGCCCGCGCGGCCTCGATCAGCTCCTCGATCGTGGGCTCGGGGTCGCGGCTCATGTCGTTGCCGGCGACGACCCAGCGACCGTGCATCTTCGGGCAGAAGGTGCAGGCGAGCGTGCACCTGCGCGTCACGGCCAGGTAGAGCACTCCATCGTAAGCGTACGCAACGGCCATGGGGGCGCAGCATAGCGCGCTCGCGGCGCACGGACGCGGACGCGAGCCGCGCGACCGCGATTGGTTCGCGGCGGCGGCGGGCGGGGCGCCGCGAGGCCGCGAACCGAGGCGACAGCGTCAATCCTGCCGCGCGCCCTTGTACGAGTACGTGTAGGTCGCGACGGTGGTCGGGTTCTTCGCGAGCCCGCTGAGCGAGAGCTCGATCGCGTCTCCGACGAGGCTCGCCGTCCCCGAGATCGCCATCGGCCCCTCGAAGCCGGCGAAGGTTACCGGGCAGTCGCCGCTCAGCACGACGCGCTCCGCCCCCGACGGCTTGCCCTCGAGGTCGCACGCGCCGAACCGAACGCCGACGCCCTCGCCCCGCTTCGTGACGGTGACGGTGACCTTGGGCAGCGCCTTCGGCGGTCGCTCGTTCGTGGCCGTCTGGCCGGTCTCCGGAACCGCGAGCTTGAGCGTTCCGGACTCGATGGCCTCCCCGAGATACGTGCCCGGCAGCGCCCGCGCGCAGCCGATCGCGACGACCGCCGCGGCGACGATCGCGATCCCGCCCGCCCCGAGCTTCACGATGCGGTCCATGACTGCCTCCGTGGTGCGCCTGCCCGCGGCCCGTCGCGGGGACTGCCCCGCTCGCGGAGTGGCATAGGCCGTGCCGCGCACGGGTTGCGAGGCGCTTCGCTCGAATCCCCTGTCGCTCGGCGTCCGTCGCTCGATCGGGCGCGGCCTCGGCCGCAGCGCGTGCGGCGATCGGCGAAGACGCTGCGTTTGGCGGTCGGGCTAGCTCCCCGAGTATTTCGTGTTCTCGAGCAGGATGACGTTGGTCTTCGAGCGCGTCTCGCCGACGTTCGTCACGTAGACGGCCGGCTGGTCCTGCACGGGGCAGACCTTCTCGCACGCGCCGCAGCCGATGCAGAGCGCGGGGTCGACGTGCGGGCGCTGCACGTGCACCGTCGTCATCTCCGGCTCCTTGCCGTCCTGGCCGGCGATGGGCAGCCGCTTCGGGACGGTGGCTTCCTCGACCCAGATGGCTTTGGGCGAGGTCGGGCAGAACTCCTCGCAGACGATGCACGGCGTGGCCATCGACCAGGGCAGACAGCGGCCGACGTCGTAGAACGCGGTGCCGATCGAGACTGGCTTCATCCCGACGCCGAGCTTCTGCTCTTCGGTGATCTTCTGGATGGCGCCCGTCGGGCAGACCTGGCCGCAGAGCACGCACGAGTGCTCGCAGTAGCCGATGCGCGGGATGAGGATGGGTGTCCAGATCCCCTCGACGCCGGCCTCGAAGAACGCGGGGTGGAGCGCGTTATTGGGGCAGACCTTCATGCACTCGGCGCAGCGGATGCAACGCTCGAGGAACTCGCGCTCCTCGACCGAACCGGGCGGGCGGATGACCTTGCTCGAGTAGTTCGTGTCGAGGACGTCGGCGATGCGCGCGGCCGGGATCATGGCGGCGCCGGCGGCGGCGGTGGCGATGGCCGTGCGGCGGGCGGTGTCGGGCGTGCGGACCGTGCTCGCGCGGCCGGGGAGGAAGCGGAACTTGATGACGTCCTCGGGGCACGCGGCCTCGCAGTTGAGGCACATGTGGCACTCGTCCTGCCGGTGCTTCACGCCGCCCTGCGGCGAGTCGGCACCCTGGCAGTGCACGAGGCACAGGTTGCAGTCGGTGCACTTCGCGTGGTCCTTCTCCATGCCGAAGAGGGCGAAGCGCGCGAACACGCCGAGGAGCGCGCCGAGCGGGCAGAGGACTCTGCACCAGAATCGCGGGATGAACCGGTTCAGGAACAGGACCGCGACGAACAGGAGGCCGACGAGCCAGGTCTGGTGGAAATAGACCTGCTTCGACTGCCAGACGGTGCGAGCGAGGAAGTCACCGGTCGCGTCGGCGCCGCTCTGGAGCGCGCGCACGCCCGTCGCCGTGGCGCCGGACGAGGCCACGCCGGCCACGTACTGCGCGGCCGGGATCACCGCGAGGCCGATGGCGCGCACGGCGACGCAGATCGGGTCGAGGAGGCCGCCCGCCGCGCTGCCGGCCGCGGCGGCCGCGAGGAACGCATAGAGCAGGTAGTACTTCACCCGCTGCCGGGGCGAGGTCTTGTTCGACTCGACGCGCTTGCTGCCCTTGCCGTAGCGCGAGGGGAAGATCCACGCGAAGACGTGGTGGATCGTGCCGAACGGGCAGATCCAGCCGCAGAACACGCGGCCGAAGACCACCGTGAGGCCGATCGTGACGAGCGACCAGAGCAGGCCGCGGTAGACGGTGCGCGTCGAGAGCAAGGTCATGGCGCCGACGAACGGGTCGGCGAGCAGGAAGCCCTCGACCGGCAGCGGCAGGCGCACGCGCGTGTCGGCGGACGCGAACGTGCCCCGGAAGGCGGTCTGGAAGAGGAACCAGAGGAAGACGCCGAGGAAGCCCGCCTGCGCGAAGCGCCGAGCCCAGACCAGGGCGCGGATGACCTTGCGCGCGGGGATCCCCGAACCCGCGCGGGCCTTCGACTTCGGCAGGATCGCGCGCAGCTTGTCGAGGGCGCCGCCGAGATCGTTCGCGGAGACGGCCTTGCCGGCGGGGCGCGCGGGCTCGGACGAGGCCACCGTCACACCTCGGCGAGGCGGAGGTTCTGCCAGAACATCGTCCCGAGGCCGCGGTCGTGCGCCAGCTTGATGTACGGGATCTCCTCGGGCGTGCGGCCGATGAGGCGGCAGCCGTAGGCGTCGGCGGCGACCTGGTCGGTGGTGGCGATCACCGTGTGCAGGTCCTTCGCGTCGGCGATGTTGCCGCCCTGAGGGCCGTTGCGGAGCAGCACGCGCACGGCGTCGACGATGGTGAGCGTGGGCTGCATGAAGGTCGCCAGATCGGCGATCGAGACGTCGATGTTCTGGTGCAGGCGGTTGCGCCGGCCGCCGAGCGTGCCGTACCAGTTCTTCATCGCGGCCGTGTACTTGGCGAGGTTGTGGTGCTTGGCTACCGGGACGTTGATGACCTTGTCGGCGTTCACGATCGGCGTGTAGACGAGCCACTCGTCGAGCACCTCGCCGCGCAGGCGCATGGTGCGGAAGCGGTGCTCGGCGGGCAGGACGATCTCGCCGCCGACGTCGTAGGCGGCCTTCCAGATGCCCGACCGCTGGAAGCACCGGTTGGGCTCGTTGCAGGATGCGTCGGTCACGACGACGCGCTTGGCGCCCGCGTCGAAGGCGAGGCGCACGACCTCGGCGACGACCTTCGGGTTCGTGTTCGCGGCGTGGATGGGCGTCCGGTCCCAGCCGATGTTCGGCTTCACCACCACGACGTCGCCGCGCGAGACGAAGCGCTTCATCCCGCCGAGCGCCTCGACGGCCTTGCGGACGAGGCTCGCGGGGTCCGTGTCCTTCGTGGCGACGGCGAGCTGGGGGAGCTCGCCGGGGCCTGATTTCAGGCGGAAATCGCGCGTCTGCGGCCGGTCGCGCGTGCCCTCGCCGAAGGGGTGCCCCTGGTCCCAGCGCGCGCGCCCGAGGACCGCAGCGCCGCCCAGGACCGCGGCGGCGGCGCCGATCCGCTGGAGCACGTCGCGGCGGGAGGTGTCTGCCATGACCTTGCGGAACTTATCTACCTGGTCGATTCGGGCGGGACAAGCGCGTAGGCGCTGTCCGGCAGCGTAGCGCAGCTGAGGTCGCTTTCGGCCGCGGTGCTTCCTGCGCGTACGAGGTCTTGCGCGGGTCGCTCGCGGCACCACGTTGACGGGTGGGCGAGGAAAGGAGCTGATCATGGCGAACGAGGGCGGAGTGATTGTCGTCCCGACGGACTTCGAGGAGGCCTCGGTGAAGGCGCTCGACCTCGCCAAGGACCTCGCCGGTCGCATCGGCGCCGAGGTCGTGCTCGTGCACGTGTACTCGCTGCCCGTGTACACCTATCCGGGCCTCGAGCCCGGGCTCCTGCCGGGCTTCCACAGCGAGGTCATGGCGGCCGCGCGGCGCGCGCTCGAGCAGCTCGGCGTGGCGCAGGGCGGCCTGCGCACGATGCTGCGCGAGGGCGACGCGGCCATCGAGATCCTCGACGCGGCGAAGGACCTGGGGGCTCGGTTCATCGTCATGGGCACCCATGGGCGCAGGGGCCTGTCGCACCTGTTCCTCGGCAGCGTGGCCGAGCGGGTCGTCCGGCGCAGCCCGGTGCCGGTGATGACCGTGCGGGCGCCGTGAGTTGGTGGCGGTGGCTCGCCCCTCGTCCGGGGCCGGCCACCGGCGCGACCGTCGAGGGGAGCGGTCCGGCGCCGCGCGGCGGCTTCTCGCTGGAGGAGCTCGTGCTGCCGCCGAACCTCGTGAGCCTGATCCGGCTCCCGCTCGCGGTCGCGTTTCCGATCGTGTCCTCGCGTCCGGCGCTCGCGCTGGGGGTGCTGGCGCTGGCCGCGGTGAGCGACATCGTCGACGGCCGCCTCGCGCGGCGGCTCGGTCAGGTCACCTTCACCGGCGCGATCGTCGACCCCTTCGCCGACAAGGTCTTCGCGATCTCGGTCGTTCTGACGCTCCTCGCGCGGCACGCGCTGCCGCTCTGGGCCGTGCCCGCGCTCCTCGCGCGCGAGCTCTGCGAGGCGCCGCTCCTCGCGTGGCTGGTCGCGACCGGGCGCCACCGCGGCGCCGAGCTCCGCGAGGTCACCGCGAGCGCGCCCGGCAAGGCCGCCACCGTCGCGCAGTTCGCCGCGGTGATGGCCGCGATCGCGTGGCCGGCTGCCCTCGGGCCGCTCCTCGCGGTGGCGGCGCCGGTCGGCGTCGTCGCGGGGGTCGCGTACTGGCGCCGCGCGGTCGGAGCGCCGAAGCCCCCTCGGGGCCCTTGATTCGGTGGCCTTGGCGCGCGCCCGGCCCGCCCGCGGGCCGCCGTCTCGGTGTAAGGTGACGCCCGTTCGGACGTTGGCGCTGCGGGGACGGCGCCGCGGGCCGGCAAGGAGAACGGGATGAACGTGCGCTTGCTTCGAATGGTCGCCCTCCTCGTCGCGTGCGCGTCGACGGCGTGCGCGCAGGGGTCCATGGCGGCCCCGAGCCCCGCCTTCGCGAAGGTCGAGGCCGCACCCGAGCCCATGTCCGACGGTGCGCCCGGCGGCATGTCGGCGCCGCCTCCGCCGCCCGCCCCGGCGCAGCCGTCGCGAACGCCGTCGACGCCGACGAGCATGCCCGCCAAGCGCGCTCCCGGCCCCGACAAGGACGCCTCCGGCGCCGAGCAGGCCGGCGAGGTCGCCTCGCCGCGCGCGCCGATGCTCATCTACACGGCCGACCTCACCCTGGCCGTCTACGACGTCGGGCCGAGCCTCGCGAAGGTCGAGGACCTCGCCAAGCAGGTCGGCGGCTACCTCGCCCGACGCGACGACCGCGCGATCACGATCCGGGTGCCCGCGAGGCGCTTCGACGAGGCCGTCCAGCGCATCGAGGGCTTCGGCGACGTGCTCCACCGCAACGTGGTCGCCGAGGACGTCACCGAGGAGTTCCGCGACCTCGAGGTGCGGCTCAAGACCTTGCACGCGGTGCGCGATCGCCTCGAGCAGCTGCTGCAGAAGGCGCAGAAGGTCGAGGAGTCCGTGGCCATCGAGCGCGAGCTCGAGCGCGTGACGGGCGAGCTCGACCGCATCCAGGGCCGCATGAAGTTCCTCCACGACAAGGCCACGTTCTCGACCATCACGGTCACCTTCTCGCCGCGCCACACCGAGGACGTCCAGAAGCCGACCTTCCGCCTGCCCGTCCCGTGGCTCAACCAGCTCGGCCTCGGTCGCCTGCTGAGCCTGTGAGGAGGACCGCCATGAAGCGAACCACGACTGCCCTTCTCACGACTCTCCTGCTCGCCGTCGGCCTCGCCGGCTGCGGCCGCCCGTTCCTCCCGGCCACTCCGCCCGGGTTCGTCGACCTCGGCGACCGGTATGGCAAGAAGGAGTATCGCGCCGCGACCCCCGACGGCGCCGTGATCGGTGTGCGCGCCTTCGAGAACGAGCCCAAGGGCGATCTGGCCTTCTGGACTCGCGTGCTCGAGAACCGGATGCGCGAGACGGGGGGCTATGCGCTGCTGGAGAAGCGCGCGGTGAAGGCCGGCGCCCTCGAGGGCACGCTCCTGCGCTTCGGCCACGACGAGGGCAAGGACCCGCACCTCTACCACCTCGCCGTGATCGTCGACGACGCGCACGTCTTCCTGATCGAGGCGGGCGGCCCGCGCGCGCAGATCGAGCGCTTCGCGCCCCAGATCGAGTGGTCGATCCGGAACTTCCGCGCGAAGTAGCGAGGGACGAGGCCGGGCGCGCGCGGCTTGGGCGCGCGCCGGCCGAGAGCGTCAGTCGAAGAGCTCGTCGACGGCGCAGACGGTGACCGCGCGCCGCACCCAGCGGTCGAGCGTGGCGAGGTCGGTGCAGCCGAGGATGCGCGCGCGGTTGGCGTCGGAGACGGCGAGGCCGCGCGCGTCGAGGAAGGCGAGGACGCCGCGCGCTTCCCCCTCGGCGCGGCCGCGAGCCTCCCCGTCGGCGCGGCCGCGCGCGAAGTGGTGCTTTGCGAAGTCGCTCATGGGCTCGTACTTCCCGTTCAGCATGAGTTCCTCCAGGGCGGCGCGCGCCGCGTCGCCCAGCGACGCGAGCACGAGGTCAGCGTAGAGCGCGGCCCGCTCCTCGTCGAGGCTCGCCGCAGCGGCGAGGGCTGCGCGAGCGACGTCGCGGGCGCGGGGCCCGTGGGCATGGGCGAGCGCGGAAAGGACGGCGAGCTCGGGGTCGTCGGCGGCTTCGCGGGCGTCGTCGACCACGGGGACGGCGTCGGGGCCGAGGACGGTCGGGCGGAGGACGAAGCCCAGCGGCCCGAGGGCGATGGGCTCTGCGCAGAAGGCGGCGACGTCGGGGTCGACGGCGACGACGAGCAGGAGGACGGGGCACTCGAAGCGCGCGCGCAGCGACGCGACGTACACGGGCCAGGTGAAGCGCTTGCGCGGGTCGCCGCGGAGCTGGACCTCGATCACGATGGCGAGCGCGGGGCGGCCGTCCGCGCCTTCGAGGACGAGCACGAGATCGGCGCGGTATTCCGGCGGGACGACGTCGCCGAGCTCGCTCGACTCGACTGGGACCGAGCGCAAAGAGGACCGCGTCACCATCAAGGACGTCGACGAGCTCTATGCGAACGTGCCCTCCGCCGCGCTGAAGCTCGAGGCGAAGCTCGCCAAGGCCGGGGAGCTCAACGTGGCCATGACCATCGTGGGCCGCTACGAGGCGGACCGGCTCAGTCCGCGGTCGGACGAGCTCGAGGGCGCCGACTGCGCGCGCGCGCGACGCACGTCATCTCCGCGCTCACGGTGGGCGCGTTCGACTTCTTTGCGGGCGCGGCCGCGGGTGCGCGCAGCGCGTCGACGCGCGAGACCCTCAATCGAGACGGCGACCCCGCGTCGTGCGCGAAGGCGACGCGCAAATTTCGGCCCGAGAGCGAAGCGAGCGGGCGCATCAGGATGCACCTCCTATTCATCGGTCTCCTCGCGAAGAGTGTCAATCGTCTTCGGGCATGTCGACCTGGTAGGCGCCGTCGATGGAAGCGCGCCGCGCGCCTGGCCCGCCCCGGTCACTTGCAGCAGTAGGCGACGTCGTAGGCTGCGCCCGCGTCCGCCATGCCGTGCGCGCCGCACGGCGAGTCGAACGCCTTCGTGCCGCCGATGCACCCGCAGCACCCCAGGCACTGGCCGTTCTTCACGCCCCACTGGGGCGAGGGCTGCGTCTGCGGGTCGCACACGGGCGGCGGCTCCTTGCAGCAATAGGCCACGTCGTACGCCGGCCCGGCGTCCACCTTGCCGTTCTGCGCGCACGGCGTCAC
>CAIVJW010000076.1 GCA_903906315.1 uncultured delta proteobacterium | reverse complement strand
GCGGCGGTCGCCCCGGCCGCGACGTCCTGCCCCGCGTCCGCGCCGACCGGCCCCGCGCTGCCGGAGGCGCCCGCGCCCGCGTCGAGCTTGTCGGTCAGCTCGACCGGCGGCTTGAAGCGCAGCGCCGCGTTCGGGACGACGACCGCGCCGTCGCGCTCCGCGTACACCACCGTCGCGTTCGCGGTCATCCCCGGCTTCAGCTTCTGATCCGGGTTCTCGACGTCGATCACCGCGTCGTACGTGACCACGTTCTGCACGGTCTGCGGCGCGTTGCGGATCTGCCGGATCACGCCCTTGAAGCGCTCGGTCGGGTACGCGTCGACGGTGAACGTGGCGCTCATCCCCGCCTTCATCTTGCCCACGTCGGCCTCGGCGACGCTCGTGTCGACCTGCATCTTGGTGAGGTCCTGAGCGATGAGGAAGAGCGTCGGCGCCGACAGCGAGGCGGCGACCGTCTGGCCGACGTCGACGCTCCGCGAGATCACGATGCCGTCGATGGGCGAGACGATCGTGGTGTACGCGAGGTTGATCTGCGCCTGGTTGAGCGACGCGCGCGACTGCTCGAGCGACCCGATGGCGGCCTCGATCGACGCCTTCGCGACGTCCATGGTCGCCTGCGCTGTGTCGAGGTCGGCCTGGGCGACGAGCTTGCGCTCCGTGAGGGCCTTGGTGCGGGCGTGCTGGCGCTCGGCCTCGGTCGCCTGCACGCGGGCCTTCGTGAGGTTGCCCTTGGCCGCGAGGTAGTTCGCGCTCGCCTGAGCCACGTTCGCCAGGAGCATCTGCGGGTCGAGCTTCGCGAGGACCTGCCCCTTCTTCACGGTCGAGTTGTAGTCGACGAAGAGCTGCGAGATGCGCCCCGAGACCTGCGTGCCGACCTGCACGGTGACGAGCGCGGACAGCGTGCCGGTGGCCGTCACCTTCGCGACGACGTCACCGCGCGCGACGACGGCGGTCTCGAAGCGCAGATCCGGCGCGCGCTGCGACCGCGCCCACCGGGCGCCGCCGATCACGAGGCCGGCGACGACGGCGAGGCCCGCGACCGTGCCGAGGGCGTTGCGCAGCGCGGGCTTCATCGGCGCGCCTCCGCGATCGAGGGGATCGGGTCAGCGGCGCGGCGCCCCGGATCGATCGGCATGCGAATGCCCATAGGGCCGGAGGGCCAAGGGGTTCAAGGCCGCGCGTACCGGCGGGGGGCGCGTGGTCACGAGGGGCGCGCGGCGCCGCACCGGCCGGCCGCTCCGCGCGCGCGTCACGCACCCTCCTCGGGGTAGAGCCGGTCGAGGCAGTCCTGGCACAGGCCGTGGCTGAAGCTGACCTGTGCCCGCCTCTCGACGTACACCTCGAGCTGCTCCCAGATCGACTCTTCGTTGCGGATGCGCTGGCACCCCGAGCAGATCGTGAGCAGGCCCCGCAGCCGGTGCAGCTGCGCGTGGGTCTGCACACGCGCCACGAGCTCCTCGGCCTGGAACGGCTTGCGGATGTAGTCGGCGCCGCCGACGCGGAAGCCCTCGACGGCGTCCTCGCTGCCGGCGCGCGCGGTCAGGAAGAGGACCGGGATCCCCGACGTCCGTGGGGCGGCCTTGAGCCTGCGGCACGTCTCGAACCCGTCCATCGCGGGCATCATGACGTCGAGCAGGATGACGTCGGGCAGGGCCTGGCCCGCGAGCTCGAGGGCGCGCGCCCCGGAGGTCGCGACGGCGACGCGGAAGCCCTTGCTGCGGAGCAGCGCGCCGACGACCTGCAGGTTCTTCGGCTCGTCGTCGACGACCAGCGCCAGCGGCTGGGCGCTCCCCGGGTGGGCTTCGCTCACGAGAGACCTCCGGGAGGGGGCGCCCCCTCCGTTCCGAGCAACCGATCGAACGATACGAGGTTCCGGTCCATCGCGCCCACATCGAACGCGGCCGCGGCCTCGCCGAGCCGATCGCCCAGCTCGCGCAGCTCGTCGGATCCGAGATCGGCGGCGCGGTCGCGGAGCCTGCGGGCGAGCTCCTCCACGAGGTCGATGCTGCCGGTCCGGGCGACCTCGTGGCGCAGCGGCGCGAGCTCGGCGGCGAGGCCCGCGCGGACGGGCTCGGCCAGGGCGAGGGGGGCTGCGGACGACGCAGGGACGCTGTTTCGAGCCGCATCCTCCTCGTCGCGCGTGATCACGGGCAGGCCGGCGTCGTCCTGCGAGGGCAGCGTGACCGTGAAGCGCGCGCCGTGCCCGGGCTCGCTGTCGATCCGGATCGACCCGCCCATCAGCTCGACCAGGCGGCGCGTGATGCTGAGGCCGAGGCCCGCGCCTCCGAACGCCCGGTTGGTCTGGCCGCTCTGCTGCGTGAAGGCCTCGAAGATGCGGTCGTGGTCCTCGGCGGGGACGCCGATCCCCGTGTCGGCCACCTCGATCGCGACGTCCCACCGCCCGCCCTCGGCGCGCGCGGCGCGCACGCGCAAGGTGACCGTTCCGCGCACCGTGAACTTCACCGCATTGCCGACGAGGTTCACGAGGATCTGCCGCACGCGCACGTCGTCGAGCCGCAGGCGCTCGGGCAAGGCAGGGTCCAGATCCAGCTCAAAACGCAGCGATTTCGCTGCGATCCGGGGCTCGAACGAGACCGCGACGTCGCGCGCGAGCTGCGCGAGGTCGCACGCGACCGGCTCGATGCGCAGGCGGCCCGCCTCGACGCGCGACAGGTCGAGCACGTCCTCGAGCACGCCCAGCAGCGCGACCGCCGACCCCTTCATCGACGACACCCACGCCTTCTTGCGCCCGCCCGTCACCTCCGCGGCGAGCAGGTCACAGAGCCCCATGATCGAGTTCATCGGCGTGCGAAACTCGTGGCTGACGTTCGCGAGGAACTCGCTCTTGGCCCGGCTCGCGACGTCGGCCTGACGCGCGAGCTCCTTCACCTGGGCGTACGCGCGCTCCAGGCGATCCCGCTGCGCGGCCAGCGCGTGCTGGTGGACGACCTCGCCGCGGAGCCCGCGGTAGAGCAGCACCTGCAGGCCGGCCGCGAGGGTGCCCATCGCGACGGCGTTGATGACCTCGGAGAGCCGGACCGCGGCCGACGACCCGGTGAGGCCGAGCGCGACGAGGAGCCCGGCGCTGGCGACCGCGTACGTGGGCAGCGTGACGGCGGGCGGCACGCGGAAGATGAACGCCGTCGCGAGCGCGAGGACGATGAACGGCGTGACGGCGGGGGTCACCTTCTGGTCGATGACGGTGAGCGCCGCGCCGAAGCCCACGTAGCCGGCGACCACCGCGGCGCCGAGCCACAGGCCGCGTCGCCCGCGCGCGAACCACCGCCGCCCGAGGTTCGTCGCCAGCACGAGGGCGGCGACAGCGAGGCCCATGCCGACGTGCGCGAGGACGATCTCCTGGCGCCATCGCTTCAGGACGTCGTGCGGTGCTCCGCCTCCGTCCGCGCGCACGAAGAGGAAGGCGAGCGCCGTGGCGGCGTGCGTGAAGATGGCGAGCCAGCCGAGCGCGCCGAAGCGAGCGAGGTTCGTGTCCGCGCAGGCGTCGAGCGTCGCGTCGCGGGTGGCCCGCGGATCGAGGTGCGCATCCGCCGCGACCTCGAGGTCCACGATCGTGTCGCGCCGGGCCTCGCCGGCCGGGTCGGCGGGAGCGGATCGTTCGGCGGGACCCACGGGGCGGCATCGTACGCCGCGGAGCGAGCCCCGCACCAAGGCCGAATCGACGCCCTCCGCGGCTCCGAAGTGGAGCCGAGCGCCCGCGCGGGCTAGAAGGTGGGCTCGATGACGACCCCGACCCACGCGCGCATGCCGTCCCAGCCCTCCGGGGTGCCCTTCAACGTGCTCCTGCTCGAGGCCGTGCACTCGAGCGCCGACGACATCTTCGCGGACCGAGCCGTCCGCATCGAGCGCAAGAGCGGCGCGCTCAAGGACGACGAGCTCGTCCGCGCGCTCGAAGGCGTGCACCTGCTCGGCATCCGCAGCAAGACGCAGGTCACCGAGCGCGTGCTCGCCGCCGCGAAGGATCTCCTCGCGGTCGGCTGCTTCTGCATCGGGACGAACCAGGTCGACCTCGTCGCCGCCAACCGCCTCGGTATCCCGGTGTTCAACGCGCCGTTCAGCAACACCCGATCGGTGGCCGAGCTCATCATCGGCGAGATGGTCGTGCTCGCCCGGCAGCTCGGCGACCGCTCGCGCGAGGTGCACGCGGGGGCGTGGCGCAAGGTGTCCGGGGGCTGCTTCGAGGTGCGCGGCAAGACGCTCGGCATCGTCGGCTACGGGCACATCGGCCAGCAGCTCGGCGTCCTGGCCGAGGCGATGGGCATGCGCGTCGTCTTCCACGACATCGTCCCCAAGCTCCCGATGGGCAACAACCGCGCGCTCTCGACGCTGCGCGAGCTGCTCGAGACGGCGCACTTCGTCTCGCTGCACGTGCCCGCGACGCCCGAGACGCGCGACCTCGTCGGCGCCGAGGAGCTCGCGGCGATGCGGCCGGGGAGCTACCTGCTCAACGCGGCCCGCGGCTCCGTCGTCACCATCCCGGCGCTGGCCGCCGCGCTCGCCAAGGGGCACCTCGGCGGCGCCGCGATCGACGTCTACCCCGAGGAGCCCGAGGGCAACTCCGACGGCTTCCGCACCGATCTCGCGGGCCTGCCCAACGTGCTGCTCACCCCGCACATCGGCGGGTCCACCGAGGAGGCGCAGGAGGCGATCGGCCGCGAGGTCGGCTACAAGCTCGCGAAGTTCGTGACGACCGGCGCGACCACCGGCGCGGTGAACTTCCCCGAGGTCGAGCTGCCGCCGCAGAAGGACGGCCACCGCATCCTCAACGTCCACCGCAACGTGCCCGGCGTGCTCCGCGACGTGAACCGGATCGTGTCCGACCTCAACGCCAACATCGACAGTCAGGTGCTCGCGACCGACGCGCAGATTGGCTATCTCATCGTGGACATGCACCACGACGTCTCGACCGAGGTCAGCCGTGCGATTGGCGCCCTCGAGACGAGCATCCGCACCCGCGTGCTCTACTGACCTACGGGTCGAGGACCTTCCCCGGGTTCATCAGGTTCTCCGGGTCGAGCGCGCGCTTCACGGCGCGCATGACCGCGAGCTCCTCGGGCGATCGCGAGTAGCCGAGGTAGTCCTTCTTCAGCAAGCCGATGCCGTGCTCGGCCGAGATCGAGCCGTGGTGTCGCTTGACGATCTCGAAGATCGCGTGGTCCGCGGCCTTCGTCTTCTGCACGAACTCCGCGCGGTCCATCGCGTCGGGCTTCATCACGTTGACGTGGAGGTTGCCGTCGCCGAGGTGGCCGAAGAGCGCGATCTCCCAGCCCGGCCAGCGCTCCTCGAAGAAGCGATCGAGCTCGTCACAGAAGGCCTCGAGGCCCGCGATCGGCAGCGCGATGTCGTTCTTGTGCGGCATGCCCGTGGCCGTGAGGCTCTCGCTGATGCCCTCGCGCAGCGTCCAGAGCTCGGCGGCCTGCGTGCCGTGCTGCGCCAGCGTGCCGTCGGTGACGAGGCCGTCCTCGAAGACCGACGCGACCCACGCCTCGAGCGACTCGGCGTCGGCGCGCTCGACCTCGATCAGCACGTAGAAGTCCGACGGATCGGCGAGCGGCGTGACGATCGTTCGGTGGCGGCGCACGCGCGCGAGGCACCGCTCGGTGAAGAACTCGTACGCCATCAGCACGAACGGCCCCCGCCGCGCGGCGCGGAAGAGCGCGATCACGCCCGCGAGGTCCTTCACGGCGAACAGCAGCACGTCGAGCTTGCCGGGCAGGCGGGTGAGCTTGAGCGTCGCGGCCGTGATGATGCCGAGCGTGCCCTCGCTGCCGATGAAGAGCTGGCGCAGATCGATCCCGGTGTTGTTCTTCTCGAGCGCGCCGCCGATCGCGAGCACGTCACCGTTCGCGATCACGACCTCGACCCCGAGCACCCAGTTGCGCGTCAGGCCGTAGCGGATGACCTTCACCCCGCCCGCGTTCGTCGCGAGGTTGCCGCCGACCTGGCTCGACCCCTTCGACGCGAAGTCGACCGGCCACGTGAGCCCGTGCTGCGCCGCGTGCTGGTGCACGGCCTCCGTGACGGCTCCGGCCTCGACGCGCACGGTGGCGCCGACCACGTCGACCGGGTCCAGGCGTCGCATGCGATCGAGCGAGACGACCAGCTCGCCCTTTGCCGCGACCGCGCCGCCCGCGAGCCCGGTGCGACCGCCCGAGGGGACCATCGGCACGCCGTGCCGCGCGCAGAGTCGAACGAGGCGCGACACCTCGCCTGTGCTGCGGGGCAGGGCGATCGCCGAGGGCGCCGGGTCCACGACCTTCGTCCAGTCGCGGCCGTACGTCGCGAGGTCGGACGGGTCGGTCGAGAGGAAATCGGCCGGGAAGTCGCGCGCGACAGCGACCGTGAACGCCTCGGGCAGGACGGGCATCCGCGGGGCGTAGTGCGGGCGCCCTTGGAACGCCAGCCGTGAAGCGGGCGACAGGCCGCGCGGCGCGATCGGGTCAGTACCCCCAGTCGGGCTGCCGGGGCGCGGCGCGAGGCGGCGTCGCCGCGGGCGGGACGCGGGGCTTGGAGCTCGTCGAGGCGCGGGCCGCGGAGGCCGACGCTTCGGGGGCGACCGCGCGGACCGAGGCCGAGGGCAGGGCGCCGGCCGCGCTGCTGGCCACCGTCGGCGCGGGACCGGGGGCTGCGGTCGGCGCGGGCGCGGCTGCCGACGTCGGGGGCGAGGCGGAAGGGCCGGCGCCGCTGCGCGCCTCGGGGCCGCGACCGAGGGCCATCACGGCGGCGAGGCCGCCGATCACGATCGCGACCACGGCGACCGCGACCACGGGGATGCGACGCCGAGGCCGCGGCCCCACCGGCTCGTCGGTCGCGTCGGTCGCGTCGGTCGCGTCGGTTTCCTCGAATTCGTCGATCGCGTCGGCAGGCGCCTCGGATCCGTCGACCGCGAACGGATCGGAGACCGGCTCCGCGCTCGGGGGCGAAGCCGCGAGGACGGTGGCCCCGGTCGTCGACGCGGGCCCCGGCGTGGGCCACGACGGGGAGCTCGGCGGTTCGGGATGGTCCGCGGACGGCGCGTCGACCGCGGTCGGCATCGGACGGAGCGCGAACGTGACGGTGTCCTGCGCGAGCTCCGGCGGAGCGGGGCGAGACGGCGGCGCGACGTCGGCCTCGGGCTCGGCCGGGGGGGAAGACGACTCGACGGCAGCATCGGCCGCCGGGGCGGGGACGGCCGCGCGGGCCGTGACCACCGACCCGACCGGCGTGGGCCGCGGGGTCGCCAACGTCGCGGCCTCGGGCGGTGACGAATGGCCCGTCGGCGCAACGCGCGGCATCGGCATCGGCAGCGGGGCGGGGCGGGGCACGGCGGTCGCGACGCGGGGCGGGGCCGTGATCGCTGGGCGAGGCGGAGTGTTCGACGGGCGCCGCGGCGGGAGGCTCTGTCGGCGTCCCGACGCGCCCGGCCGCGAAGCGATCTCGGCGAACGCCGTCGCGAGGTCGGTCGCGCTCTGGAACCGCCCGGCGGGATCGCGGCAGAGCGCCCGATCGAAGAAGGCATCGAGCTCGGCGGGCAAGTCGGGGGCGCACTCGCTCAAGCGAGGGAGCGGGTCGGCGCAGATGCGGACGATGACGTCGCCGGTCGCCTCTCCGCGGAAGGGCGCGTGTCCGCTGAGGACGCGATAGAGGATCACGGCGAACGACCAGAGGTCGCTGCGATGGTCGACGTCGCGCAGCCCCCGGGCCTGCTCCGGGCTCATGTAGTGCGGCGACCCCACGAGCATGCCAGTCGTAGTGGACTCGCCGTCGACGCCGTCGACCAGCGCCTTGGCGACGCCGAAGTCCAGGATCTTCACGACCTCGCCATCATCCGCCTTTGCCAGGTAGACGTTCGGCGGCTTCAGATCACGGTGCACGATCCCGATCTCGTGAGCCTTGCGGAGCCCCCGGGCCATCTGGGTCGCCAGGTCGGCCGCCTCGCCGAGCGAGTAGCGCCGCACGTGCTTGAGCCGCTGGGACAGGTCCTCGCCGTGGAGCAGCTCCATCACGATGAACGGCGACCCGGCGTCGACGCCGTGATCGTAGACCTGCACGACGTGCGGTGTCTGGAGCTGGGCCGCGGCCACGGCCTCGCGCTCGAACCGGGACCGCGCGAGCGGCACGTCGACGAACTGCGGGGACATCAGCTTGACGGCCACGGGGCGGCGCAGCTGCTCGTCGCGCGCGGCCCACACGGCGCCCATCCCGCCTCGGGCGATCAGGCGCTCGAGCCGGTACTTGCCTCGAATGACGGTGCCTTCGCGCTCCTCGATCATACGACCCCGAACGCGGCGGGGACTCCCGATCGTCGCACGATCGCGGCGCCCGGAGTCATCCGCACGTCCCGTTCGCCAGGCACCGGAGCCCGTCGGCGCAAGCGGCTCCGCCGCCGCACACGCAGTTTCCCGCCACGCAGGCGCCGCCGCCGCCCGCGTCGCACTGGTTGTCGTCGGTGCACTGGCAGGCGCCGCTCACGCATTCGAGGCCGAACGCGCAGGCGTGACCGCAGCCGCCGCAGTGCTTCGGGTCGTTCTGCGAGACGCACGAGAGGCCGCAGCAGCGCTTGCCGTTGGTGCAGTTGGGGCCGGCGCCGCACTGGCAGGCGCCGTTCGCCGCGCAGGTCTCGCCGGCGCCGCACGCCTTTGCGTTGCAGGTGCAGACGCCCGCCGCGCACGTGCCACCCGGGCCGCACGAGAGGGCGTCGGTGCAGCCGCACCCGGCCGCGCCGCACGCGAGGCCCGCCGCGCACGCGAGGCCGCAGCCGCCGCAGGAGGCCACCGACGCGACGTCGTCCTCGCAACCGTCGTCGTTGCTGGGCGCGAGCGGGACGTTGCAGTTGCCCCAGCCGGGCGCGCAGGTCGATTTGCAGAGCCCCGAAGAGCACGTGACGGCCTCGACGTGCGTGGCGCCGCAGGGCCGCGCGCAAGCGCCGCAGTGGAGCGGATCGCTGGTGGTCTTCACCTCGCAGCCGTTGGTCGGGTCACCGTCGCAGTCGCCGCGCCCCTGGGCGCACACGTCGACGACGCACGCGCCGCCCACGCACTTGCTGGTCGCGAACGGGAGCTGGCACGAGTGGCCGCACGCGCCGCAGCTCGCGGCGTCGGTGGACAGGTCCGTCTCGCAGATCACCTGCGGGCTGCCGTCGCACTCGCCGGTCGGCGGCGCGCAGGGCGCCGTGCACGCGCCGCCGACGCAGAGCGTGCCCTGGGCGCACGTGACGCCGCAGGCCCCGCAGTTGGTCGCGTCCGATCCGGTGGGCGTCTCGCAGCCGTTGTTGTCGTGGTTGTCGCAATCGCCGAAGCCCGGCGCGCACTGCTTCTCGCACTGACCGCCGACGCAGACGGGCAGGTAGTTGTCGCCCGAGGCCTTGCACGGCCCGCAGTCCGCGGGGCCGCAGCCGTTCACGATGCCGGGCGACACGCACTGGCCGTTGCAGAGCTTGGTCGGCGCTGTGCAGCCGCCGCTGCCGCCCGTGCCGGTCGTCGCTCCGCCGCTGCCGCCCGATCCCGCGTCGAGGCCCACGTGGCCGCCCGTGCCGGCGCCGCCTGCCCCGGTCGCCCCGCCGCTGCCCGAGGTGTCGCCGCTCGCGGTGGCGCCGAACTCGACGTCGGCCACGCCGGAGACGGCGTTGCATGCGGCGAACCCCGTGGCCGCCAGCAGCGCCAGCACGCCGGCGAGCCTTCGATCCGCGACGACGGTCATCAGAAAGACCCTTCCAGCGACAGCGACGTGGGGGCGGCGCGGAGTGCGGCGCTCGGCTTCGCGTCCTTCGTCGACGGGCGGCGCAGCACGAGGAGCGTGACGCCGGCAGCGACGCCGACGCCCGCGACGACGAACCCCACCGTCGACACGGTGCCGAGCGTGCGCGCGGAGTCGGCGAGCGGGGCGTGGTCGCTCGAGCACGGGTTCTGCGGGCAAGCGTCCTTCAGCTCGCGCACCTTGCCCAGCGAGGCCACGCCGGTGCCGATGCCGACGCCGATCCCGATCGCCCCGATCCCGAAGGCGATCGACGCAGGCAGGACCCCCGCGAACAGCGACTCGGGGGGCGGCGCGGCCAAGGATTCCACCACGGCAGTCGCCTTGAGATCGAGCGTGATCGTGCGGTCCCCCGGCTCGGATCCGGGGACGCGCGCCGTCGCGGATCGGCCGTCGGAGGTCGACGCCGTGACGTCGTGATCCCTCGGCTCGAGGTGAAGCGGCTCGTCGGACAGCTCGGTCGGCGCGCCGTCGACGCGGACGACGACCTGGGTGCCGGGCGCCGCCCCGGCGACCACGACGCGGAGGTGCACGAGGCGCGCGTCGAGGGCGAGCAGCGCGCCGCTCGCGTTGGTCTGCGCCTCGCGGAACGGCTTGGGCGCGTCGGCCGGCAAGCGCTCGGCCACGAGCTTCAGGTAGAGCCTCCGCGCGCCGAGCAGCTTGCCCTGGCCCTCGAAGGCCCGGGCGAGAAAATACAGGTTGGTCGAGGCGTGGAAGGTGCTCTCGGCCTGCTCGAGCTTCTCGACGGCGGTCGCGTAGTCGCCGGCCTGCAGCGCGCGAAAGCCGGCCTCCGCGAGCGTGCGCGCCGCCACGCGATCGGCGCGCGCTGGCTCCGCGGCCCGGATGGCGCGAGGTGCGGTCGTCAGGGAGAGGGCGACCAGGATCGCCGCCGACAGGGGGGAGCGGGCGTGCATGACCAAGCGGCAGCACCGTATCACCGGGGCGGGCGGTGCCGAAGCGAGTTGCCGCACCGTTCGCGCCGATCGCACGAGCAAGACTTGGACGAGGAGGCGGGCTCACGGGCGCCCCATCTGCTACACGCTCGCGCCCCATGATCTCCTTCACGAGCGTCACCAAGCAGTACGGCGCGCAAATCTTGTTCGTCGACGCATCCCTTCAGGTCAACCCGGGCGAGAAGGTCGGGCTCGTCGGCCCGAACGGCGCCGGGAAATCGACGATTTTTCGGCTCATCACCGGCGAGGAGGCGCCCGACGACGGGCAGGTCGACCGCCCTCGCCGCATGACGCTCGGCTATTTCAAGCAGGACGCGGGGGACATGCGCGGGCGCCCCGTGATCGAGGAGACGATGGCCGGCGCCGGCGAGGTGGGCGATCTCGCCGTCGAGATGAAGCACCTCGAGGAGCGCATGTCCCACGCGGGCGACGACCTCGAGGAGGCCGTGCACCGCTACGGCGAGGTGCAGCCCCGATACACGGAGCTCGGCGGCTACGACCTCGAGCCGCGCGCGCGGTCCATCCTCGCGGGCCTCGGCTTCGCGGCCGAGCAGGTCGACCGTGACGTCGGCGAGCTCTCGGGCGGCTGGAAGATGCGCGTCGCGCTCGCGCGCATCCTGCTGGGCGCGCCCGACGCGCTGCTGCTCGACGAGCCGACGAACTACCTGGACCTCGAGAGCATCGTGTGGCTCGAGGCGTTCCTGAAGGCGTACCAGGGCGCCGTCGTGATGACGTGCCACGACCGTGACGTGATGAACCGCGTCGTGAAGAAGATCATCGAGATCGACGGCGGTCAGGTCCGGTCGTACACGGGCGACTACGAGTTCTACGAGCGCGCGCGCGCCGAGGAGGCCGCGCGACGCGAGGCCGAGTACTCGCGCCAGCAGGCGATGCTCGCCAAGGAGATCCGCTTCATCGAGCGCTTCAAGGCCCAGGCCGCGAAGGCCGCTCAGGTGCAGAGCCGCGTGAAGAAGCTCGACAAGATCGAGAAGATCGAGCCGCCCAAGCGGATCGTCGAGAAGACCTTCGATTTCCGGCCGGTGCCTCGGTCGGGCGACGACGTGCTCGACGTGAAGGGCGCGACCAAGCAGTACGGGCAGAAGGTCGTGCACCGCGGCGTCGACTGGCTCGTCCGCCGCGCCGAGCGCTGGTGCGTGCTCGGCGAGAACGGCGCCGGCAAGACCACGCTGCTCAAGATGATCGCGGGCGTGCTCGCGCCCGACGCCGGCAGCCTGCGCGTCGGCGCGTCCGTCTCGATGGGCTACTACGCGCAGCACCAGATGGAGCAGCTGACGGCCGATCGCACGGTGCTCGAGGAGCTGCAGCACCACGCGCCGCTGGCGAACCTCGGGACGCTGCGCAACCTCGCCGGCGCGTTCAGCTTCCACGGCGACGACGCGGAGAAGCCGATCCGCGTGCTGTCGGGCGGCGAGAAGGCGCGCCTCGCGCTGGCGAAGATCCTCTTCGACGCCCCGAATTTCCTGGTGCTCGACGAGCCGACCAACCACCTCGACATGGTCACGAAGAAGGCCCTCGTGAAGGCGCTCGCCTCGTACGAGGGGACGATCGTGTTCGTGTCGCACGATCGCGCCTTCCTCCGCGCGATCTCGACGCGCGTGCTCGAGCTGACCAAGGCGGGGCCGAACGCGTTCGGCGGCGGCTACGACGAGTACGTCAAATCCACCGGGCAAGAGGGGCCGGGGATGCGCGCGCTCGACTAGCACGACCCTCGCCGAAAGGGTGCGGTCGCCGCCCCTTTCGATCACCGCCTTGAAAGCCGGCACAAAGCGGCCCAAATGCCCGACCTTCGGCCGGGCTAGGATCGATCCGAGCCCTGCCATGCAGAGCTTCTTGGCTGCCCTGCACCGGCATGCCTACCGGTGCACTTCAGAGGATCGGCCTCTCGTTCGAGCTCCGGAGGGCTTCTCGGCGAGGGTCTAGCAACGCCGCGGGGCCGACCACCGAGGCGCGGCGGTCGCCGATCTCGGCGCGCGGCGTCGCGACTTGACGGGGCCGGCGCCGAGCCGTGATGCTCGCCGCCGTGACCGGCCCCGCGCCCCCGATCGATCGCGCCGCGCTCGAAGCGGTGCTGCTGCCCCTCGATCGCGCGACGCCGCTGCCGGCGCGCGCCTATGTCGACCCCGGCGTCTTCGCGGTCGAGCTCGATCGGATCTGGGATCGGTCCTGGCGCTGCGTCGGGCGCGAGGACGACGTGATCGCGCCGGGCGCCTGGCTGCGCGCGCCGCTGACCCAGGCCGGCGTCCTCGTCGTGCGCGGCGAGGACCTCGCGATCCGCGCCTTCCACGACGTCTGTCCGCACCGCGGCGCGCCCCTCGCGGTCGGCGACGCCGGGCGCGCGACCTCGCTGCGCTGCCCGTACCACGGCTGGCAGTTCGACCTCGCGGGGCGGCTGCGCGGCGAGGGCGCGGCGCCGCTCTGCGCGGGCCGGAGCCGCGCCGACTTCGCGCTCGCCCCCGTGCGGGTCGAGGCCGCGCACGGCCTGCTGTTCGCGTGCCTGTCGGCGGACGCCCCGCCGATCGAGGCCGCGATCGCCGGCGTGCCCGCGCGGATCGTGCGCACGAGCCCGCGCCACACGCGCCTGGCGCGCCGCGTGGAGTACGTCGTCGCCGCGAACTGGAAGCTCGTCGTCGCGAACTTTCAGGAGTCGTGTCACTTCCCGGGCGTGCACCCCGCGCTCGAGGCGATCACGCCGACCTCGCGCGCGAGCTCGTGCCTCGGCGACGGCGCGTGGCTCGGCGGCACGATGGAGCTCGAGGACGGCGCCGAGACCGTGTCGACCACCGCGCGCCTCGACGGCCGCCCGCGGCTCGTGGGCACGAGCGACGAGGACCGGCGCACGATCTTCGACGCGCTGCTGTTTCCCGGGCTGCTGATCAGCGTGCAGCCCGACTACCTGCTCACCTACCGCCTCGACCCCGTCGACGTCGCCCGCACGCGCGTCGTGGCCGACCTCGCGCTGCACCCCGCCGCGCTCCGCCCGGGCGAGCCTTGCCCTGCGGCGATCGCCGATTTTTGGGACCGCGCGAACGCCGAGGACCGCGCGATCGTCGAGCGGCAGCAGCTCGGGGTGGCGTCGGGGGCGTTCGTGCCGCGCGCGTACTCGGCGGTCGAGGACGGCGTGCACGCCTTCGAGCAGCGGGTCGCGCGCGCGCTGATCGAGGCCGCCGAGGGGGCGGGAAAGGGCGCGTCGTGAGCAGGCTCTGCGGCATCTGGGGCGAGCCGTTCATCGACCTCGATCCGGTGATCGACACGTCCGAGCTTCCGGCGATCGACCGCGAGATTTGCCTCGCCCTCACCGATCTCGAGGCGAGCTACACGGGCGGCAGCCTGAAGTGGATGGGCGTCGTCGCGCCCTTCGTCCACGACGACGGCTACGCGGACCTCGGCGAGGTCATCTTGCGCCTCCCGCGCGAGGAGTGGCTGGACCTCGTGTCGCTCGCGGACGACCCGTCGGTCTTCGACGTGGAGCGACGCGCCGACTTCACCTTCGGCGACGAGACGGATCACCCGCTCACGCGCCGCCAGATGCTGTGGCTGAAGATGCGCCACGGCGTCTACTTCCCCTGGAAGGTCTGCTACCACCTCCTCGAGAACGGCACCTGGGAAGACAAGCACTCTGGCGCCGGAAAGGCCTTCTCCGAGGGCGCCGAGAGGCTCCTGCCGAGGACGGTCGCGTTCGTGAAGAGACTGCCATTCACCGAGATCGGGCGCTGCGTGCTCTTCGGCATCGAGGCCAATGACCACGCGCCCGTGCACCGCGACAGCGAGCCCGGCAAGACGCTCACGATCCCGCACACGATCAACTTCGACCCACGCGGCGGCAAGCGCTTCGTCCTGTGCGACGCCGAGGGCGGCGAGCGCGTCGAGGTGCGATCGAAGGTCTACTGGTTCAACGACATGGACTACCACGGCGTCGAGCCCGACCCGTTCTTCCGCTACTCGATCCGCGTCGACGGCGTGTTCGATCCGCGCTGGCTCGACGCGCTGCGGGCGCGGACGCGTCGCCGTCGCTGACGAACGCGCCCGGTTTCCCCCGCGGCGCGCCGCGCGGGCGGGCTATCCTCCGCGGCCATGCGCCGCACCGCGCCCATCGCGCTCTTGCTCTTCGGTTCGGGCGCCTGCGCGCTCGCGTACCAGGTCGCTTGGCTGCGCGAGCTGCGCCTCATCTTCGGCGCGTCCACGCCGGCGTCGGCCGCGGTGCTCGCCATCTTCATGGGCGGGCTCGGCCTCGGCAGCGCCGTCCTCGGGCGGCGCGCGGAGCGTTCACCTCGACCGCTCGCCCTCTACGCGCGCCTCGAGATCCTCGTCGCGATCTCGGCCGCGGCCACGCCGCTCGCCGTGCTGATCGCGCGGCGCGCGTACGCGGCGCTCGGCGGAACGACCGTCCTCGGGCCCGCGCTGGGCACGGTCGCGCGGCTGCTGATCTCGGTCGTCGTGCTCGGCGTGCCGACGTTTCTCATGGGAGGCACGCTCCCGGCGGCCGCGCGCGCGGTCGAGACCGGCGACGACGTGCGCAGGCGGCGGCGCGCGCTGCTCTACGGCGCGAACACGCTCGGCGCGGTCGTCGGCGCCACGGTCGCGAGCTTCTGGCTCCTCGAGACGATCGGCACGCGCCGCACGCTGTGGGTCGCCTGCGCGTTCAACGCGGGCGTGGCCCTGCTGGCCGCGTGGCTCGTGCGGAGGGGCGTGGGATCCGCCCCCGTCGTGCCGGCCGCCCACGCGACCGCGCCGCCCGACCGGCCGGCGACCCCGGCGAGGCTCGCGTACGCGGCCTCCGCGCTCGTCGGCTTCGTGTTCCTGCTCATGGAGCTCGTCTGGTACCGGATGCTCGCGCCGCTCCTCGGCGGATCCTCGTACACGTTCGGCCTGATCCTCGCGATCGCGCTGCTCGGCATCGGGCTCGGCGGCGCGGCCTACGCCCTCCTCGGCGCCGATCGCCCCGCGACGGCGCGCGGGCTCGCGCTCACCTGCGCCCTCGAGGCCCTGCTTCTCGCGCTGCCGTTCGCCCTCGGCGACCGGCTCGCGCTCGTCGCGATCGCCCTGCGGAGCCTGCGCATCTTCGGCTTCGCCGGCTACGTGGCGGGCTGGTCCGTCATCGCCGCGATCGCCGTGCTCCCCGCCGCGTTCCTCTCGGGGGTGCAGTTCCCGCTGCTCGTCGCGCTGCTCGGGCGCGGTCGCACCGACGTCGCGCGCCACGTCGGGCTCGCGTACGCGTGGAACACCGCCGGGGCCATCGCCGGCTCGCTGGCGGGCGGCTTCCTGCTCCTGCCGCTGCTCACGGCGCAGGGCGCGTGGCGCCTCTCGGTGGTCGCGCTCGTCGTGATCGCCGCCGGGGCGCTCTTCGTCGACCGCCGCGGGGCCGCGCGCGGATCGCTCGTCGCGCCCGCGATCGCGTGCGTCGTGGCCCTCGCGCTCGCGGCGACCGAGGGGCCGACGGCGGTCTGGCGCCACAGCCCGATCGGCGCCGGTCGCGTCGACGCGTGGTTCGCGGCCGCCACGCCCATCGAGATCGAGGGGTGGCTGCGCGACCAGCGGCGGGACGTCGTGTGGGAGGCGGACGGCGTCGAGGCCGGGCTGGCCCTCGAGGCGAGCAACAGCTTCAACTTCGTCGTCAACGGCAAGAGCGACGGGTCCGCCTGGGGGGACGCGCCCACGCAGGTGATGGGCGGCCTCGTCGGCGCGATGCTCCACCGCGACCCGCAGAGCGCCCTCGTGATCGGCCTCGGCACGGGCAGCACGGCGGGCTGGCTCGCCGCCGTGCCGAGCGTGAAGTCCGTCGACGTCGTCGAGCTGGAGCCGGCGATCGTCCACGTCGCCAAGGCGTGCCACGCCGTCAACCACGAAGCCCTCGACGACCCCAAGATCCACCTCACGATCGGCGACGCGCGCGAGGTGCTGCTCACGACGCCGCGCCGCTACGACGTCATCTTCTCGGAGCCGTCGAACCCCTACCGCGCAGGCATTTCGAGCCTCTTCACCGCCGAGTTCTACGACGCCGTCCGCCAGCGCCTCGGCCCCGGCGGCGTCTTCGTGCAGTGGCTCCAGGCCTACGAGATCGACGCGACCAGCGTCGCCAGCGTGTACGCGACGCTCGCCTCCGTCTTCCCCCACGTCGAGACCTGGCGCGCGAAGTCGCGCGACCTGCTCCTCGTCGCCGCAGCCGATCCGCTGGTGCACGACGT
Organism: uncultured delta proteobacterium; assembly: GCA_903906315.1. Taxonomy (GTDB): domain Bacteria; phylum Myxococcota_A; class Polyangia; order Polyangiales; family Polyangiaceae; genus CAIVJW01. The sequence goes on along the minus strand of CAIVJW010000076.1, from coordinate 29,380 downwards.
GGCGGCGCTGCGCGCGCGCGCCAAGGAGGAGCCCTACCGGTCGGCGATGCTCGCCGCGTGGCGCGTGGACGGCCTCGAGGGCTTCCTCGCCCACCACCTCGGCCGCGCGTCGCTCGCGCGCGCCGTGGCCGCCACCGTCGGCCCGGAGGGGCGCAACCTGGACGACCGCAACCTGCTCGAGTTCGCGCTCGCGCGGTCCGTCGGGCGCGCGCTCTTCGACGTGCGCGACCTCGCGCGGCTCGCCGCCGCCCGCGGCGAGGGCCGACCCGACCTCGTGAACGGGCAGGTCGACCAGGGGCTCATCGACGACTGGCGCGCCGAGCTGCCGACGCTGTACGGCGCGCCGCCCGACCGCACGCTCGACGAGGCCACACGCGCGCCCGACTCGCTCGCGCGCGTGCAGGCCCTCGGGGCGTGGGTGACGGGGGATCTCGAGGGGTCGCTGCGCAAATTCCGGTCGCAGCCGGGGGATCCGCGGACGGCCATCGAGACCACCGCGCTCGCCGAGGCGCTCGCCGATCGAGGCGACGAGGCGGCGCAGGCGCTGATCGACCGGGTGCGCGCCTTCGAGCCGACCGACGCCGACGCGCTGGTAGCCCGGCTCCGCTTCGCCCAGGGGCGCACGGCCGAAGCCACGGTCGCGCTGGAGGCCACGATCGCGGGCTACCAGCGATCCCCGTGGGCCGTACAGCACACCATGGTGCGCACGCTCGCCCTCGCGCCGCGCCTCGCCGCGACGGATCGCGCGGCCGGGCGGCGGATCTTCGAAAGGCTCGCGACGCCGTTCGCCGCCGAGGTGTTGCGCCTCGTGCGCCAGCAGACCCGGCTCGAGCTCGCCCGCTTCATCGACGCGCGCGGCGGCGTGTGCGTCGAGGCGTTCGCGGCCTTCGAGCCCCACGTCCTGTGGCACGGCGACTTCCTCGCGCAGCGGGCTCGCTGCTACGACGCCGCCGACAGCCCGCTGCTGGCGCGCGCCGTCGAGGACGTCGCGACCTTCGAGGCCGGCGAGACTGCCCCGTTCGGCGCGGCGCTGCGCGCGCAGCTGCGAGGCCCGGCCCGCTGATCCGCCGCGGTGCGGCGCGGTGCGCGCCTTTCGATCACCGGCTTTCGTGAGCGCGCACCGGGCGAGAGGTAGCGGTTGGCGAAGTGCTGGCTCGCGAGGTTGCCGATGGGCAGGCCGACCTCGCGCGTCGGCGGCGTGAAGAGGCCGGCGCCCGGCGCGCGCCAGCGCGGGCCGCGTACCGCTCGCCGCCAGCGGCGCCCGAGGATTTCGCCCGCGGCGGCGTTTCGGCGTACACCTCGCCTCGATGCGCGATCGAACGGCCCTGCTCCTGCCGGCGATCGTGATCGCCTGCGCGTGCGCGCCCGCCTCGCTGCCGCCCCCGGACGCGCCCGTGCCGGCCGGCGAGCCCCGCGCCGAGCTGCGCCTCTCGGTCGATCTCGACCGCGCGCGCGACTGCGAGGAGGCCTTCGATCTCGCCCTTTACCGCGATCGCGCGGTCGACCTCGTGACCTGGGAGCCGCCGCGCGACCGCTGCGACGGGCGCGTCGTCGTCGTCCGCTACCTCTCCGCGCGCACGACCCGCGACGCCGTGCTGGCCGCCGCGGCGCGCGCCTCGAAGCGGGCCACGCCCGCGGCCGCCCCCCCGGCAAGGACCCCGTGATCGACCCCGAGACCAGGCCCCGCGCCCCGCGGCCCCGATTTGCCCTGCCGATCGTCCTCGCGGTCGCCCTCGCGCCCGCGCTTTCCGTCGCCGCGCGCGCGTTCGCCGACGACGGCAGCGACGCCGGCGAGGACGCCCCGGCGAGGGCCGAGGCCGAGAAGGAGAGCCCCGCCAAGGCGCGGCGCCGCGTGCTGGCCGCGATGGACCACGACGCGACGGCGCTCATCAACGTCACCCACCGCGAGCTGCCCGCCAGCCCGGACCTCCTCGCGCTCGGCCGGCGCGGGACGAAGGCGCTCGAGCGCGGCCTCGCGGACAACGCCGACGCGGGCATCCGCGCCGCGTGCGCGCTCTTCCTCGGCCGCATCGGCGATCGCGGCGCGCTGCCGGCCCTCCACACGGCGCTCGACGACTGGGAGCCGTCGGTGCGAGGGCAGGTCGTGGCGGCGATCGCGCGCATGCCCGACGAGCGATCGATCGACCCGCTGGCGAAGCTCTTTGCGCGCAAGGACGAGGACCACGGCAACCGGGTGGCGGTGATCGAGGCCCTCGGCGCGATCGGCCACCGGCGGGCCGTCGACCTCCTGCGCAAGCAGCTGCGCAAGCCCGACAAGGGCGACGACGACAAGGGCGACGACCTCCGGGCCGAGGCGTTCCGCGCCGTGTGGCGCAGCCGGCACGTGATGTCGCGCGAGACGCTCACGAACGACGTCCTCGGCGCGCTCGGGAGCGACCACCCGGGCCTCGTGATCGAGGGCGTGATCGCCGCCGCCGAGCTCCGCGCGCCCAAGCTCACGAAGGCGCTCGTGCCGCTGCTCGACCACGCGAACGCGAACCTGCGAAACAAGGCCGTCTACGCGCTCGGCCTCATCGGCGACGTGACCGCGACGAAGGCCCTGCTCGACAAGCTGCCGAGCGTGCGCGACGGCCGCATGCTCAACAACCTCGCCTTCGCCCTCGAGCGCCTCGATCGCGCCGCGTTCTACGCGTCGATCCGGCAGGTCATCGAGCACAAGCAGGCCGTGATCCGGCTGAACGCGGCGTTCGTCCTCGGCGACGTCCGCCGCCCCGAGGGGCTGCCGCTGCTCGAGAAGGCGCTCTCCGATCCGAGCGACCTCGTGAAGACGAGCGCCGCGGTCGCGATCGGCAAGGTCGGCGATCCGAAGGCCGTGCCCGCGCTCGAGCGGCTCGTCGGCAGCGCGCACGGGTCGCTCAAGGAAGAGGCGATCTACGCGATCTACCGCATCTCTGGCGACCGGCGCGCCGACCTCGTCCACGGCGAGCTCTTCGGGTCGCCGCGCGAGCCGGAGCGGCGCCGCGCGGCCCTCGCGCTCGGCGAGCACGGCGACGTGCGCGTGCGCGACTACCTCCTCGCCTGCCTCGAGACCGGCCGGTGCAGCCCCGACGCGGTCGACACCTACGTGCATGCCGACAAGGATCCGTCGGTGGGCGGGCGCATCCTGCTCGCGTGGGCGCGCGGCCGCGGCGATCTCACCGGCTTCGTGTCGGACCTGCGCCCGCCGGGCGCGCTGCCGGTCGTGACGAGCGCGATGGACGCGGCCGTGGCGGGCAGGGGCGCGGACGTCGTCGACGCCTTCGACCTCGTCGGCGACCTCGGCGACGCGCCCGCGCGCGCGCGCCTCGAGGCGGCCGCCGCGAAGGCCCCCGGCCGCGCGTTCTGGAGCGACCTGCACGCGAAGACCGCGATCTGCCGGCTCGGCGATCGCGCCGCGGACGCGATCCTGATCGGCACGATCGACCAGGTCGCGGCCGACTGGCTGCCGAACGTCGCGGCGGTCCTCGCGCGCATCGCCGAGAAGGACGTGCGCGCGCGCCTCGCCCCGGAGCTCCTTCGCCGGACGCGCGGCAGCGACCCCGCGATCGCCCTCGCGGCGGGGTCGATCCTGCTGCGGTGGGATCCGGAGGCCGCGGTCTTCCGCTTCCTCGACGCGATCGCCTCGCCGAGCGTCGAGGAGCGCGAGCTCGCCGAGCGCTACCTCGTGCGCGCCAAGGACCCGCGGATCACCTCGCTCGTGCGGCGCGCGCTCGCCCGCGAGGCGCGCCCCGACGTGCGCGACCGCCTCCGCGGCGTGATCGACAAGCGCCACGACGAGCCGTGAAGCGCGCCGCGGGCGTCGGCGCCGCGGCGATCGCGATCGCGGCGCTCGCCTACGACCCCGGCGCCCCCGCGGCCGACCCGAAGCGCGCGATCGGCCTGATCCTCGCGACGATCGCCGGCGCGGCGAGCGTCGCCGGCCGCGTGCCGGCCGACCGCCTCGATCCCGGCGTCTCCCGCCCCGTGGTCGCGTTCGCGGCCTTCGTCGCGTGGTCGGGCGCGACCCTCGCGTACGGCGTGCCGGCCGGCGCGCGCGACCTCGCCACGTGGGTCGCGGCGGCCGCCCTCGCGGTAGCCCTCGACCGATGGCCGCGCGCCAGGACGCGCAACCTCGCCCTTCGCGCCTCGGCCCTCGTCGGCGCGGGCGCGTCGATCGCGGCGATCGCCGAGCGGATCGCAGGCGCGCGCGGGGCCTTCGTCCACGGCGGCCAGGGCAACGCGAACTGGCTCGGCCTGCTCCTCGCGGTCGCGCTGCCGCCGACGATCGCCCTCGTCGCCGGTCGCCGCGACCCCGCCGCCGGCCCGACCTCCCGATCGACCCGCGGCCTCGCGGCCGTCGCGGTCGCGATCGAGGTCGTCGGCCTCGCGATCTCGCACTCGCGCGTCGCCTGGATCGCGGCCGCTGTGACCTCGATCCCGATCGCGGCCCACCTCGCGCGCGAGGCCCGAGGTCGCCTCGGCGCCGCCGGCGTCGCGGCCGTCGGCGTCGCGATCGTCGCCGCCCTGGTCCTGCGCGCGACGACGGTCCCCGCGCCCGATCCTCGCCCGGGCGATCCCCTTCACGGCGAGGACGTCGCCGTCCCGATCGCGTGGGAAGGCCGCCTGTGGATCGCGCGGTCGTCGATCGACGCGGCCCGCGCGGCGCTCCCGTTCGGCGTCGGCCTCGGCGGCTTCGCCCACGCATACCTCGATGCCCAGGGCGCGCGCCTCGCGCCGATCGCCCCGAAGATCGCGTCGCGTCGGTTCGTCAACGCGACCACCGCGCACGACGACTGGATCGAGCTTGCCGTCGACTCCGGCCCGATCGCGCCCGCCCTGCTTTTCGGGGCGATCGCCCTCGCCGCGGTCGCCGCGGTCCGCACCGGCTTCGCCGCCGGCGCCGCGTCCCTCGGGGCGCTCGCGGTGTGCGCGACAGGCGACAGCCCGATCCGGCAGCCGGCCATCGCGCTGATCCTCGCCGTCGTGCTGCCCGCGTGCGGCGGCGCGCGCGCGAGGATCCTGCCGCGGCGTGCGATCGACCTCGTGACGACCTCCGCCTCGGCCCTGCTCCTCGCGTTCGCCGTCGCCGCGTACGTGGCCGACCGTCGCGCGGAGGCGTCCCGCGACCAGCCGCCCGAGGACCGCCTCGCCGCGCTCGCCGCGGCCGCGCGCCTCGACCCGACGAACGGCGAAATCGCCCTGGATCGCGGCCTCGTCGCCCTGGACCTCGGCCGCCTCGACCTCGCGCTCGCCGAGCTTGCCCGGTCCCGCCCGCTGCTCGCGAACGTCGGCACCGACGTCGCGATCGGTAGCGCGCACGCGCTCGCCGGCGATCCCGAACGCGCCATCGAGGCCTACGAGCGCGCGATCCGCCGCAACCCCGCGTCCTTTCGCGCCCACGCGAACCTGGCCGCTCCGCTCGTCACGCTAGGCCGCCTCGACGAGGCCGACCGCCACCTCGCGGTCGCCGCCGCCCTCTGGCCCGGCCACCCGCGCCTCGCCGACCTGATCGACCGCGTCCGCCGCGCCCGCCTCGACCGCGAGGCGCGCTGACCCCTCCCGCGAGCCGGCGCCATCGCCGCGGAGCCAGCCCCTCGCCGAAAGGAACTTGCAGCAACCTCGCGCGAGACTCGTGGGCTACCCGGAGCGGAAACTCACCACGGAGGCACGGAGGAAGATCCAATCTGAGCTCTGCGCCTCCGTGCCTCCGTGCCTCCGTGGTGGAAATCACGGCTCGTGGAAGGTCGCCACGGCGGCGGCGCATCTCGGCTAGGGTCGAGCTACGCGGCCTCGGCCCGGCGGTTGTGGTCGCGCTGGCGGCGGAGGAGGCGTCGGACCTCGGCGGACGACATCAGGCCGGCCTGGACGAAGTAGCGCCCGACCGGCGATTGCAGCTCGCGCTGCACGCGCAGCACCCGGTCGCGCTCCGATCGTTCCATCAAGCCGCTCGCGACCGCGGCCTCGCCGACCGGCTCGCGGCCGCTTGGCTCCTCGAGGATCGCCTCGAGCTGCCGCCTCCTCAAGACGCGCAGCTCGAGGGCGATCTCGCCGAACTTCGGCCGCGTCTCGCGCTGCCAGGCGAGCGCGTCGCGGAGCTCGTCCCTCGAGATCCACGCGCAGTAGTAGAGGAACTCCCCGAACGGGAGCGGCCGTTCGGGGACCGCCCCGCGGTAGAGCCGCGTGGGCGAGGCGGACTCGTCCACGGCCTCGCGCGGCGCGTCACGGGCGCCGACCAGCGTCGCCTCTCCGCGCTGCCGCGCGTCCCGGTAGCTCACGATCAGCGCGTGGGCCGCGCCCACCGCCCGGAACTCGGCGGCCAGGTCCTCCTCGGCGCGTCCGAGCCGGCCGGCGCGGTCCGGGTGGGCTGCGAAGGCCCGTCGGCGAAACGCGAGCTTCAGCTCCTCGGCGCCGACGTCGCCCGGGCGACCCCCGGCCGCGACCCAGGACGCCCCGAACAGGAGCGCGCACGCCGTCGTGAGCTCGCTCTCGGAAAAATCCATCCCGGCACGGTACCGAGCGGGAGCGCGGGGGGACCACTTTCCCGCGAGCTCGGGCCGCGGGCGCGAGGCGGGCGGCGCGAGGGGCCCGGTACGGAGTAGTCGGCGAGAGAGCTCCAATACTCGTCACCGCGTATTGACGCGCACAAGGTCGCCGCCCGGCCGCCCCATCTAGTTGTGGCGCCCATCACGCCAACACCCATTGCGCGTCTCCGCGCACATCCACGCGCCGGGCCAAACACCGTCGTTTGCCCACGAATTCCACCAGAAACCCATGAGCCGACGACAATTTCCATTGCGTCCAAGACGCATTTCGAGCGAACGTGCGCGGCGTCGAGGCGGCAGGCGCGCACGGCGGCCCCCGTCGCGATCGAGCCGAGCGCTTCCCGAAATCCCGCCGCCGAGACGACGTCGCCTGTGCCGTCAGGCCACGTGGCGCCGAACGAATGGATGGCTGTACCGGTCACGGTGAGGGTACGCCGGCTCGTCCGCTTGGCCGAGATCCGACCGAATGCGGTCGGGGGTGCAACGACAGCCTCGGTTTCGAGGCCGCAGGGCTCGCGCAAGCGGCTCACTTCAAGGAGGTCAGTTCCGATGGCAACTCCCGGCTCCGAAGGCCAATCGCGCCGCCGCGCGGGCGACCGCGCTCTGGCGGCCCCCAACACGCCGGCGGGATCCTCGACCTCGCCGTCCGCCGGCTCCACCGCCGAGCTCGACCAGGATCGCGCCACGGTCCGCAAGCTCGCCGAGCAGAAGGCCCGCGCCCGCACCCTCGCGCGCGCCCAGGCCGTCGCCGAGAAGCTCTCGGCCGCCACCACGGAGGTCTCCTCGTCGATCCAGGAGGCGTCGAGCGCGATCCACGAGCTGGAGAAGACCGTCCAGCAGATCGCAGCCGGCACGCGCGAAGCGTCCGCGGCCGCGGACGAATCCCGGTCGGCGATCAACGAGATCGAGAAGGCCGCGCAGCAGGCGAACCGGAACGCCGGCGCCACCATGAGCCAGATCATGGCGCTCCAGCAGATGATCGGCGCGGCCACGACCGACATCGACACGCTCATCGACGGAGTCACCGAGTCCGCCCGGGCCAACCTCGAGTCCGCCCGCAAGATCGGCGACCTCGAGCGGCTCTCCGACGAGATTGGCAAGATCGTCCACGCGGTGGCGCGCATCGCCGACCAGACCAACCTCCTCGCGCTCAACGCCGCCATCGAGGCCGCGCGCGCCGGCGAGCACGGCAGGGGCTTCGCCGTGGTCGCCGACGAGGTGAGGAACCTGGCCGAGCGCAGCGAGCGGAGCGCCCGCGGCATCCAGGACGTCGTCAACGAGATCCAGGGTCAGGTCAAGGTCGTCGCCGCCGACACCGCGAAGGCCGGCAACAAGGCGGTCGAGGAGGTCGGCAAGGCCAAGGTCATCACGCGCGACCTCGTCACGATCGGCGCCGACATGGGCGTCATCCGCGAGGCCTGCGAGGTCATCGCCTCGAACGCGACGCAGGCGCTCGCCGGCGCGAAGCAGTACCTCGCGGGATCCGACCAGATCGCGTCGGCCGCCGAGGAGGCGTCCTCCGCCTGCGAGGAGAGCCTCCGCGCCGTGCAGGAGCAGGCCAAGGCCTACAACGAGATGTCGGACGCCGCCGGCGCGATGGCCGACCTCGCCGACGACCTGAAGACCTCCACCAACGCGCAGAAGTCCGCGGAGGAGCTCGCGGCCTCGGCCGAGGAGCTCTCGGCCAACGCCGAGGAGATCAAGGCGGCGGGCGCGCAGATCGCGACGGCCATCGACCAGATCCAGAGGGCGGCGGGGATCCAGGCCAAGGCCGCGGAGCTGTCGAAGGACCTCGGCACGCAGCTCGCGGCGGCGTCGAACGCGATGTCGGGGCGGTCGAAGGCGGCCACCGAAAAGGCCGACGTCATCAAGAGCCTGATCGCGACCAACAAGGGCAACGTCGACGCGCTCGTCGCGAACGTCGGGGCCGCCGCGCAGGCGTCGCTGGCCTCGGCGAGGAACGTCATGGAGCTCGAGGAGCGCACGCGCCGCATCGACAAGATCGTCGACGCGATCGTGATGGTCACCGTCCAGACCAACATGCTCGCGGTCAACGGCAACGTCGAGGCCGCGCGCGCCGGGGAGTTCGGCCGCGGCTTCTCGGTCGTCGCGGGCGACATCCGGTCGCTGTCGAACGAGAGCGGCGACAACGCCGACCGCATCAAGGACCTCGTGCGCCAGGTGCAGACCCAGATCCAGCGCGTAGGCGCGGACATCGAGCTCGCCGGCAGGACCGCCGCCGCCGAGGCCACCAAGGCCAGGGCCGTGACCACGACCCTCGAGCGCATCGCGGTCGACGTCGACCGCGCCCAGCGCGCGCTCACCGAGATCGGCACCGGCGCGTTCGAATCCTCCAAGGCCCTCGAGCAGGCCGGCAAGGCCGCCGACATGATCACCTCCGCGGCGCAGGAGACCGCCCGCGCGACCGAGGAGGCCGCGGCCGCCGGCGAGCAGGCCGCCAAGGCCGCGCAGACGATCGCCCAGGCCATCGAGGAAATCGCCTCGCAGGCCGACGATCTGCAGCACGGTTGACCTCCGATCGAGAGGCGACCATGGCAGACCGGCAAACAAGCACACCAGCGCTCGGCGGGCCCGCGCAAGAGCACCAGGTCGTGACGTTCTTCCTCGGCGACGAGGAGTTCGGCTTCGACCTCCGGTCCGTGCACGAGATCATCCGGCAGCCTTCGCTGTGCCGGATCCCGATGGCCCCCGACTACGTCGAGGGCATCGCCAACCTCCGCGGCACGGTGCTCCCCATCCTCGACACCCGCACGCGCTTCGGCATGAAGCGCGAGGCCGACACGGACGGCACCCGCGTCCTCGTGGTCGACGTCGACGGCCACAAGACGGGACTTCGCGTCGACCGTGTGCGCCAGGTCGTCCGCCTCCACCCGAGCGAGCTGGAGGCGCCCCCCGCCGTCCTTCGCGGCGGCGTCACCTCGGACTACCTCCGCAGCGTGGCCAAGCTCGACGGCGGCAAGCGCATCGTCATGGCGCTCGACCCCCGGGCGATCTGCGCCGTCGAGGGCGTCGCCGTCGCCGACGCGATCGGCGCAGAGATCGCGGTCGCCGATCGCCTCCGCACGGTCGATCGACTCCGCTCCTCCGACGCGGCCGACCCCTCCGTCGTCCAGCTCGTCTCGTTCCGACTCGGCGACGACGAGTTCGCCTTCTCGATGGCCCAGGTGCGCGAGATCCTGCGCGTCGAGCGCCCGAGCGAGCTGCCCGACACGCCCGACTACGTGATCGGAATCGTCACCGTGCGCGGCAGCATCCTGCCCGTCGTCGACCTGCGCACCCTCCTCGGGCTGCGCACGCTCGGCGCCGAGGTCATCGCCGACGCGGCTCGCGTGCGGACCGGCTTCCGCGCCTGGTTCGACGCCGTCACCGCCCTCGTGCACGACCACACGGCCACGAGCCCCGGCGCGATCGGGATGGCAGGGGTCCGGGCCTGGCACGCGGGCTTCTCGACCTCGAGCCCGGTGCTGATGAGCCTCGTCACCCAGGTGCGCGCCGCCGGCGACCACGTCGATCGCGGCCTGCAGCAGGTGTACGCGGCCACGAACGGGGCGAGTGAGATCTTCGCGAGCGGGGTCGTCCCCTTCGCGGCCGATCTGCAGCGCGCGATGATCGACTTCGAGAGTCGCGTTGCCGCCTGCATCTCGGAGGACCAACGCCTCGTCGTCGTCGAGTCGCACGGCACGCAGCTCGCGCTGCTGGTCGATCGCGTCCGCGAGGTCCTGAAGGTACCCCAGCGCCTCATCACCCCGCCGCCGGCTCGCTCCAAGGCCGGCACGAGCGAGGTCGCGGGGATCGCCCGGCTCGACGAGGGCAAGCGCCTGATCATGATCCTCGACGCGGACGAGCTCGTCCGGCGGGACGCGATCGCGTCGCTCGATCCAAGCGGTGGCTTCGACGAACACGCTCGCGCGGCGCGGGAAGGCAAGACCATGGATCGACGCACGGGCGAAGGTGATCCGGCGGCGCCGAGTGATCGGAAGTTCGTCACGTTCCGCCTCGGCGAGGGCGAATACGGGATCCCGATCGAGCAGATCCAGGAAATCGACCGCACCGCGAAGCTGACCAAGATCCCGCGGTCGGCCGAGTACGTCGACGGGATCACCAATCTTCGGGGCGAGATCATCCCGGTCGTCAACGCGCGCAAGCGCTTCGGGCTCCCGTTCAAGGAGGTCGACGAGCAGACGCGCGTCCTGATTCTGGACCTCGACGGCGCCAAGACCGGCCTGCTCGTCGACTCGGTGCGCGAGGTCCTGAACCAGGCGCAGCGGGACATCGCGCAGCCGCCCGCCTCGATTGTCTCGGGCGGCGTCGACAAGCAGTACATCTCGGGCATCGCCAAGGCCGACAACGGCAAGAGGATGATTGTCCTGCTCGAGGTCGCCAAGGTCCTCGAGGACTGAAGAGGCGCGGAGAGGTCCCCACGGAGGCCGATCGGGTCGTGTCGAGATGCTGATGTTCTCCCTGTTCTTCCCGGCTCCGCGGCTCGCCTCTTCGTCGCCGCACGAGCCCTGATCCGTCGACGGGGTCCGGCGGCGTACGCCGAGGGCCCGTCTCCCCACGTGAGGCCAGGAATCCTCGGTCGCCAGGCACGAGATGCGCACGAAGCCCAAGATTCGCGTCCTCGTCGCGGACGACTCCGCGCTGATGCGTCGGACCCTCCGGCGCCTCATCGAGGCCGACCCCGATCTCGAGGTCCTCGACACGGCCCGCGACGGCGAGGACGCCGTGGTGAAGGCGCGCACGCTCCGGCCCGACGTGGTGTCGATGGACATCAACATGCCGAAGCTCGACGGCATCTCGGCGCTGCAGCTCATCGTCCACGAGGCGATCTGCCCGGTGGTGATGCTCTCGAGCCTCACGCAGCGCGGCGCGGTCGCCACCTTCGAGTCGATGGAGCTCGGGGCGTTCGACTTCGTCGCGAAGCCGAGCGGCACCGTCTCGTCCGACCTCGGCACCGTCGGCCGCGAGCTCTGCTCGAAGCTCAAGGCGGCGGTGGCGTCGCACAGCTTCACGCGGCTGGGGCGCAGGCGCGCGCGCGGGATGGAGGCCCTCGCGCGCGAGCGCGCCGCGGACAGGCGCGGCCCCCGCGACGAGGCCGACTCGCCCCCTGCCTCTGCGGACCTGATGGCCATCGCCATCGGGATCTCGACGGGAGGCCCCGCGACGATCGGCGAGGTCCTGCCCCTCCTGCCGCGCGACCTGAACGCGGCCGTGTTCCTCGTGCAGCACATGCCGGGCACCTTCACGGCCTCCTTCGCGCAGCGCCTCGACGATACGTGCCAGCTGCGGGTCGAGGAGGCCGCCGCGGGCACCGAGGTGCGCCCCGGCCACTGTTACGTCGGGCGAGGCGACTACCACCTCACCGTGCACCGATCGACCCTGGGGCGAAGGCTCATCCGCACCTCGACCAAGCCCGACACGCTGTTCAAGCCCTCCGTCGACGTGATGATGGAGTCGGTGCTCGCGGCCTTCGGGGGCGAGCGCACGATCGGCGTGCTGATGACCGGCATCGGCGACGACGGCGCCGACATGATGGTGAAGATCAAGCAAGCCGGCGGCTACACCATCGCCGAGAGTGAAGAGACCGCCGTCGTCTTCGGCATGCCGCGCGAGGCCATCGCGCGCGGCGGCGCGCACGCCGTACTTCCGAGCTGGGACATCGCCAAGGCGATCCTGCGTCGATTCTGAAGGAGCTCTGGGCCCATGTCGTTCATAGTGCTGGTTGCGCAGCTCGGTGCCGAGGCGGAGGCCGACCGAGCGTATGCCGCCGAAGACATCGGCATCGCCGACTTCGGCGCCGCTCTCCCGTCTCTGATTCGCCGCCTCGGCGTCGAGACGAGCCGGTCGGTGCGCGAGGCCATCGTGGTCGCGCTCGAGCGCCTCACCGACCCGCGCGTGCCGGAGCAGACGGCCCGGCTGCTCACCCACGAGGACGCCTTCCTCCGCAACGCGGCCGTCGGCATCCTGCAGACCAAGGGCGTCGCGGCGCTCCCCGAGGTGAAGCGCGCCCTGGCCTCGCCCAACGTCGACCTGCGCAAGCTCGGCCTCGACATCCTGAGCGCGGTCGAGACGCCGAAGGCCGACCCGCTCTACGAAGCCGCGTTGAAGGACCCCGACATGAACGTCCAGATCGCGGCCGTCGAGTACGTGGGAGACCACCGGAACGCGCGGTTTCGAGCCCGCCTCGAGGTCCTCTTCGCGGACACCTCGAGCCCGATGTTGCTCTCGACGCTCTTCGCCGCGCTCAGCTCCATCGGCGCGGACCAGTCCTGGGTCGTGATCCAGGAGCGCTTCCCGACGTTCGGCGACGTGCCGGACTTCCACCGGGGGAGCTGGCTCCGGGCGCTGGCGCAGTGGGGGCCGCCGACGGCCATCGAGACGATCTCCGGCGTGGCCAAGGACGCGAGTGTCGAGGACGTGATCGAGGCCATGCGCGTGCTCCGCGACCGCTTCGAGCTGCGCACGGTGCCCGCGCCGCTCGTCGACCTGCTGAAGTCGGTGGTGGTCGGCGACGCGGCCGCCATACACAAGTTCCAGGCCCTGGAGCTGCTCGGCTCCCTGACCGAGGTCGACGCGATCGCCCCGTTCCTGGTCGCGCGGCTCGGCAGCAGCGACGCGGCCGTCGCCTCGGGGGCGCGCGCCGCGCTCGAGCGGCTCGCCCCGCCGGGCTGGGAGATCGCCGCCGCGCCGGCCCCAGGCGGCGCCGCGGAGGCGCGGCCGGCAGGAGGGGTCCTCGGATCGCGCCTCCTCGGCAAGCGGCAGTCTGGCGGCGACCGATGAGGCTCAGCTCGCGCCACTTCGAGATGCTGCGCGACCTGATCTACCAGGCGCTCGGGCTCCACTTCGAGGAGACCAAGGCCGACTTCCTCGAGAAGCGCGTCGACAAGCGCATGGCCGCGCTCGGCATGACGCAGGTCGAGGACTACGTCTTTCACCTTCGCTTCCTCGACCCTCGAGGCGCAGAGATGCAGGCGCTCGCAAACCTGGTTACCACCAACGAAACGTACATGTTCCGAGAGTTCGACCAGCTCCAGGGCTTTGCCGACCACTGCCTGCCCGAGGTCCTCGAGGCCAAGGAGCGCAGCAATGACCGGACGCTGCGCATCTGGTCGGCCGGCTGCTCCTCGGGCGAGGAACCCTACACGCTCGCGATCATCCTGCGCGAGATCATGCACGACGTCGACGACTGGCAGGTGGAGATCCTGGCCACCGACCTAGACGAGGTCCGCCTCGACATGGCCCGACTGGCCACCTACGGCGCCCGGTCGGTGAAGGAGGTCCCCGACGAGTACATGGCAAAGCACATGACCGAGGTCCGCGACGGAGAGTACCAGGTGTGCGAAGCGACCCGGCGCCTGGTCGAGATTCGACACCTGAACCTCGGCGACCGCACCGCGATGCGCAACGTGCGCGGCGTCGACTTCATCTTCTGTCGCAACGTCCTCATCTACTTCGACGACGCCTCCCGCAAGACGGTCGTCGACCAGTTCTACCATACGCTCGCAAAGGGCGGATTCCTCTTCCTCGGGCACTCCGAGTCCGTCGGTCGGATCTCGACCTCCTTCAAGCTGAAGCGGCTCGGAAAACACCTCGTCTATTGCAAGGAGTAGAGGGTGAAGACAATTCTCATCGTGGACGACTCACGGACGACGCGCAGCTACCACTCGGCCATCGTCGCCTCGGCGGGATACCGCGTGACGACCGCCGTCGACGGCGCCGACGGGCTCGAGAAGCTGCTCTCGGACCGCTGCGACCTCATCTTCACCGACATCAACATGAAGGGCATGGACGGCTACGAGCTCGTCCGCCGCGTCCGCGAGAACGCCGAGTTCGACGAGGTCCCGATCGTCGTCATCTCGACGGCCGCGAGCGAGGCCGACAAGCTCAAGGCGATCACGATGGGAGCGAACCTCTACCTCGTGAAGCCGTGCGAGCCGAAGTCGCTCGTCGACCACCTTCACATGATGCTCGGGGGTCCGTGACCCTCCAGATCGACCATTCGGGCGGCCAGGTCATCCTGACCCTGAACGGCGAACCGTCGGTCTCGGGCGTGAAGGAGCTGCACGCCTCGCTCGTGGCGCACCTGACCCCCGAGAGCAAGGTGCTGCTGAACGCCTCGCACCTCCGGCGCGTGGACGCGGCCGTCCTGCAGCTGCTGCACGCCGTGGCGCGGTACGTCAGGACGTTCGACGTCACCGAGTCGTCGCCCGAGCTGACGCAGGCGCTCCAGCTGGTCGGCCTCGACAAGCCTGTCGAGGCTCCGCCGGGGGGCGCCGCCCGTCTCCCGACGTCGGAGGTGGCTCGGCGCCGTGCTTGACGGCCGGGCGCGCAGGACGCGGGACCGCGGCCGATCGACGCCCCTCCGGGCCGGCGCCTCCGCGGCGATCCGCGCGAGTCGGTCGTCGCTCCTTCGAGACCTTCCGCTTGGCCGATCGCGGTCGACGCGACCGATCGCCCGCAAATTGGGGCAGGGGGGGGCCTCGCGACGGCGGTCGCCGCACGAACGCGCGAATGGCGAAGCTCGATCCCGCGCCGCGCGCTCGGTCCCCGCGGTCCCGAGCGCCTCGAAAGGACGTTCCCTGTGGCATTCACTCCTCCTGACCTCCTCGAGCTCACGCGCGCCGCGTTCCGCCAGGAGGCCGACGAGCTGCTCGCCGAGCTCGACACGACGCTCTTGCAGCTCGAGGCCGCACCCGACGACGAAGCCCTCATCCACCGGGCGTTTCGCGCGATCCACACGCTCAAGGGGTCCGGCGCCACCGCGGGCTTTCTGGACGTCTCGTCCGTGCTTCACGGGGTCGAGGACACGCTCGGCGAGGCCCGCGAGGGGCGCGTCGTGGTCACGGGCGCCATCGTCGACCTAGTCCTCCGGACGACGGACGTCGTGCGCCGGATCCTGCAAGGCGAAGGCGGGGATTCGGCGCTGATCGAGGAAGGGCACGCCGCCGTTCGGGCCCTCGCGGAGCACGCCCCGAGGGTCGCCGCGGGGGCCCGGCCGTCCGGTTTCCTCGGCGCCGCGCCCGCTCCGCCGGGCGGGCCCGAGGGCGACGTCGGCGTGTACTCGGTTCGGTTCGTCCCCGCCCGTTCGGGCTTTCGATCCGGCAAGGACCCGCTCCACCTGCTGCGCGAGCTCGAGGGCCTGGGGGTCATGGTCGTGGCCGCGCGCACCGGGGACGTTCCGCCGCTCCTCGATCTCGACCCCGAGCTGTGCTTTCTCTCGTTCGAGGCGCAGCTCGCGACCCGCAGCCCGCTGGAAACGCTGCGGAGCGTGTTCGCCCTCGTGGAGGCCGAGGCGGAGGTCGCGATCTCCGCGGTCCCCGCCACGAAGGCGTGGGTGCTCGGGCCGACGGCGTACTTCGATCAAGAGACGATCGACGGCTTCGTCGGGGAGGCGCGCGAGAACCTCGAGGAGCTCGAGGCCGAGGTGGTCGCGCTCGAGGACCCCCCGCGCGAGGGCGGGCGAATGGACGGGATCTTCCGCGCGCTGCACAACCTGAAGGGCCAGGCCGGGCTGCTGCTCAGCGACGTACGCCTCCCGCCGCCGCCCGATCACCCCCTGTTCGCGCTTCGCGATCTCTGCCATTCGGCCGAGGGGCTCGCCGAGCGGCACCGCGGCGAGGAGCGGCCGTCGATAGGTGCCGAAGGAGCGCAGATCCTGCTTCAGGCGGTCGACCTCCTCGAGACGCTGTTGGCGAGCTTCCTCGAGGCGCGCGCTGCCGGCGGCGAGGCGCGGGCGCTCCTCGATCGGATCGCGCGGATCGGAGGGCCGCACGAGGCCGCCGCGGCCGCGCCGGTGGCGAGGTCCGTGTTCGCGTCCGTGGCCGATCAGTGCCAGATCGTCGTGGGATCGACGCTGCGCCCCGGCGAGCGCACGGAAGATCTCACCCCGATCGAGCTGAAGTCGATGCAGCGCGCGCTCCAGACGCTGGCCCGCGCCGCGGCGTTCGAGGGGCGCACGGTCGTCCATCAGAAGGCGGAGGTGCTGATCTCGGCCTGCCGCGATTACCCGTCGAGCGACGACCGAAGCGCGGCCGGAGAGCGCCTCGTCCTGCACTATCGCGGGGTCGAGGACGCCATTCGGCGCGCGGCCGAGGGAGTCTCGCCTCCCGCCGTCTCGCCTCCCCCGACCCCCGAGGCGGCCTCCGATCGCCCGCAGGCGCGCGCGACCTCGCTGCGCCCGCCCAAGCCGGCCCGGGCCACCGATCGGGCCCCGGCGGCGGCGGCGGCCGACGGGGTCGCGAGCCGGAGCCTGCGCGTCGACCAGCACAAGCTCGACCAGCTCCTGCGCGCGGTCGGCGAGCTGCTCGTCGCGCGAAACTCACTGCCCACGTTCGCCAAGCGCCTCGAGGGGGAGCGGAGCGCGATCGCGCGCGACGTCAAGGACGTGGGCGAGCGAATCTCGCGCATCGCCGACGACCTTCAGAGTGCGGTCATGGCGATCCGGATGATGCCCATTCGCGTGATGTTCCAGCGCCTGCCGCGGCTGGTGCGCGATCTCGCGCGATCCGAGGACAAGCAGGTCCAGCTCGTGGTCTTCGGCGACGACACCGAGCTCGACAAGGCGGTGATCGAGCAGCTCTCCGACCCGCTGGTCCACCTCGTCCGGAACGCCGTCGACCACGGCGTCGAGACGCCCGACGAGCGCAGGTCCGCCGGCAAGCGCGAGCAGGCCGTCGTCGACCTCAAGGTGACCCGGGAGGGCAGCTTCGTCGTCATCGAGATCGCGGACGACGGCCGGGGGCTGCGGGTCGAGAAGCTGCGCGACAAGGCGGTCGAGAAGGGCCTCCTCACGCGGGCCGCCGCGGACGCGCTCTCGCGCGAGGCGACCTACGAGCTGGTCTTCCTCCCGGGCTTCTCGACCGCGGAGGCCGTCACGAGCATCTCGGGGCGCGGGGTTGGGCTGGACGTCGTCCGGAACAACGTCCGACAGCTCCACGGGACGGTCACGGTCGAGAGCGAGGCCGGCAAGGGGTCCACCTTCCGGGTGAAGCTGCCGGCGAGCCTGATGGTGTCGAAGGCGATTGTCGTGGAGGCCTCCGACGACCAGTATCTCTTTCCCATCGACAGCATTCGAGAGCTGGTGAAGCTCGACCGGTCGGAGATTCACCGGATCGGCCAGCACCGCTTCGCCCATATTCGCGGGTCGATTGTCGCCGTCACCTCGCTCGCCGGGCTCCTCGGCCTGGAGGATCGCGACGCGGGAGGCGAGGGCCGGACAGCCGCCATCGTGCGCACCCGGCTCGGCGACGTGGCCGTGATCGTCGACCGCCTGGTCGCCGAGATCGACGTGATCGTCAAGCCGCTGGCCGAGGGCCTGGACCGGCTCCGCCTGTTTCAGGGAGCCGCGATTCTGGGCGACGGCCGGGTGGCGCTCGTGCTGGACCCGTCGCAGCTCGGCGCCGTGGCGCAAGCGGCGTCGCTCGCGCGCGCCGCGAGGTAGGGAGGGCAGGGGAGGCGGGCTAGCCGACTCCCTGTTCGAGCAGCCAGTCCAAGGTCAGCAGCGCTCGTCCGAAGTCGAACCGCTCGAGCTGACGCGCGAGGTCGCTGGCGGGCTGCTGGTGCGTCCCGGTCAGGGCCGGGCGAACCGCGCGGTACTCCTCGGCCGCGGTCGCGTCCCGGGCTGCGACCAGCGCCCGCACGCGCTCGAGGGCGGCCCGCATCGCCTCGCGGTCGAGCGCGACCGGGGCCGCCTCCGGCTCGGGGCCGAGCCGGGCCTCGAGGGCTTGGCACGTTTCGGCGAGCGCAGCGGCGAGCGAGGCGCAGAGGGGCACGAGCGCGGCGCCCCGCGTGCGGGACCGGAGGGCCGCGTCGAGGGGGGACGCGCAGTCGCGGACGTGGCGCAGGCCGAGCGTCGCGGCGAGCCCCCGGAGCCCGTGGGCGGCGCGCAGCGCGTCGTCGTGGGCGGGGGCCGTGCCGGCCGCGAGGAGGATCTCGATGCGCGCTCCGTCCTCGGCGTGTCGAGCGACGAACTGGCGCAGCAGGCGCAGGTAGTGGGCGCCGTCCCCGAGCAGCGATCGGAGCCCGGCCTCGGCGTCGACCCCGGCGACCAAAGCGAGCGCGGCGAGCAGACGGGCGACCTGGTCCGACGGCGGGGCGACCGAGGGGGCGGGCGCCGGGCGGCGCGCGCCGGACGGCGAGGGATGCTTCGCCGCCGGGAGCCATCGGTCGAGCATGTCGTAGAGCAGCTCGGGCTCGACGGGCTTCGTGACGTGGTCGTTCATGCCGGCGGCGAGGCATTCCTCGCGGTCTTCCGCGAAGGCGTTCGCGGTCAAGGCCACGATCGGCACGTCCGCCCCGTGCGCGCCCGCCCGGATGCGCCGGGTCGCCTCGAGGCCGTCCAGGTCCGGCATCTGGACGTCCATGAGGATGAGGTCGTAGGCGCGAGCGGCGACGGCCGCCACGGCCGCACGGCCGTCGCTGACCACGTCGACCGTCACGCCGACCGCGTCGAGCAGCGCGACGGCGACCTCCTGGTTTAGCGCGTTGTCCTCCGCGAGGAGCACGTGCGCGCCGGGCCGCAGGGTGCGCTTGCCGAGGCGCGGCCTCGGCTGGCTGCCGGGGCTGCTGGGGCCGTCCCGCAGGACCTGAGAGATCGCCTTGAGCAGCGGCGTGGCCGAGCAGGGCATGGCCACGAAGCCGCGGAATCCCGAGTGAGCCTCGTGGACGATGGGCTCCGTCGACGCGGGCCCGGCGAGCACCAGGGACGGCCGCACGGACAGGCGAACCGCCGCGAGGCGCCGCCCGGCCTCGGCCGCGTCGACGTCGGCGACGCGGGGGGTGACCAGGGCGAAGGTGTAGGGGACGCCGGCGCGGTCGGCCGCGGTGAGGCTCTCGGCGGCTTCGGCGGCCGAGGTGACGACCTGGACGGCGACCGAACCGGGCCGGAGGACCTTCGCGACCGCCTCGGCCAGGTCGGCCTGCGCGTCGATGAGGAGCGCGCGCCACGCGCCGTGACCGCTGCCGTCCGCCTGGCCGAAGGACGTCAGCGCGCGCTCGCGCGGGGTCCCCACCGCGAAGGGGGCCTCGAGCCAGAACGTCGATCCGACGCCGGGGGTGCTCTCGACGCCGACCTCTCCGCCCATCAGCTCGGCGAGGCGGCGGGAGACCACGAGGCCGAGCCCGGTCCCCCCGTACCTGCGCGTCGTCGAGGCGTCGGCCTGCGAGAAGGCCAGGAAGAGCCGCGCGCTGTGGCTCTCGGAGACGCCGATGCCCGTGTCGCGCACCTCGAAGCGGATGCGGGCGGGATGCTCGCCTGGCGCGACTCGCCTCCCGACGATCGACACGCGCCCGCGCTCGGTGAACTTCACCGCGTTGGCCGTGAAGTTCAGCAGGATCTGCCCGAGCCGCAGGCCGTCGCCCACGAGGTGAGGGGGGACGTCCGCGACGTCGACGAGGAGGTCCAGGCCCTTCGCCTCCGCCTTGTGGATGACCATGGCGCAGACCTGGTCGACGGTCTGGTCGACCGAGAAGGGGCGCTTCTCGAGCGTCATGTGCCCGGCCTCGATCTTCGAGAAATCGAGGATGTCGTTGATGACGCCGAGCAGGTGCGAGGCCGCGCCGGCCAGCGTGTCGAGCCGCTGCACGTCGCGGGGAGCCCGCGCGTCGAGCCGCAGCAGGTGCGTCAGGCCGAGGATCGCGTTCATCGGCGTGCGGATCTCGTGGCTCATGTTGGCGAGGAACGCGCTCTTGGCCGCGTTCGCCGCGTCGGCGACCGACTTGGCCTCCGAGAGCTCGGCCGTCCGATTCTCGACGAGCCGCTCGAGGTGATCGCGGTAGGCGTCGAGCTCGAGGCTCATCCGCCGTCCGACCGTCACGTCCGTCTTGACCGCGAGGTAATGGGTCACCCGCCCGTCGAGCGCGCGAATCGCCGAGATGATCGCGTGCTCGACGTACTCGCTGCCGTCCTTGCGAAGGTTGAAGAACTCTCCGGTCCAGGTCTCGCCGCACGCGAGGGAGGCCCAGAGGGCGAGGAACGTCGAGGCCGGGGTGTTGCCCGACTGGAGGAAGCGCGGATTCTGACCGATCGTCTCCTCGAGGGAGTAGCCCGTGTTGGCGAGGAAGGCCTCGTTGACGTACTCGATGCGCCCGTCGAGGTCGGTCACCACGATGCTGTCGGGGCTCTGCTCGACGGCGAGCGAAAGCTGGCTGAGCTTGTCCTCCTTGGCCTTCCGCGAGGTGATGTCGTGCCAGATGGCTGCGTGGAACTCGCGATCGCCGATGCGCAGGCGCCGGCTGCTCACGGCCCGGTGGCGCGGCTCGCCGGTCTTGGATAGGTGCTTCTCCTCGGAGCTCCACGACCCTGACTCGGAGCTCTCGCGGAGTCGGCGCTCGAACGCCTCCTTGGAGGTCCCGCGCAGGTCGACGAGCTCCGTGAGGGTGAGCGAGGCGAACTCGGCCGAGGTGTAGCCGAGGCCCCCGCAGGCCGCTTCGTTGAACTCCGCGAAGCGCAGGCTGTCGAGGTCGACCAGGACGACGCCGTCCGTGGCCTGGTCGATGATGGTGAAGTAGATCTGCTCGCGGGCCCGCAGCGCCTGCTCTGCGGCCTGGCGCTCGCTCATGTCGCGGCTCACCAGCACGAGGACGTCCTGGCCGCCGACGAAGGCGCGGCTCACGCGGACGTCCGCCGGGAAGGTCGTGCCGTCGCTCCTCCGGTGCGTCATGGCGAAGGTCCACTTCGTCCCGGGCTTGGCCGCCACGCGCGCCGCGATCTCGTGGGCCATGTGGCGATCGACCCACGTCTCGAGGTGCTGGCCGAGGATGGCCTCGGCCGAGTAGCCGAGCATGGCGGAGAAGCTCCGGTTGGCCTCGATGACCTGGAGCTGGTCGTTCAACATCGCGATCCCGCTGCCCGAGTCGTCGAAGAGCGCCCGGAGGCGCTCGCCGTTGTCTCTCCGCGAGCGCCGCGCCTCCATGAGATCACAACAGCACTGCTTCGCGCGCGCCTCCTCGTCCCGAGCGACGGACACGGCGCGGCCGAGGCCGAGGAGCACGAGGCCAAAATGCACGTCGAGCGGCAGGTCGGTTTCGTAGGTCTCCGGGCCGAGCAGCAAAAGCGCGCCGAAGCCCTCGATCGGCAGACGCATCGCGTAGCCGTGGCCCTCGAACAGGCCGATCGCGGCGAGCCCGGACGACGCGCGAAGCTCGGCGGCGGGGCCCGTCAGCCAGGCGGCCGGAATCGGAACGTTCGTCCCCTGCGCGTCGCGGAGCCGCGGACTGCCGACCCCGCCGACGTGCCGCACGACCGCCCGGGCGTCGTCCGGGCCGATCTCGAGCACCACGCCCGTGGGCAGGGAGGTGTGGAAGAGGAAGCGCTGCACCGTGCTCTCGAGGAGCGGGTCGAGGCTTGCGTGCTCCCCACACGACCGCACGAGGTCGTGCGCGATCCGGGCGGCCAAGCTCAGCATGCGCCCACCCCGGCGACGGCGCGGGGGAGGGCCGGACGGTCGCCGGGCCCCCGAGCGCCTGAAGGCGACCTGGGCGGAAAGAGAGTGATTGAGGTCGTCATCGATACGCCCGTTGATCCCGTCGAGGTCGTCCGCGAGTTGAGGCTGCGCCCAGTCTTTGGCTACGCGCTACCGGGCGGTCGGTCAACCGCCGGCGCCGGCGCGATAGTCATTTACGTCGCGCGCACAGGGGGCCTGTACGTCGGACCACAAGGACCGATGAGCGGTGGCCGCCCGAGACGGAATCGGGGTGCGCAATGGTTGTCGTACACGCGGGCGTGAGGGATGGATCGCGAGAAAAAGGCTCGTCCGCTCGACGTTCTGCGGCTCGACGTCTTGACACGGGCGTCGGAGAGTGGCCAGATATCTGGACAATGATCATGCACCGGGTTACCGACGTATCCGCGGAACCGCTGGGTGGGCGAGGCACGGTCCTCGTGGTGGACGACGTCTCGGAGAACGTCGAGATCCTCGGGAAGATCCTGAGTCGAGAATACCGGGTTCAAGTGGCGATGTCCGGCGCCGACGCGCTGGCGCTCATCGAGGATGGCAGTCCTCCCGACGTGATCCTGCTCGACATCCTGATGCCCGAGATGGATGGCTATGAGACGTGCCGACGCCTGAAGGCGAACCCGGCCACTCGGCACATCCCCGTGATCTTCGTCTCGGCGCTGTGCGACGACGGCGACGAGTTTCGCGGGCTCGCGCTCGGGGCGGTCGACTACGTGACCAAGCCCTTCAATCCGCAGCTCGTCGCCCAGCGGGTGCGCACCCACATGACGCTTCAATCCGCCCAGCGCGAGCTCCGGCAGCACAACGAGCACCTCGAGGAGGTCGTGCGCGCCCGGACGCGCGCGCTCGCGGAGGCGCATCAGCGGCTGCTGTGGCGCGATCGGACGAAGAGCGACTACCTGCGCGCGGTGTCGCACGAGCTGCGCACCCCCGCCAATGGCGTCCTCGGCGTCGGTCAGCTGGCCATCGACGAGGTCGGCAATCCGGCGATGCGCGAGAAGCTGAGCGGGCTCTTCGAGCGAAGTCGCGTACGGCTCCAGGAGACGCTCGACGGGGCCATGCGGCTGGCCGACCTCCAGACCGGCGACGCGTCGCTGGACGTTCAATCCTTCGAGATGGGGAGTCTCATCCGCCTCGTCGCGGCCGCCTTCCCCGGGGTGATCGTTGGCGATGAGGGCCCGCCGAGCGCCTCGGGGCGACCGCCTCGGGTCATCGGCGACGAGGTGCTGACCTCGCTCGCGTTGCGGACGCTGGTGCGAGCGATGGTCCGGCTCAAGAGGCCCGGCGCGAGCGTGACGGTGACCGGTGGCAACGAGGGCCCCTGGTTCACCGTGAGCATCGAGTCCTCGGAGGTGACGCTGCCGGAAGCGGCGCACGCGAGCTTCTTCGCGACGTTCTCCAGCGAGCGGACGGCCACGTTCGTCGAGGACATGGGCCTCGCCATCCCGCTCGCCGCGCGCAACATCGAGGCGATGGGCGGGCGGGTCGCGATCGACGCGCCGGGTCCCGGGGAGCTGCGGCTCCGCTGCTCGCTGGCCAGGGCCGGCGGGGCGCAGGCGAACCTGGGCGATCCCGTCCAGGCATGATCGCGATCGCTCCGTCGAGGTGCCGGTGCGCCTCGACGGCGTGGGCCGCGCGCGGCGCCCGCACGCGCGGAGCGACCGCGCGTGTCGGACGCCCGCGCGACGGCGGGGCCGCGCTTCCGCGACGGGCCTTTCAGCGGGCGACGAGCATCGGCGCGCTGATGGCGCGGTCGTCGGTGGGCCCGAGCTGGACGCGCGCGTAGATCCCGGCCGCCTCGCCGCCGACGAGGTAGACGCCGTAGTTGACGGTGTGCCCCTCGGCGGTCTGCTCCGCCGCGAAGTAGCGCTGCGCGATCCAGCGGCCCTCGCGCGCCAGCCCGATCGATCGCCGCCAGTCCTCGGCGCCGGTGAGGCGGCCGATCACGACCTCGTCGCCCTCCGCGCCGTAATCGGACTTGAGCACCCACTCGTCCTTCTCGGCGAGGAGCTGCTCGACGTGCAGCACCTCGAGCCTCGACGTGATGGGCACGTGTCGCCGGATCGTCTCCTGCGATCCGGGCGAGAAGCGGTGGAGGTGCTCCCACATGAAGGCCATCATCCGCTTGTTCTGCGGCAGGACGGCCCCGATCGGGTTCACCACCGCGAGGCGCCTCTCCATCATCGCGGAGAGCACGGTCGTCAGCTCGCCGGCGAGCGGCTGCGGATCGGGGATGGCCTCGTCGGTCCAGACCGACACGCGCTCGCCCCACCAGTCGGTCTTGTAGTGGCGCACCATCACGGAAATGGGCGTGTCGAAGAGCAGGGCCGAGCCGCCGGGGCCGGAGCTCAGGTTGTAGGGCGATCCGAGCACGACCTCCCAGCCGGCCGCCTCGAGCCAGCGGCGATACAGGCGGACGAGCGCGAGGTCCTCGGTCAGCTCGGTCGGGTAGACCAGGCCGGCCACGCGCGGCGCGCCGGGGCCGAGGGTGCGCGTCGCGACCGCGTCGACCATCGCGACGAAGCGGGCCTCGAGCCCCGCGGTCGGGTCGACGACGTCGTCGCGCCCCTCGGCCGCGATCGCGTTCAGCACCACGGCCTCGGCCTCGCCGGTCGGCGTGTCGCAGTTGAGCTCGGTGATGGCGAGCCCCTCGTCGGTCACGAAGACGTCGGCGCGCGCGATCCCGTGCCACAGCGGCTCGGACGCGAGCCACATGGCCTTCTGGTAGGGCGAGATCGCGAAGAACGAGTCGCAGAGATCCGGCGAGGCGGCCACGATGCGGCACGCCTCGTCGTAGACCTCGGCGACGCGCTCGGCCGTGCGGTACAGGCTGCGCCCGAGGGCGCGCGTCACGACGACGGGATCGGCGCGCAGCCGCGGGGCGCCGTCGAGCCACGGGTCGGTCACGATGCCGGACTCGACCACCCTCGCGGCGAAGGCGTCGTAGGCGGATCCGTCGGGCGATCTCACGCGAGGCGCACGACGGCGAGCGCGGTGGCCACGTAGCAGACGGCCTCGAGGGCTGCGGCGCCGACGTTGCGGCGCTCGCCGATCGCGGTGTCGAGCCCGCCGCGGATCGGGCGGAAGCCGAGGCCGAGCAGCAGGCCCTGCACCAGGATCTGCCGGACCGGCCAGAACGCGAGGCCGCCGAGCAGCGCCTTGCCGTAGGCGAAGAGCGAGACCGTCCAGCCCTCGAAATCGCCGTCGACCGCGTGGCCGACGAGGATGCCGACGCCGATCGTGATGCCGGCGTAGCTCACCGCGGCGGCGAGGTTCTCCGACCGGATCTGCGCGGCGTCGTCGTACGAGGTGAGGGCGCGGAAGCCGATGACCAGGAGGTGCATCGTGGCCTGCGCGATCAGGTAGAACACGAGCGACAGGCCGAGCCCGCGCAGGTCGGTGCTGCCGGCCAGGGCCTTCGCCGTGAGCAGGCCAGTCGCCGCGTAGTGCGCGCCGGCGGCGAGCCCGGCCGCCGCGTTGCCGCGGTCGATCTCCGGGGCGAGCGCCGACTCGAGCAGCACCTTCGTGCCGAGGTGGCCCGAGACGGCCACGACCAGGAGCCCCGCCACCCCGTACACCGCGACCCACAGCGCGTCGCTCGCGGGGCTCGCGCCCTTGACCGAGCTCGCCGTCACGGCCGTCGCGACGAAGAAGACGCCGAGCACCTGCCCCACGTGCAGGAGCGCGCGCCCGAGGTTCTCGCGCTTGTTGTCGGCGGCGACGGTCCTGCCCGGCGACAGCACGCGCTGCCCGGCGACGAGCAGGCCGAGCAGCCCACAGGTCGTCGCGGCGCCGAAACCGAGCGTATAGGCCGGCGATAGGTCCATTTCGGGCCACGGTACGGCGTCGGGCGGCGACGGACAAGCCGCGAGCGGGGCGCCGCACCACGTCCCGGGTTCCCGGCTCGCCGCCGACGGAGTACTCCTCGAGGCCTATGGCGCTCGTCGGCATCTGGGGTCACCCGTATCTCCGGCTCGACGACCTGCTCGACCTCGGCGCGCTCGCCGCCGTCCACGAGGAGGTCTGCCTCGGGCTCACCCGCGTCGCCCCCGGCTACACGGGCGGCAGCCACCGATCGATGGGCATCGTCCCGGAGATGTTCGCCCGCGAGGCGTGGGGCGATTACGGCGAGGTCCTCGGCGCGCTGTCGCCCGGCGAGCTCGCCGTCTTTCACTCGCTCGGCGACGACCCCGGCGCGGTCGACCCGGGCGATCGCGACGTCGGCGAGGAGCGCGAGGTGCCGCTCTCGCGCCGCCAGATGCTGTGGCTCGAGTACCGCCACCGCGTCTACTTCCCGTGGAAGGTCTACTACGAGCTGGTCCCGAACCGCTTCTGGACCGAGAAGAGCGACCTCGAGGGCAAGGCCTTCACCCGGGAGGCGCGCACGTTCTTCCCGAAGACGGTCGCGTTCCTCGAGTCGCTGCCGTTCGTCGGCATCGGCCGCGCGAACGTCATGGGCCTGCGCGCGAACGACGCCGGCACGGTGCACAAGGACGCCGAGCCCGAGGACCAGCCGGTGCCCCCGCACTTCATCACGATCGCGCCCGTCACCGGCAAGCGCCTGTTTCTGTGGGACGACGACCGCCGCGAGCGCACGCCCGTCGACGGGCGCGCCGTGTGGTTCAACGACGCGGACTACCACGGCGTCGAAGCCGACCCGTTCTTCCGCTATTCGATCCGGGTCGACGGCGTGTTCCGGGCAGACTTCCTCGCGGAGTTGCGCGACCATGCCGCGGCCAGCAGGAGAGCATGAGCGACGACCCGAAGCAGCCGACGTTCGAGCGCACCGAGGTGGTGGACAAGCCGTCCATCGTGGGCGCGAAGTGGTGGCAGGAGAGCATGAGCGCGGTCGACCCGATCGCCCGGCGCCAGGCCATCTTCGCCCTGCTCGGGGTCGGCGCGGCGATCGCGCTGACCGGCGTGGTCGCGGCGGCGGCGGCGGGCGACGACGGGGTCGCGACGACGAACCTGACGCGCGACGCGCTCGAGATGCAGCGCGAGTACGGCTGGAGCTTCGGCGCGGCGACCGAGGCGCTCACCTTCGACGGCGAGTCGAGGAAGCCGTTCGACGTGACCGACCTCGACCGCATGGTGCAGGATCTCGCGCCCTCGGAGGCCGCGCACCGGCCGTTCGCGACCACGACGCTCTTCGAGGCGCCCCCCGCCACGCCGCGCAAGGTCCCCGAGGGCGACGCGGCGGCGGTGCAATCGCTCCGGTCGGCGCTGCGGCCGATCTCGACGCCCGAGATGGACGCGGCCTACCAGGCCGGCCGCGGCGTGGCCGCGCTCCTCGCCGGCGTCTCCTCGCCCGCGATCGCCGTGGTCGTCGACCTGCCGGGCCCCGTCGCCGTCGCGTTCGCAGCCGGCCTCGCGCGGCGCTTCGACCCGTGCTTCGGCTTCGACAACTGGCCCCACCCGCGCGGCGTCGTGCCCGCGCACCGCACGCTCGCGGCGGCCGCGTACTACCAGCCGCTCTTCCGCCGCCGCGCGACCGAGCGAGGCCAGGGCGCGCCGCTCGCGTTCGTCCTCGATCGGGCGCGGCTCGCCTCGTACACCGACGACTCCACGCAGTTCGACAACCGCCACGTCGCGAAGCTCCCGCCCGCGGCGAAGCTCGCCCCGCACGGTGTCAAGCGCGTGCTCTACGTCGCGCCGACGCCCGCCGACACGACCGAGCTCGACGACCTGAACGAGGCGTTCGTCGGCTGGGCGAGCGCGGGCCTCGAGGTGAAGATGGCCGCGCTGTCGGACTTCGCCCCGGACCCGACCGGCGCGACCTTGCCGGCCTCGCCCACGCGGCCCGGGTCGACGCCTCCGCCGGCGTCGGAGCCCGAGGGCCCGATGTCGTTTTACGGCGGCGCCGCGGCCCGGCACTACTCGTTCTGGAGGGCGTACGGCTGGGGCCCGACGATCGCGCCCGTGCAGGACGCCCCGCTCGCGGTGTCGGCCGGCTACTCGTACGTGCCGCGCCGCCGCGCGACCGCGTTCTCGGGGGCCGCGCGACCGCCGGGCTTCGGCCAGATAGGCGTCGTGGTCGCGGTCGCCACCGGCGCCATCCTCGGCGCCAAGATCAGCCGCAGCGGCTCGTGGAACCGGTCGTCGGGCGGGTCGTCCGGGGGCTGATCGGTGCTCCACTCGATCTTCGCGCTCGAGGTCTGCATCCGGCTCGCGCACGGCCCCGATCTCGCCACGCGGCTCGGCGAGCTGGTCCGCACGCACCCGCCGCGCGCCACGCGCCAGCAGAAGTGGGCGCTCTACCGCGCCGCGTGCGACCTGATCGTGCCCGCGCTGCCGTACGCGGAGAGGGGCTGCTGGGACTACTTCGACGACGACGCGCGCGCGCGCCGTGACTACGACATGTGGGTCACGGGCATGGTCACCGAGGAAGGCGCGCGCACCTCCCCGTCGAACGGCGACCCGTACCGCAGCTCCCCGGGGCCGTTCTACATGACGTTCACGATGGCGTTCCTGCTCGCGCGCGGCACGTCGACCGACCGCATGATGGCTCAGGTCTGCGACGTGCCGCAGCCCGCGCTCTGGCAGCGCGGGACGTTCGCGCGCCTGATCAGCGCGGTGCCGACGATCGACTTCGCCGGCGTCCGGTCGGACGTCGCCTACGTGATCCCCTACGACGGGCGCTTCGCGCTGACGCAGGAGGACCTCGCGCAGCCGAAGTTCGACTACCTGCGGCCGATCTCCTGAGGCGTGGGATCGCGGCGCCGGATCGACCGTCGTCGGCCGGTCCTCGAGGCGCGAATCGGACGTGAGCTTTGCTGTTCTCGGGGGGCCCGCGGACGCGGCCCCGCCCCGATTCTCGCGGGGGGGGGTGAGAGGGTTTGCGTCGAAGTGCCGCCAGCGGCCTCCCGCCGGACAGCCCCTGGCCGTTGGTTCGATCTCGCCGCCCTGTCTGGGTACACCGGCCTGAGGGCCGGTGCAGGGCGCGAATCGGAGCTCGGTCCCCTGGGCGATCGCGAGCTTGCTTGCGTCGACGTCTCGGACGGCAGCCGATCGCGGACCGATCCGAGCCCCGCTGCGCGCCGGGCCTCTTCGCGGCCCTGCACAGGCATTCATACCCGTGCACCCAGGCTGCCCTGCACGACAGCCGGAGGTCGCCTGCTCCCGCCTCACCCTGCTTCTCGCTTGGCGTCCTTGGCGTCCTTGGCGCTCTTGGCGCCCTCCCGGTCCGCACCGCGGCGCCCGTGAACGCGAACGCCCTCGCCCGGGCCCGCGCTACACTCCCCGCATGGTGCGTCGTGACGAAGCCGAGCACGCGGCCGCGCAAGCGGACGCGCGTTCGGCTTCACGCTGCGCCTCTCCAGCGGGTGAGAGTCCCGCCCCGGCAAGCGTCGGAGCACCGGGTAGCAGGCCCCAGCCGCGTGAGGG
>CAIVJW010000075.1 GCA_903906315.1 uncultured delta proteobacterium | reverse complement strand
CGCAGTACGTCGCGCCCGCGTCCGTCGCCCCCGCGTCCGCTGGCGCCCCGCCCGCGCCGTGGCCGCCGCCGCCCGAGCCGCCGGCGCCCGCGTGTCCACCGGCGCCGCCTCCACCCACCGCCGAGCTCGTGGCGCCTCCGGTCCCGCCCGTGCCCGTCGGCTGCGATCCCCCCTCGCCGCTCGAGCCTCCCGTGCTCGTCGACGTGGCGGAGGAGGTGCCGGTCCCGCTCGGGCTGAACGCGTCTCCGGCGCAAGAACCTGCGCCGAGCGCGAGGCCGACCGGCACGAGCACGAGCGCGAGGGCGCGAGCGCGCGCCGAAGGATGCGTCCAGGCTACCACTCACGCATTCTAGCGCACACGCGCGGCCCCCGTCTCCCGAACGCCGCGCTCCCGCCACGCGCCCGCGCGGCACGCAGGCCGTCGTGCTCTTCCCCGACGACATAGCGCGGGGGACAACGTCGTCGCCGACGACGAGAGCGTCACCGGGACGGGCATGAAGCGAGCGCTCTACGATGCCGACGCCGCGACGCTCGCGCCGACCCTCCCGACGGTCCCGACGCTCGACTCGACGGCGGCGCCGTGGCGGCCCGAGAAGCCGGTGTCCGCGGACGACGTGACCACGGTGAAGAAGGCGCGCGTGGCCGTGCTGCGTGACGCCGCACGGCGCGCGAACGCATACGGCGGCGCACCCTCGCCCTGCGGCGCGGCCGCGTCGCCGATGCTCCCGTGTCGTCCCGCCCCTACGCCGCGTCGCCGATCGCCTTGCGGCGGAGCACCGTGCTCTGGAAGGAAGGCGGGCCGCGGCTCGGCGAGCGCTCGGGGACGTCGACGAGCTCGCCGACGCCGGTGAGGAAGCGGCGGACGGCGGCGCGCTCGGTGACCATCGCGATCAGGCGCATCCTGCCCTTGCACTTGGGACAGTCGAACGCGTCCACCCCCAACGTCCTCATCAGCGGCTCGGCCCACGGGGTGTACCGGCCCGAGCCTCGGCGGCGCTTGGGCTCGTCGACGGGCTCGGCCTTGTCCGCCTCGACGGGCAGGCCGCCCGCGGCGTCGCCCCCCACGAACACCTGGCGCGCGAGGCGCAGCCACACGTCCGTCGCCGCCCGGCGCACGACCGCGTCGCCCGCGCCGCCCGTCCGCGCGGGCACGGCGAAAGGTGCGCTGGTGCCACAAGAGCGGACCCACCGACAGCCTCAACGACCCCTGGGGCGCGCCGGGCGCCGACCAGCTGGGCGTCGATCGCGGCCCGATCGCGGCGTCGTTCGTCGCGCAAGGCACGTCCGACGCCGTCGTGTCGCTCTCCGTCGCCCCCTTCGAGGGCTTCGCCGGTGCGACAGGCCTCTCCGTCCTGGTCGTGCCCCACGACGCGCTGTCGCGCTTCCTGCTTTCCACGCGAGAGAACAAGGCGCCCGCCAAGCTGACCATCACGACCTGCGTCGGCCCCTGACGTCAATCGCCGGTCCTCGCCGCCGCGGTCCGCGGCGCGGGGGGGGGCACGGCGCCGATCGAGTGACGGCCCCCCTCCGACGCCCTTGCGTCGCGGCGCGCGCTCCGCTTTTCTCTCTCCATCCAGCCAAGGAGGTCCTGTGGCGTTCAAAGATGTGGCCCTTGCCGAGATGGTGAGTCTCTTTTCCCCGTGGGTGAACGACAAGGCGGAGAAGGCCGCCTTCCTCGCCGTGCCGGAGACCGCCGGCCTGCACGCGCAGGTCGAGCGCGCGTACGCCGGTGTCGTCGCGGCGAAGCCCGCCCTCGTCGCGACGTCGCCCGATCTGACGGCGCTCTACGCGGAGGAGGACGCCGTCGACACGCAGCACGATCACCTCGCGCGGTCGGTCGGCTTCGCGCTCGACAGCCACCGCTCGCTCTGCCTCGGGGCCGCGCCGCCGGACGTGGATCGGGCGCAGGCGTGCGAGGACGCCGGCGCGAGGCTCTTCCCCGACGGCATGGGCTTCATCACGTCGAGCTACCGGGCCGAGAGCGGCAACGCCGAGCGGGCCGCGAAGGCGCTGAAGGAGCACCCCGAGGTCGGCGCGCTGCTGAAGTCCATCCCCACGAAGAAGGGATCGACCTTGCTCGACACCGCGAACCTCTGGCTCGCCGCCGGCGCCGCGCTCGGGCAGCTCGAGAACCTGAAGGACAAGCTCCAGGCCAAGCTCGCGGCCAGCCCGGCGGCCTCGAAGGCCGTCGTCGCCAGCGCCCGCAACCAGTGGATCCGCGTCGCCAACCGCATCGTCGACGTGCTCGACGACAGCGACGCCCCGGCCGAGGCCGTCCTCGCGATCCGCGGCAAGCTCCGCAAGGCCGCCGCGAAGGCCGGATCCAAGGCCGCCGGGGGCGCGACCTCGCCCGGCGCCGGCGGCGACGCCGCGCCCGAGCCCAAGACCCCGCCGCCGACCCCCTGAAACCATCCAGGCCGGGGTCGCGACCTCGGTCCGGTCGGTCGCCGACCTACCGGATCGAGGTCGAGAGCTCACCTGCACCGGTCTCGGAGCAGTCGGAGTCGGGTCGGCCGCTCGATCCGCGGCCGTCGGCGGGCGCGGACCCGGGTCGGGACCTCGCGGCGG
>CAIVJW010000074.1 GCA_903906315.1 uncultured delta proteobacterium | reverse complement strand
GCCGCGGTCGAGCGAGGCGCCGGCGCTCGCGCCGAAGCGCGGCGCGGCGGCCGCGGGCGGGCGCGGGGTGAGGTCGGGGTCCTCGGCCGGGGGCGCGGCGTCGGCGCCGTCCGCGAAGCTCCGGTGCGCGATCGCCACGCGGCCCTCGGTGACCGTGATGACGTCGGCGAGCGCGCGCCGATCGAGGCCGAAGCGGGCGTAGTCCTGGTCGGACTCGAGCACGACGAAGGCGGTGTACGGGCTCG
This sequence comes from uncultured delta proteobacterium, assembly GCA_903906315.1. Lineage (GTDB taxonomy): Bacteria > Myxococcota_A > Polyangia > Polyangiales > Polyangiaceae > CAIVJW01. Next base: position 7,386 of record CAIVJW010000074.1, on the reverse strand, counting down.
TCACGCGGTGGCGCACCGACAGATCGACGATCGCCTGGCGATCGGCCGCGATCGGGCCCTCGGGGCCGGCGGCGTCGAGGAGGCTCGCGATCCTGGCCTTCGCGACCGCGCGCTCGAGGAGCGGCCTCTCGGCTGCCACGACGGCCACGTCGCGGGCGGGCGCGCCGCCGATCGAGAGGCGCACGGGGGTGCCCTCGGGGACGGTCGCGTACACGAGCACCTCGTCGCCCGACTGCACGCCGTCGAGGCGGCGCGTCGAGATCCACGTCGCCCCGGGGAGGTCGACCGCGACGTTCGACCGCGTCGCGAGCTGTAGCCGCGTGGAGAGGGCGGCCGAGCCGGTCGGCGCCTCGACGACCACGCCGTCGCGCTTCAGGCCGGACCGCACGATCCTGCGCAGCGCGGCCTCGTCGCGCAGGCCGCCGACCGCGATCGCGTCGACGCGCTCGACGCCCCCGTCCTCGAGGCCGCGCGCTGCCAGCGCGAGCGCGCCCGGCTCGGTCGGCCCCGCGGTCGCGACGCCGTCGGTCACGAGCACCACGCGGCGAGCGTCCGCGCCCCGCGCGTGGTCGCGTGCCCACGCGAGCGCGCGGCCGAGATCCGACGCGCCGAGCGCCTGCCGCGCGCGGATCGCGTCCAGCACGGCCGGCCCGAACGCGCTCGCCTTGCCCTGGAAGACCGGCGCGACGGCCTGGTCGAAGGCCGCGACCGCGATGGGCGCGTCGCCGCCCGCGGTCTCGACGATCGTGCGCACGAGCCGGTCGACGGCGGCGAGCTCGTCCTCGAGGCCGAGGGCGCGCGACGCGCTCGTGTCGACCAGGACCAGCACGCCCGAGAGCGGCTCGATCACGGGTGGGTCGACGATGCGGGCGCGCACGATCACGAGCTCGCCCGCGCGCAGGCCCTCGTCGGCCGGCACGGCCGTGCGCACGAGCGTGAGGTCCGCGTCGGGCGCGGCCGCGACGAGGCGGCGCGACGCGATCTCGCGGCCGTCGCCGTCGGTCGCGACGACGTCCAGATCCCCGACGACCGGCAGGCCCGCGAGCGGCAGCACGTACGGATCGGTCCCGGCGAGCTCCTGCGAGTACGAGACGACGAGCTCCTTCACCGCGCGCGGCGGGATGGGGAACACGCGCGCGGTGAAGTCGTTGCCCGCGCCCTGTTCGAGCAGCGCCGGATCGACGCGCCGGTGCAGCGCGTCCTCGTAGGCGCGCCGCGCGGCCTGCTTCGGGGCGACCTCGCCCTCCTGCCACGCGCCGCCGATCTTCATCGCGAAGCGGCTGATGGCAGCGCCGGGCGGCAGGATCAGCCTGAAATTGCCCTCGATCGTGCGATCGCTCGGGTTCTCGAACGAGAGGCGCAGCTCGGTGAACGCGAGGGGCGCGTCGACGACGGCGCGGGCCGCGAGCCGCACGAGGCGCAGGCCCGTGCCGTCGGCGGCCGTGAGCGAGACGGGCGCGGCGCGCGTGCCCGCGGGCTTCGCGGCGGCGGCGGGCGCGTAGGCGGGCGCGCCCGTGCGCCTCGGGACGTGCGCCGCGGTGGGCGATGGCGATGGCGATCGCGATCGGGAGACCGAGAGCGAGATGGGCAGCGCGATCGCGAAGAACAGCGCGATCACGGCGGTGAGCGAGAGCAGCTGTCGGCGCATGAGGTCCCTCGGGGGAGCGGGACACCGCGGAGGCGGGGGATGTTCCGGGGCGAGGCCGGCTACCGCGGGTGACGAGCGAGCGATTCAGGCGGCATGGACGGCCGGATCCGTCGGGGCGGCCGCCGGCGCTCGATCGCCGAAGCGGCGCAGCCCGAGAAGCAGCGCGACGGCCGACAGCGCGACGAGGACGAGCACGACGGCGCTCGACGTGCGCGCCACGATGGCGGGGGAGAACGTGGCCAGCGCTCCGGCGACGAGCGCGACGCACGCGATGCCGAAGACGAACGCCGGGCGGCGGGGGAACAGGAGCATGAGCCCGGCCAGCGTGACGGGCATGGTCATCTGGAAGAGGAACATGCCCGCCACCATGGCCGCGAGGTGCGCGGTGCCGAAGGCCAGGATGGGCGCCGAGACGAGGAGCGCGCCGGCGCCCGTCGAGATCCAGCCGACGCGATCGGCGACGAGGCCGCCGATCGCCTTGCCGCTGAAGCCGGCCACCGCGAGGCCGATCGCGAGCGAAGCGCTCTTGGGGCATGCGTGGCAGCCGGCGAGGCCGACGAACGCGCGCACGGCGATCGAGAAGAGGAGCAGCGCGGCGAGGACCACGCCCCCACGCGGGGTGGCCCCCTCGGGCAGCGCGTCGTACGGCCGGGGCGGCACCCGCACGAGCGCGAGGACGGCGAGCGCCGCGACGATCGCGAGGGAGAACGGCGCGAAGGGGAACGCCGCGTGGCGATGGCCGACCCACAGCCCGAAGGCGAGGCCGAGCGCGCCCGGCCCGACGAAGATGCCCGCGGCCGCCGCGCGCCCCGGCTCGATCGCGAGCGAGAGGGAGCCGCCGCCGACGTGGAAGAGCGCGTTGCCGAGCCCCGCGAGGAGCATCGCGGCGACGGCGTGGACCGGCAGGGCCGCGAGCGACAGCGCCGCGATCGTGACGCCCGCGAGCGCGAAGGCGCGCGGCGCGCGCAGGCGATCGGCGACGACCCCGATCAGCGCCTGCGACGCGAACGCGAGGACGTCGTAGCCGACGACGAGGCGAAAGGCGGCCTCGGGGGTGAGGGAGTGGACGCCGATCGCGGTGAAGACGACCGAGACCGTGGTCGCGTCGACGATGGCGTGCACGAGCCCGTAGGCGGCGGGGAGGCGGCGCTCGGGGCGCATCAGGGAGGCGAGGGCGCTCATGGCGTGGGTCCGTGGAGGATGCCACGTCGGCATGGCGCCGTACCGGGTCCATCGGTCCCTCGACGAAAACGAGGGCGTCGCCCGGATCGCTCGCGACACGCGGGCGCGGGGTCGCCCGCCGACCGGCGCTACCGCCCGTCAGACCCCGAGCGCGATCACGGCCGCCGCGACGTCGCTGCGCCACTCGTTCGCGTCGGCGCCCGACGGCGCGAGGGGCATCGCGCCGAACCCCGGCGGCCGCACGAGGCGCTCGTCGTACCGCGCGCCCGGCGCCCGCTCGCGGACCTTGCGCAGGACGAGGGCGAAGTTCGCCGACGCGGCGGGGGCGATCGCCGCGCCGAGGAAGCGGTAGTCGAGGCGGTGCTCGTAGATCGCGAGGGCCGGGCCGCGACCGGCCTCGTAGAAGTACGCGAAGCTCTCGCGCGCCTCGTCGGTGCGCGAGGTCGTCGTCGTGGTGGTCTTGCGCATGATCAGGCCGCCGCTCAGGATCGCGCGGCCGGCGCTGAACTTCTTGCTCGTCGACTCCTCGACGACGGTCGACGAGGTGGCGCGGACGCCGCGGACGATGAGCGCGATCGCGGCGTAGCGGACCTCGCGCGTGCGCCCGCCGCGGAGCGTGAACGCGATCGCGTCCGGCCCGAACGACAGCCCGGACACGAGGTCGCGATCGGCGTCGTGCTCGACCCCGGCGACCGAGAGCACGCTCGCCGAGAAGCCGTCGGCGACGAGGCCCGCGACGAGCGCCTCCGCGGCCACGAAGTCCGCGAGGATGGCCGCGACGCGCGGCGGCTCGCCCGACAGCCGCGTGCGCGCGTCGTAGGGCGTGAGCCCGCTCCGCCGCGCGAGCGCGGCCGCTGCCTGTTCGACGGGAGACGGCCAGCCGGTGAGCGCGACGAGGTGCATCTCCGCAAGCATAGCGCCGCGCGCGCGAGGGCCCGGCGCGGGTTCGTCCGGCGCGAGAGCGATCGCCCCCAGCGCTTGTGACGCCCTGCGACCGTCCCTACCGTCCGCAGGGGCGCCCTACAGCGCGCCCACGACGGCGATCCCCGGAGCCTTGCCCGTGATCGGCACGACCGCCACGCCGGGCGCGCGCAGGGCGGCCGCGATCACGCCCATGGCGGCGCCCACGCGCCGCGCCCGCGATCCCGTCGGACGGGAAGTGAATGGACCATGGAAGGGCCCGATCCGGTCGGCGCGCGCGATCGAGGCCGCCCGCGGTCGGCGAAGGCGACCGGGGCGGCGATCCCGTCGAGTCGGCGCAAGCGCGGCGATGGCGCGCGCGACGAGCCGCCCCGGCGAGCGATCAGCCCTTCTTGCCGTGGCCCTTGCCGTGGGCCTGCGCGCGCCGGCCCTTCGCGTGATCGGGCTTGCCGAGGCCATACTTCGCGCGCCCCTGCGAGACGACCTCGCGCGCGACCTCGCGCACGACGCGCGCCTCCTCCTTCGTCACCTGGCCGTTCTTCTCGGCCTTCTTCGCCGCGTCGCGCACCTTCTCGGCGCCGAGCTCGAAGTCCCTGCGGACGGCGTCGAGGACGGGCGCGGGCAGCGGCTTGCCGGCGAGCACGCGGTCGAGGTGCCCGCGCGCTTTCACGATGCGGCGCTCGACGAGCTGCCCGAACGCTTCGGCCGTCATGGGGAACTGCGCGGCGCGGTCCTCGTGCCCCTTGCGGTGGTCGCGGGCGCCCGCGGCGGGCTCGTCGGCGAGCGCGGTCAGCGGCGCGGTGGTCAGGGCGAGGGCGAGGGCGGCGGCGGTGGCGCGGGCGATCATGGCGATGCGGATCATGGTGGTCCTCCTCGGGTGGGGTCCCGTTGGGTTCGTCGACCGATAGAGCACGGTCGATGCCAGCGCTCGATCCGCCCGATTTCGCGGGATGTTGGCCCGATGCGGAGCGCGTGTCGCACCCCGCTCCGCGCGCCGCTGCCGCGGTGCGGCCCGCGGACCGCACCCCACCCGCGCCACCTCTTCGCCGCTCGCGCGAGCGCGTCCTCAGCCGAGCCGCACGTGCCCGGGTCGCGTCACGTCGCAGACCACGCCGTGGTAGCGGAGCAGCCCCTCGTCGAGCGTCACCACCGTCGCGTCGACCGAGCTCGCGGCCCAGAGATAGGCGAGGTCCGTCGCGTTCGCGAAGGGTCGGCGACCGCGCATCCGACGGGTCAGGAGCGCGAGGAAGGCCGTCAGCTCGTCGAGGTCCGCCGGCGCCACGAGCTCGACGCGCAGGCCGCTCATCGCCACGCCCGCCACGCCGCGCCCGGACGCCGCGAGCCGCTGCTCGACGACGTGCACCTCGAGCCACAGCTCGGGCGGCGCGAAGGCGGTCGCTTCGCTCGACGCGATCGCGCACCGCAGGCGGCTCAGGAGATCGACCGACGCGGCGTGACCGGGCTCGGACGGCTTCACGGCGGCGATCAGGACGGAGCTGTCGAGGACGAGGCGCACGGCCCATCATGCCTCGATCCGAGGGCGCGGGCCGCGCGTCGTCCCGTCGGCCGGGCGCGCGACCGGCCGCGACGGGCGCCCGCAGCGCGCGATCGTCCTCGAAGGAGAGGGCGTGCGCGCAGCCACCGCACGCACGAAAAAGGGCCGCCCCGCGCATTGGCGGAGCGGCCCCGAGAGGCGCGGCGCGAGGCTAGCTACCAGCCCCCGGCGCGGCGCGCGATGAGATCACGGCGTGCAGGTGACCTCGATCTGCGTCTGGTCGGCCGGCTGGCAGGTGTTCTCGTACAGCGGGTTGCACGGCATCGCGCCCTGGCACCAGACGCTGATGTTGCCGGCGCAGCCAGCCTTCTTGTTCCCCGTCCAGACGCCCTTGCTGTAGCCGTTCAGGCCGCAGACGTAGGTCGCCCACGCATCGGCGTGGTTCTGGGCGTTCGTGTTGCAACCGCCGAAGCTGTTGGTCGGGTTGCAGGCGTCGTCCGGCCATTGCGCGTTGCCCTCGGTCCACTTCGTGATCGAGCCCGCGACGTACACGACGGTCGAGTGGTTCGTGACGGCGACCGGCAGAGGCGCGAGCGTCTGGATGGTCTTGCCGTTCACGTGGAAGACCTGGAACACGGTCCCGGTCGTGTACGGCCCGATGTAGATGTCACCGTTGCCGGGGTTCACGTCGGTGGACGTGTGGCCGTCCGAGGGCGTGAGGCCCGTGCTCACGGCGATGCCGGTGGCGACGTCGACCTTCATGAACGCCCCGGACCAGTCGCGCTCGTAGAAGAAGCCGCCGTAGAACGAGCCCGTGCGGCTGTTCTCGCCGACCGCGCCCGCGTTCGGCCACGACTTCGTCAGGGTCTTCGTGCCCGTGTTGAAGATCGAGAGGCCGAGGTTGCCGTACTGGCGAACGTAGAAGTTGCCGCTCGCCGGGTCGTAGGAGCCGGCCGACGACCACGTGGGAGCCACCGCGAGCGACGTCCACGCGCCACCGGCTGCGGAGTACTTGAGCGTGCCGGAGCCATCCTTCGAGTGGTAGAAGGTGTTGCTCGCGTACTTGAAGAAGCCGATGGGGCTCGAAGCCTCGGCGCCCGGACCGGCCTGGAGCTTCGTCCAGGTGCCCGCCACGGTGGAGTACTTGTAGACGTTGTTGTCGCTGCCGAGCTGGTAGACGCTCGTGCCGTCGGTCGTGAGCTGCGAGTACGTCACGACCGGCGGGCTCGTGAGCGTCGTCCACTTGTCGGTGACGACGTCGTAGCCGTAGAAGCCCGCGGTGCCGTTCGAGCTGGCGAGGTAGACCTTGCCGATCGGGGCCGCGCTGCACACGCCCGCGATGCACTGCTGGCTGGCGGCGCAGAGCGCGTTGTGGCTGACGCCGCTGACGGGGTCGCACGCATCCACGGTGCAGGCGTTGCCGTCGTCGACCACGACGGCCGTGTGCGTGATGGCGCCGGTCTGCGTGTTGCACGCATCCGTCGTGCACGCGTTGTTGTCGGTGATGACGACCGCGACGTGCGTGACGACGCCGGTCTGCGTGTTGCACGCATCGGTGGTGCAGGCGTTCGCGTCGTCGACGACGACCGCGACGTGCGTGATGGCGCCGGTCTGCGTGTTGCACGCATCCGTCGTGCACGCGTTGTTGTCGGTGATGACGACCGCGACGTGCGTGATGCCGGTCACCGGGTCGCACGCGTCGGTGGTGCACGCGTTGTTGTCGGTGACGGCGACCGGGGTGTGGCTCACGCCCTGAACCGGGTCGCACGCATCGGTCGTGCACACGTTGTTGTCGGTGATGGCGACCGCGACGTGGGTGATGCCGCTGACCGGGTCGCACGCGTCGGTGGTGCACGCGTTGTTGTCGGTGACGGCGACCGGGGTGTGGCTCACGCCCTGAACCGGGTCGCACGCATCGGCCGTGCACACGTTGTTGTCGGTGAGGGCGACCGCGACGTGCGTGATGGCGCCGGTCTGCGTGTTGCACGCATCGGTCGTGCACGCGTTGTTGTCGGTGATGACGACCGCGACGTGCGTGACGGCGCCCGTCTGGGTGTTGCAGGCGTCCGTGGTGCAGGCGTTCGCGTCGTCGACGGCGATCGCGACGTGCGTGACGGCGCCCGTCTGGGTGTTGCAGGCG
>CAIVJW010000073.1 GCA_903906315.1 uncultured delta proteobacterium | reverse complement strand
TGCGCCGACACGTTCATCTACTTCGGCGACCTCGCGCCGCTCGCGCGCGCGTTCGCCTTCGCGCTCGCGCCCGGCGGTCACCTCGTGTTCTCCGCCGAGGAGCGCCCCGCGCAGCCGGGGCGCGCCCCGGGCTACGACCTCCTGCCGAGCGGGCGCTACCACCACGATCGGGCCTACGCGGAGGCGGTGTCGCGCGACGCCGGCCTCGAGGTCGCGGCGGTCGAGGCCATCACGGTCCGCACCGAGAACGGCGTGCCGCTGCCGGGCTTCGTCATGACCGTCGTGCGCCCGGCGTGACCGCGCGGCCGCGCGCGCCCGCCCACGCAGCGAGCGGGGATCGATGCCTGCGGCAACGTGCCATTCGTCCGCTGGCGTCGGCCCCGGCCTGCCGGGACGCGCTTTGACATTCGCCGACCCGGTCGATAGCTTTCGCCCCTACCCTCCAATGGATGAGAAGTCTCTCTTCTACGAGCGCTTCGCCGAGAGGTTCGACCGCGAGATGAACCGCTACGACCTCGAGCGGCGGCTCGAGATCGTGTTCGACGAGCTGGTGCCGCGCGACCTCGAGGGCGTGTCGCTGCTCGATGCGGGCTGCGGCACCGGGTGGTTTAGCGCGGAGGCCTGTCGCCGCGGCGCGCGGGTGACGTCGGTCGACGTGGGCGACAAGCTCCTCGCCGAGGTCGCGAAGAAGTGCGATTCCCGGCGCGTGGTGGGGGATCTCCTCGCCCTGCCCTTCGAGCACGCCTCGTTCGACGTGGTCGTCTGCACCGAGGTGATCGAGCACACCGTGGATCCGGGCCGCGCGGTCGCGGAGCTCGCCCGGGTCCTCCGGCCGGGAGGCACGCTCGGGCTGACGGTGCCGAACCGGGCCTGGCACCTCGCGATCGACGTCGCCAACCTGCTGAAGCTCCGCCCCTACGAGGGCTACGAGAACTGGGTCGGCTGGAGCGCGCTGCGCCAGCTCGTCACCTCGGCGGGCCTGACCATCGACCGAATGCGCGGGTTTCACCTGTTTCCGTTCGTCGTGCCGTGGACGCACGGCCTGCTTCGGCGCGCCGACGCCCACGGCGACCGGCTCGGGCCGATCATGCTCAACCTCGGCGTTCGAGCGCACAAGCCTCGGGCATGAACAAGCGCCTGTCGGGGCTGGCGGGCGCGCTGCTGCGCGCCGACGGTCGGCTGGCGGCGCGGGGCCGGCTCTACTTCGCGCTCGCCTTGGTCGTGGGCGCCGCGCTCTCGTTCGCCCTCTTCTCGCCGTGCCTCGAGGCGGGCTGGGGGCCGCTCGACGACCACGAGATCGCCCTGTTTCTAGGGTCCGATCGCAACGTGCCCTTCCTCGAGCTGCCGCGCCGCATCCTCGCCACCGAGGCGGGAGCGCCCGGCGCCGGTCCCCGCTACCGGCCGGCCTACTACGCCGCCCGGCTCGTCGAGGCCTCGATCTGGGGCGCGAGCCCGGAGGTCTGGTACCTCGCGCGCCTCGTCCTGTTCGCCGCCTCGGTCGCGTCCTTCCTGTGGATCGTCCGCCGCAGGGCGAGCTCGATCGAGAGCCTCGCCCTCGTCGCCTTCCTCGCGACCTACCCCTTCTGGGGCGACATCTTCGCGCGCCTCGGCCCGGCCGAGACCTACGGCGTGATCGGGACGAGCCTCTTCGCCATCGGGCTGGTCGCGGGCCTCGACCAGCTCGCCCCGGGGGCCGGGCGATCCTCGCCGCGCGCCGAGATCGGGGCCGCCGCGCTCGTGCTCCTCGGCGGATCGCTCGCGGTCGGATCGAAGGAGAACTTCCTCGTGCTCCTCGCGCCCGCGGCGCTGCTCGGCGTGCGCGCCCTCCGCGCGCGGCCTCGCGGGGCCTTCCTCCTCGGGGCGAGCGCCGGCGTGATCGCCTTCGGGATCTTCGTCGCGGCCGCCGTGGTGATCGGGGTGAAGCGATGGGGGCACGTCTACGTCGAGGACGTCTCCGTCGGCGGGCGCGGCGCGATGCTGATCGCCCGCGCGCGCGCGCTCGCGTCGCCCGGCATGCTCGTCGTGCCCGCGGTGGTCGGCGCGGCGCTCGTGCGCCTGCGGTCGCGCGGGCGCGACGAGGCCTTCCGACGCCTCGCCAAGGCAGCCCTCGAGTACGCCGTGGCGGCCGCGCTCCTCGTCGCGCTCTACGTCTCGCAGCAGGTCTTCTATGGCGCCGACTGGCCACGAGGCGCGGGCCACGACGCGCGCTACGACTTCCCCGGCGTCCTGGCGCTGCCGCTGATCGCCTTCGAGACGTACCGGCTGATGATCGCGGTCCTCGACGCGCTCGGCGCGAAGGAGGCCGCCGTCGCGTGGCTGCGGTGCGGCTCGGTCGTCGCCGCTATCGCGCTGATGCCGCACCGCCTGCCCGCGCGGGCGACCGCGGAGCGGGCCGCGGCGCTGACGCGCGGCTTCACGGAGGCGGTCGAGGGCGTGGCGCAGGTCTGCGCGTCGGCCCCGACGTGGCCCGCGGTGCTGGTGATCCGCAGCCTCCGGACCCACGAGGAGGTCCTCGCGATGGTGCGGTTCCTCCGCTTCTACGGCGTCACGAACCCGATCTTCGTGAAGGTCGAGGACCTCGACCCGGAGAGCTTCCCAGCGGCGAGCCTCGAGCGGCGGATCCTCGCCACGCTCGAGCGGGTGTCTGCGCAGGGGGGCGGCGCCTCGGGCCCGAGCGAGCCCGGCGCCGAACCGTGGTCGCGCTTCGCCGGGCCGCCCTGCTTCGGCCTCGGCTTCAGCGGCGCGCCGGGCTTCGGTTGCGCCCCGGTCCTCGAGCTGCGCTGAAGACGCCCGCTCGGAGCCCGTCGCGGTCGCCTCCGATGCGCCCAGGGCGGCGACCGAGGCAGGTCCTCGCCGTGGCGGGCAGGCGGTCCAAGCGCCTTCCGGCCCGGCAGCCGCCTCTTCAACCCGGTCGACCCTCCCCCGAAGCAGGACCGGCTGACGTGATGTCCAATCGGTGACGCCACCTCAACTGTCCTCCTTCTCTCCCCTCTTCGCGAGCGCGTCGCAGCCGGGCTTGCTCTTCACCTCGAAGTGCTTCTCCCGCTTGCAACTGGCCTTGAGCAGCTGCACCCCCCTCGCCTTGTCTCCGGGGATCGTCGTGCCCGCGACGAGCGCGAGCCCGTAATGCAGCAGCGTCGGCCCGTCGGGCAGCCCGCGTTCGAGGTAGGCGACGGCTTGCTTGCGGTCCGCGGGCACGGCCGGATCGCCCTTCTCGTAGAGCTCGCCCATCGACAGGCAGGCCTCCTTGTCGCCGAGGTCGCAGCCCTTCTTGTAGAGGGTCGCCGCCTGCGCCGCGCTCTTCGGTACGCCCGTGCCGTTCTCGTACGACTGCCCGAGGTGCCTGCACGACGCGCCGACGTTGCCGTCGCACGCTCGGCGCCAGACGTTGTCGGCGCGCGCATGGTCCTTCGGGATGTCGCCGCAGGCGCCGCCGCCGAGGAAGAAGCACCGGCCGATCGAGTCGCAGGAGCGCTGGTCGCCTCCGTCGCAGCCCCGGATGAACCACGGCGCCGCGTCCTTCCAGCTCGCCGGCCTGTGGTTGATGAATGAATGAATTGGTCGCCTCCATCGGCCGATATGCCCGCTTGACATACCACTTCTTGCATGGCGTGGAGCGGAAAGTCAGCCTCAACGGTCCCCGTGAGCCGATGCCCAGCCTTCGCCTCGGCTGGCGTCGGAGCCGCCGTGACCTCGACTGACCCACCAAGCGCGGCATACGTCTCGACCCAAAGCCCATCTTCCCGAGTACGCGTTCACGGGCGCCGCGGTACGGATCCGGGAGGGCGCCAAGGACGCCACTTGAGAGCACGGTGTACCGAGCCTCGTCGCCTCCGGCGTCTTCGACGCGGGCGACAAGGTCTACGGTGCCATCGGCCCCGCCTTCCACAGCCTGCGCACGACACGGCTCACGCTGCTCTTCACAGCCCTCTGGCGCATCCAGCGCCCCGAAGGCCTCAAAGAGCATCCTCCGCACGATCTCGGCCGCGTCCTCGGCCTCGACCGCGCTCCCTGAGAATTGGAGCAGCGGCCCGAGGTGCCGACGAGCGGTCAGGCGTCACTCGACGACCGGCGACGACGCGGGGCGCTGGCGCGCGAAGAGCCCCTCGACGCGCGCGCACAGGATGGCCGGCGCGATCGGCTTCGTGAGGTACTCGTCGGCGCCGATCGCGAGCAAGCGCTCCCGATCGCCCCGGAGCGCGCACGCCGTCACGACGACCACCGGCAGCCGCGCGGAGCGCGCGTCGCCCCGGATCGCCTCGAGCAGGGCCTCGCCGCGGCCATCGGGCAATGCGAGGTCGAGCAGGACCAGGTCGACCCCTCCCGCCCGCCAGAGGCGCTCGGCCTCGGCCAGGGTGCCGGCGACGGTCACCTCGTGACCGCGCGCGCCGAGGACCGATCGCACGAGCTTCGCGTTAAGCCGGTTGTCCTCGACCAGCAAGATGGAACGGGGCCTAGGGCGGGGCGCAGCGAGATCCGGATGGCCCCCGGCGGGGTCGACGTCGTCGCCCGTCGACAGGGGCGGGGCGTCGGGCGGCCGACACGGAAGTGACACCTGGAAGCTCGACCCGTGGCCGGGCGCACTGTCGACCCGGATCGTGCCGCAGTGCAGCTCGACGAGGCGCTTGGTGAGCGCGAGGCCGAGGCCCGTCCCCTCGGGCCCGTGGCCGTCGCTCGGGCGAACGCGCTCGAACTCGTGGAAGAGCCGCGTCGCGTCCCCGGGGGCGATGCCGACCCCGGTGTCCTCGACCGTGAGGACCACGCCGCCCGCTGCCGCCGCGGCGCGAAGCGTGACGCGCCCGCCCGCGGGCGTGAACTTCAGGGCGTTCGAGAGCAGGTTGTAGAGGATCTGCGTCAGGCGGACGGGGTCGGCGACGAGCCGCGGCAGCGCGCCCGGCACGTCGAGGACCAGCGACACCTGCTGCGCGAGCGCGAGGGGCCGGAGCGCGCCGGCCGCGGACCGCGCCAGGTCCTCGAGGCGCACCGGGGCCCAGTCGAGCTCCACGCGGCCTGCCTCGATCTTCGCGAGGTCGAGCACGTCGTCCACCAGCGCGAGAAGGTGGCGCCCGCTCGCCGCGACGTCGGTCAGGTACTCCCGCTGCAACGGCAGGAGCGGCCCCGCGTGGCCCTCGAGCAGCAGGTCCGAGAAGCCGATGATCGCGTTGAGGGGCGTGCGGAGCTCGTGCGAGACGCTCGCGAGGAACGCCGATTTCGCCCGGCTCGCGCCCTCCGCCGCCGCGCGCGCGGCCTCGGCGCGGTGGACGCGGAGCATCGAGCGGACGCGGGCGACGAGCTCGCGGTTCGAGACCGGCAACGCCACGTACCCGTCCGCGCCGGACTCGAGGCCCTCCGCTTGCTCGTCCGAGGTCGTCCGGGCCCCCGACGCGAGGATCACGAGCGTCCGCTCGAGGCCCGGCTCGGCGCGGATCCTCCGGCAGAGCGCGGGGCCGTCGAGCCCCGGCATCTGCACGTCGGCGAGGACGAGCGCGGGCGGCCGGGCGATCGCGAACGCGAGGGCCTCTTCGCCGCCCGTCGCGGCGCGCACGTCGAAGCCCGCGGCAGTGAGCACGAGCACGAAGACCTCGCGCTGCGCCTCGTCGTCATCGACGACGAGGATCGACTCCGACGTGCTCACGAGGCGACGCCCTGGCCGCGCACCGCGGCCACCAGCGCCTCGGCGGTGGCGACGGCGGCGTCGGCGTCGCTCGCGCTGCCGTCCGCGCCGGTGCGCGTCCAGAGCCCCGGCGTGGCGTCGAACTGATAACCGCCGACGAGCACCCGGAGGCGCCCCGTCGGGTCGGCGCGCCGCGCGGCGGCGATGCCGTCGCGGACCGCCGGGAAGTGGAACGACATGTTCGCCGAGACCCCGAGGACGTCGGGCCGGTGCTCGCGCACCGCCTCCGCGAGCGCGGCGGTCGGCGTGTCGCGCCCGAGGAAGACGGCGTCCCACCCGGCGAGCTCGAAGAAGTCGGCCACCATGCGCGCGCCGAGGTCGTGGCTCTCGCCGGCGGCGCAGGCGACGACGATCCGCCGACCGACGCGCGGCGTGTCCATGATGCGCGGGTAGAGGTGCGCGATGACGTCCTGCGTGACCGCCGTGCAGTAGTGCTCGCGGGCGACCGAGATCTCCGCCGAAAACCAGAGGCGCCCCACCTCGCGCTGGACGTCCTGCAGCACGCGCAGCAGCACCTCGCGCAGCCCGACGCCCCGCGCGACCGCGTCGAGGACGAGCGTCCTCGCCGCCGCGCGATCGTTCTTGAGCAGCGCGTCGAGGTAGAGCCGGGCGAGGGGGCGGAGCGGGTGCCCGTCGTCCTCGAGGAACGAGGCGAAGCGGCGGAGCGGCGCAGCGAGCTCGGCGACGCCGGCCTCGATGTAGGGCACGGCGACGGCGCCGAGGCCCCCCGGGAGCGCTTCGGCGATCGCGTCCCGCATGCACGCGAGCAGGACCGCCGCCGCCGGGTCCTCGAAGCCGAGCCGCGCGAAGAGGTGCCGGATCCAGGCGACGTAGTCGGCGAAGACGCGCGGCTCGTCGGCGACGATCGCCGTGCCGAGGAAGGGCAAGTGGTACGTCATGTCGCGGACGCTGAGCTCGCGCCCGCGCACGCCGTACCTCTCCCAGACCTCGGGCTGCCGGGCGTACTGGAGGTCCGTCGCGAGCTCCGCGATCCGTGCCGTGTGGAGGGTGAGGGCCGCCGCCGTGGCGCGCCGCTCCTCTGCCGTGCTCATGCGATCCGCTCCCCCGCGCCGGGCAGGCGCACGACGAAGACCGTCCCACCGTGCGCGCCCGACGCCGCGTCGAGGCTGCCCCCGTGCGCGTCTATGATCATCTTCGAAATCGACAGACCGAGCCCGAACGACCCGACGCGGGCGACACCCCCGTGGGCGCCCCTCTCGAACGGCCGGAAGAGGCGCGCGAGATCGTCGGGGTCGATGCCCGGGCCCTCGTCGCTCACCGTCAGAGTGAATGCCGCGCCCTCGAGCCGCGACGCGACGACGACGCGGCCGCCGGGCGGCGAGTGCTCGATCGCATTGCCGACGAGGTTCATCGCGACCTGCTCGATCTTCGAGGCGTCGAGGCGCCGGGCCGTGCCGGGCTCGAGGTCGAGCGAGACGGTGACGTCGGCGCGCCGCGCGTGCTCCTCCGCGCGCCGCGCGCCCGCGCGAACGACGGAGCCGGGATCGCTGGGGGCGAGGTGCAGCGTCAGTTGGCCGGCCTCGATGACGGCGAGGTCGAGGAAGTCGTCGATGACGCGCGCCATGAACGAGCACGACGAGCGAATGGCGCCGAGGAGCCGGCGCTGATCGTCGGACAGCGCGGCGCCGGCGCCGTCGAGCACGAGGTCGACGTAGCCGAGGATCACGCCGGTCGGCTTGCGGAGGTCGTGCGCCGCCATGCCGACGAAGCGGCTCTTGAGCTCACCGAGACGCGCGAGCGCCCGGTTCTTGCGGACGACCTCGCGCGTGAGGTTCTGCAGGTCGGCGTGCATGGCTGCGAGGTCGCGCTCGACGCGCGCGAGCTCGCCGGCGTCGGCCTCGCCGAGCACGAGCGTCGCGCCGCCGAGATCGCGGAACGTGAGCCGCACCGTCTCGACGGCACCACCGCGCGTGCCGAGGTGGGCAAGCGTGCTCCGAGCCGCCGCGCCGGCCACGCCCACGAGGTCGACACCACGTCGCCCGACGACAGGGCCGTCGAAAAGCGCCTCGGCGCGCGCGTTCGCGTCGATGACCACGCCCTGCGCGTCGAGGACGAGCGCCAACACCGACGAGCTCCGCCACAGGTGATCGAAGGCCACGTCGCGGAGCACCGCGTCGAGCGAGGGCGGGACCCGACGGAGCGCCGTCACGAGATCGAGGGGCGAACGTCGCGAGTGGGCGTCACGTGCGACGAGGGGGCCGACGACGAGTCGTCGTCGTCGTCGACGACGGCGTTCGCCGCGGCCGAGGGCAGCCACACGGTCCAGCCGACGGCCCCGTCGCCCACCGAGCCCGCGATCAGGCGCCCCTGGTGGGCGCGGACGATGTCTGCCGCCGCTTCGAGCGGCGTCCCTCGCACCGCCGGCGATCGCCACGAGGTCCGGCCGGCGAGGAGCGGAGCGAGGGGCATCGGGGCGCCGTCGTCGAAGATCGCCACGGACACGCCGCCTTGGTCCGCGGCGACCCGCACGACCACGCGAGTGCGCGAACCATCGGCGCGCCTCGACGCCTCGACGACGTCGAGCACGAGTGAGAGGAAGAGCTGGTTCAGCAACGGCGCGTTGCCGAGGATGTCGGGCACGTCACGCGCGAGCTCCCGTTCGATGCGGGCGCCGTAGCGAGTCTCGTGGCGCGCCATCGCGGTCACGAGTTCGAGCAGCCGGGGGACGGACAGGAGCTCTCTCGTCTCCACGACACCGTACGTGACGAGGTCCCGGCCCAGGACGCGCACGCGCTCGCAGCCCTCGAGCGCGTCGGCGGCGGCGTCGGCGATGCTCGCGAGCTCGTCGGCGCCGTCCGGCTTCCCCCGCACGCCCCGGCCGAACGCGCCCTGCGGGGCGGCGCGCCTCGCCTCGAAGCGCGCGATCGTTTCACCGAGGAACGCGAGGTTGCCGAGCACGTAGGTGAGCGAGCTGTTGATCTGGTGGGCGACCGCCGAGGCGAACGCGCCAACGTGCGCGACCTGCTCGGCCTCCGCGCTCCGCCGCCGCGACCGCTCGCGCGCGGTCACGTCGCGCACGAGGACCAGCACCAGCGCCTCGCCCCAGTCCCCGACGACCGACGCCGTGGCATCGACGAGCCTGCGCTCGCCGTCGGGCCGCTCGATCTCGAGTCCCCACACCTCGTCTAGCTCGCCCGCACAGAGGTCCGCGAGGCGTTCGCGCGTGGGGACGGACGACGCGGCGAAGAGATCGAACAGGGACTGGCCCAGGAGGCGCTGCGTGGGCAGGCCCGCGAGCCGTCCGGTCGCGAGGTTCGCGTCGACGATCTCGCCGGACGGGCGCAGGAGCAGGATCGCGTCGGGGGCGTGGCCCGCGAGCGCGCGATAGCGCCTCCCCTCCGCCCTCGCGCGGGCGAACGCGCGGTCGAGCGCGACGACGCGCCCGAGCTGCGTGGCGAGCGCCCGCGCGCAGCCGAGCGGATCCGATCCCCCCGCCGCGCCGAGGGCGACGTCGGGCGCCGCCGAGAAGAGGACGAGCGCGCCCACGGGCTCGCCGCGGACGACGAGGGGCGCCACGATCGCCGAGCCCGCGCCCGCCTCGTCGAGCAGGGCTCGCGCGGGGGACGCAGCCAGCGCGGTGCAGGACAGCGTCACGAGCGAGCCCTCGCGAACCAAGCTCGCGAGGAAGTCGCCGGCGCCGAGCCTACCGACGGTCGCCGCGCTCGGCAGGCCGTGCTCCGCGCGCACGCGCAAGCCGCCCTCCGGGTCATCGAGGTAGAGCGCGCCCTGCGCGAGCCCGCACGCGTCGAGCGAGCGCTGCAGCAAGCGCCCGAACGTCTCGTCGTCGAGCCCCTCGTCGGGGACCCCGTCGGCGACGACGGACAGGACGGCGAGCTCGGCGGCCTGCCGCGCGCACCGCTGCCCGAGCAGGCCGTTCGTCGCGACCTGGCGCTCGAGCTGCGCGGAGCGACGTCGCTCGTGCGCCTGGTCGAAGCTCGGCTCGGGCGCCGGCGCGCCGGGCGGCGGGCGGCCTGCGCACGCGGCGAGCGCGGCGAGCACGTGCTCGAGCGTCGGCGTTCGCTCGGCGAAGGCGCTCGCGCCGGCATCGCGCGCGAGCAAGCGGTCGGCGTGATCGACGTAGTGCGACGACACGAGCACGATGTGGATCGAGGCGAACGCCGGGTGACGCCGGATTGCGCGGGCCAGCTCGAAGCCGTCGACGCGGGGCATGAGGACGTCGCTCACGACGGCGTCCGGCGGATCCTGGCGGGCGACGCGGAGCGCCTCGCCCGCGTGGCGCGCGGTGCGCACCTCGAATCCGGCCGCGGTGAGCCGCGCCGCCGTCATCCGGAGCTGGATGGGTTCGTCGTCGACGACCAGGAGGCGTTGGACGGGCCGCGCGATCCCCGCGGGCGGCGCCGTGCTCGCGACGCGCGCGCGCGCGGCGTCCACGAGCCACGCGGCATCGCCCCCCCGCTCCGCGCGGACCGCGCCGAGCGGCTCCACGTCCGCGTCGAGGACCGAGATTCCCTGGAGAATCACCTGGGGCCGCTCCGAGCCGAAGCCGGCGAGCGCCTCGACGCCGTCGCCAGCGGCGCAGACAGCGAAGTCGGCGGACTCGAGGGCGACGCCGACGCGGCGGCGGCGCAGCTCATCGGGGGCGGTGACGATAGCGCGAGAGTCACTCATGGGAGGGCTCCCCGTTCGACCGAGCCGACGCG
Organism: uncultured delta proteobacterium; assembly: GCA_903906315.1. Taxonomy (GTDB): domain Bacteria; phylum Myxococcota_A; class Polyangia; order Polyangiales; family Polyangiaceae; genus CAIVJW01. Next base: position 57,748 of record CAIVJW010000073.1, on the reverse strand, counting down.
TGCGCCGGACACGGAGCCCGGCCGGTCGGCCATTCCAGGGTCGCCCGCGGGTCGGCACACACCCGCGCCTAACGTGGACGCCCTTTGCGAGCAAACGGAGAATCAATGTTAGCACGCACGCCAACGAAACACACGGCGAGCGTGAGGGGGCGGCACGTACGTGCGGTGCGTGTGCAGGTTCCTCGAGCGCGTTGGAAAGTGGGCGTCCGGGACGGTCGCGGCGGAGATCCGTGCGTACCTGCTCCACCTGATTCGAAAGGGGAAGGTGTGCCCGGCGACGGTCGACGTCTACGCGGCGTCGAGCCGGTCTTCTACGAGGTCACGCTGCGCCGGCCGGTCGAGGTGTGCGAGCTGGCACGCATGCGGCATCCGAAGGCGCTCTCCGGCTCCGAGGTCGAGCGGCTGCTCGGGGCGGTCTCGACGAAGAAGCACCGCGCCATGCGGAGGCTCGCGTGCGGCGCGGGCCCTGGCGTGAGCGAGGTCGTGCGGCTCGAGGTCGGGGCCCTCGACGCCAAGCGGATGCTCGGGCACGTGCGCGCTTCCAAGCGACGCCGCGAGCCGTACGTGATGCTGAGCTCGGTCCTGGTCGCGGCCCTTCGTACGGCTTGCGCGAGCCTCGCCCTGCTCGGGGCTCTGGGCGACAGGGCGAAGTCGGTTTGAACGGAGCGGAGTCGACCGTGGTGCCACCGGCGCCCGTCGCGGCGTGGCCGTGCGCGCGCGAGTCGTCGCGCCGCGCGGCCGGGGGATGACGGGGGCGGGCGAGGACTTACGCTGTCCAGACCCTCGCCGAAAAGCGCTGCCGCCTTGGCGACCGTCCAAGAGCCGTGATTTTCACCACGGAGGCACAGAGTTCAGATTTGATCTGCCTCCGTGCCTCCGTGGTGAGCTTCTGCTCCGGGTGGCCCACGAGTCCCGCGGGAGGTTGCTGCAAATCCTTTTCGGCGAGGGTCTGGCCAGAAGCAGGCGCGCGCGTCCATGCTGTCGATGCAACATCGGTCAGGCACGGAAAGCCGAGGTCAGCAGGTCCCGACGGCGAGCTCGTGCATCGGGCGTCGCAGTGCGCGCCCGTCATGTTGCGCGCGAAGCCGGTCGACGCCGCGTTCCTCGAGCCAGATCGAGCCGTTGCTCACGAACCTCGTGGTCAACGCCCGCGACGCCATGCCCGAGGGGGGCAAGCTGACTATCGAGACGTCCAACGTGGAAATCGACGAGGAGTACGCGGCACGCCACATGGCGGTGCAACCCGGGTCGTATGTGCAGCTTGCGGTCTCGGACACGGGCTGCGGCCTGGACGAGCAAACGCGGGCGCGCATCTTCGAGCCCTTCTTCACCGCCAAGCAGCAGGGCAAGGGGACCACGTTCAAGGTCCATCTGCCGCGCGATCTATCGGCCACCGCAGCGACGGACATCAAGCCGTCGATCGAGGCAGAGGCGCGTCGACGCGGAAGGGTGCGGTGGCCCGAGGTGGCTTCGCGCCGACCGACGCGCCCCGAGCGGCCGGGGCCGAGGCCGCGGGGGACGTCGACGGGGGCGGCTCTGCGTTCGGAGCGGCTGGCGCGGTCGCGGTCGACGCGATGGCAACGGTCGCAGCGGGCGCCACGGACGGCGTCGAGGGGAGGGGCGCGACGGTCGTCGCCTCGGCGGCTGCGGTCGCCGTCGCGCCGCCACGATCGGCCCTGCGCAGCGTGACGGCCGCGGTCACCTCGCCGACGACGAGGAGGACGGCCCCGATCCCCATCGGCGCGCGCCGGTCGCGCGGGATCCGCACCGAAGCCCCCGCGGACACGGGCCGCGCGGTCGTCACCGGCGCGGGCCGCGCGCGAGCCGCAGGGCGGGTGTCGCCCGCGCTGGTCGACAGGAGCGTCGCCGCCGTCGGGTCGACGGCCTCGGCCCTCGGGCGTCCGCTGCGATCGCGGGCGTCGCGTCCCGGATCGCCGCCGCCATCGTGCGCGCATCCGGCCATCGATCGGCCCGCCGTCGCAGAGCTCCATCACGAGAAACGCGCGGCCGTCGTCGGTCACGTCGTCGACGATCACGGCGCCGGGGTGCCCGACCGAGTTGGCGACGTAGCCCTCGCGCAGGAAGCGGCGACGCACCTCGGCGTCGTGCGACACCGACGGATGGAGCATCTTCACGGCGACGCGCTTGCCGTTCCGGTGAGTCGCCTCGTAGACGGCCGCCATGCCGCCCACGCCGATCACCCGATCGAGGCGCCATTTCCCGCGCAGCGTCTGCCCGACGCGCCCCTCGGCGGACTCGCGATCCGGGTCGTCCATCAACGCGCCGACCGTCGAGATCGGCGCCGAAGCAGGCCGATCGCGACGAGAATGCCAGTCTGCCACGGCGATCGACGGAGGCGAAGCCCCCGCCCACGGCGAGCGCCGAGCCGTCGCCGGGTCGAACCTCTCCGAGTCCGCGCTCACGCAGTTGCCCCCGACCCAGCCGCCTGCGACGAGCGCGCGGCCGTCGGTGAGGCGGACGGCGCCGTGGCCCATTCGACCGACACCAAGCGGCGCCGTGCTGCCCCAGAAGCCCGAGACCGGGTCAGGCGCGAGCCTCGACGACCGCGCGCGCGGCGACGTGCGGTCGAGCGACGTAGAGGCCCTGATCGCGAGGGTGCGCGTGCTGCCGCCGGCGATGCGGCCGCTGCTCCAGCAGATGGTCGAGGGCCTCGCGAAGCCCTGGACGGCCGCACCCGCCCGGGCGATGGAAGACGCAGACGAGGAACGGCTCGTCGGACGCGGGCGAGCGCGGCAAGTCGTCGTCGAGCTTGCAGAAGTTGAGTCGTCCGCGCTCGATCCTCGGGCAGAGTCGGGTACAGGTCACTTCGTCGAGGTGCTCCCACTTGCCGACGCGGACGCCTTCGACCTCGCCGCGCGCGACGAGCCGATGCACCGAGCCCGCAACGCGATCCGGCCGGGTAGCTGCCCGTTCGAGCCCGCGGAACGGCGCCGGAAGTGCGCTCCGTTGACGAAATTCCCAATCTGCGACGGAGCCTCGACCTGCCCCGAGACGACCTCCAAGACCGCGCGATCCTGGGGGGGAAGTCGCTCCAGAAAGCAAGGCTTGGTTCAAGCCCCGCTCAGGGGCAGACCTCCTGGAACTCAGGCCAAGCCTCGAACTCGCCTCCTTCCGAAGACTTCATCGTCTTTGAAACCGTGTGCGTGCCGGCGGCCGCACAAAGGCAGCCCTTTTGCCAAGGCCAAGCATTGCATTTCAGGCGGTAGTCCATGCAGTAACTGAAGGCGTAGTTGACTTGCACGCCGCCGACGTTGTTCGTTACGCCGTCCAGGTACCTATAATTGTCATAAACGGCCGCCATAATGCCAAGGGTGAAATAGAACTCGGCCTCGCATAGGTCATAGGCCAATGCCTGTGTCATCGTTTCGTTGGATGGGGCCGACTGGGACGTGCAGCTCGCGATCGCAGCACATGGCGAGGTAGCTTCGGCGGTGCAGGCGCCACTCGCCAGCTGTTGGCGACAGGCGTCGTACATTGCCGCTGTGCAATCTGGCAACCTACTGAAAGACTCGAGGCACGCCTGCCGTGGAGTCTTGCTTGCTCCTGCGTCGCCGACCGGTACGCCCGCGTCGTACGACTGCGCGCAGCTGGCGCTCGACTGGATCATCTGGTCACAGAAGGCCTCTCGCTGACTTCCCGTCATCGCGCTGAGCTTGAGGTCACGCGCAAGCCCGCTTTCGGTGGGGGTCGGGTCACTCGAAGAGCTGCAGCCGGCCGCCCCCGCGAGAGCCGCCGCGACCATCAACCAGCGCGGACGGGACGAATATTGGCTTGTAGACATGGCTCTTCTCCAACGAATCATCTGCGACGAGGCATGCGCCTCGAGACACGTCCACCGTAGCTAGGCTGGAAACTGCAGGATTGCAACGCGTTCCGGCCGGGTAGCGGCCGCGTTCAAGCCCGCGGAACGGCTCCGGAAGTGCCCTCCAACGGACATGATTGCGCGTAATCCAAAGAAGCGCGAACCCCGCCCGCGCGGCACCCCAGCGCCCCGGCCGCCTCCCGCGCTACCGCCGGCCCCGTTCGCGCCCCGTCCGCCCCGTTCTTGGGCGCGAATTCCGCGGAGCGCGCAGCACCCCCGCCCTGCACCGCGTTCGCGTCGCCCGCCGTCTCGGTCCGCCGTCTACTCCGCCTCGCCCGTCGCTTTGCGGCGCATCACCACCGCCTCTCCGTACGGCGGCCCGCGGCTCGGTGATCGTTCGGGGACCGAGGCGAGCTCGCCGACCCCAGGGAGGAAGCGCCCGATGCTGTCAGCCCGTGCCGGTCGGCCGCTCCGCCGCGGACAGCAACGTGCGCACCGCACCGCGCAGCGCGCCGAGATCGAAGGGCTTGTCCAGCATCGTCGCGCCGAGCTCGTCGGCGCGCCGGTGCGCGTCCTCGTCGCCGAACGCGGTGATGAGCACGATCGGCACGGGGAGCGCGGCCCGGCGGATCGCCGAGGCCACCTCGAGCCCGGTGAGGCCCGGCCTCTTCACGTCGGAGACGACGAGGTCCGGCAGGCTCGGTGCGCCGGGCCCGGCGCCGGCCGCCACCTCGAGGAAGCGGAGCAGCTGCGTCCCCGATCGCACCTCGTGCACGTCGTGGCCGTCGCGACGGAGCACGGTCGCGAGGAGCGACCGCAGCTCGTCGTCATCCTCGGCGACGAGAACGAGCGCGTGTCGCCCGCACGGGGCCGCGACGGGCGGATCGGCCGGCATCGAGAGCCCTCCCACGCGGGCGCGCTGCACGGTCGGTGCCACGCGCCCGGGGCAAGGATTTGCGCCGTCGATGGGCCCAATTCGGCCGGATATCGATCACGGTCGCCATCCGTCGCCGAGCGAGCGGGCGGCTCCGTGGGGCGGAATGTCACCTGGTTCGCGCGACGGCGCGGGATGCCGCGGTCGACGACGCGCGCCGTCCGCCCGGCACGCCCGACCGGAAGGGCGCCGGTCCGCCGACCGGACCGTCGGCTTCGGGACCGTCCGCACCGATCGCCGTGCCGGGCGGCGCGAAACCAGGGCGGCCCACCGCGCGGCGCACGATCTCGAGGACGGACCCGCGTCCGAAGCCCGCCGACCGACTCGTCGCCGCTGCGGTCGACGCCGCAGCGCTCGCCGCCGTCCGTGGTTGCCCTCGCCCGGTCGGAACAGGCACGATGAGTGTTAGCCACCCCACGGCGAGGCGGCGAGGCACCCCATGATGTCGAAGCGACGAATCTCGCCGGTCCCCGATCCGACGGGCACGGTCCTCCTCGTCGCCCTCGGGGCGGCGAGCTGCACGACGATCCTCAACTTCCCCGAGTATCACGAGGCTTCGACGAGCGGCGGGGGCGGCGCGGGAGGCATCACGACCACCGCCGCGGGCGGCGGGAGCGGCGTGGGAGGCATCGCGACCACCTCCGCGGGCGGAGCGGGCGGCGCGGGAGGCATCGCGACCACCTCCGCGGGCGGAGCGGGCGGCGCGGGAGGCATCACGACCACCTCCGCGGGCGGAGCGGGCGGCGCGGGCGGGGCGGTGGCCTGCGGGCAAGGCGGCCAGTACGCCCCCGGCCCGGGCGGCGCGACCGGGGCGTGCCGGTGGAGCCGCAGCTACGGCGAGCGGCCGGCCGACGTCGGGTTCCCCACCCACCAGGACGCGAGCCGCATCGCCGCGACCGCGGACGGGCTCGGCGTCGTGATCACGGGCACGTTCGGACAGAGCATCGACCTCGGGATGGCCGACTCGCTGACGGCCGGCGTGGCGCTGTTCGTCGCGCGGGTCGAGGCCGCCGACGGCACCACGACCTGGCAAAAGGCCTTCGTCGGGACCCAGCTCAACGCGCGCGCGATGGCCGTCGACTCGCACGGGATCGTCCTCGGCGGCGCGTTCGGCGGCGGCACGCTCACGTTCAAGGGCACGCTCTCGTCGGCGGGCACCGCGCTCTTCGTCGCGAAGCTCGACGGCGAGGGCAAGCCGCTCTGGGAAAAGAGCTTCCCCATCGCGACCGTCGACGGCGCGGCCACGGGCCTCGTCACGCGCGTCGGCACCGATGCCGTCGGCAACATCTACGCCGGCGGCACGTTCCACGGGGCGGTCGACTTCGGCAAAGGCCTGGTCCAGACCGCGTCCGTGGGCGCCCCGAGCGACCTTCCGGACGCGTTCCTCGTGAAGCTCGATCCCGACGGCAACACGCTGTGGAGCAAGTCGTGGGGCGACACGACCATGCAGACGCTGGAGTCGCTCGCGGTGGACTCCGTCGGCGACACGTACCTCGTCGGCGAGTACGCCGGGTCGATGGTGTTCGGGGCGACGACGCTGACCAGCGCGGGAGGGTCGGACGTGACCGCGACCGACTCGTACGTCGCGAAGATCGACCCGAACGGCGCCCCGCTGTGGGCGCAGAGCTACGGCGACGCGACCGAACGGCAGTCGGCGCAGGGCGTGGCGCTCGGCAAGTCCGGCCTGATCGTCATCGGCGACCTCTCGGGGTCGATGTCGTTCCAGCCCGTCAAGACCCTCACCGTGGCCACTCACTCGACCTTCGTGGCGAAGCTGTCGGTCGACGGCGCGCCCATCGCGGCGAGCGCCTTCGCGGGCGGCGACTGGTCGGCGGACGCGTTCGTGACCGAGGGCCCGGGGGACGCCGCCTACGTGACCGGGCGCTTCCCGACCACGCTCGCGCTCGCGGTCCCCGCGCTCGCCTCGCAGGGCGACGAGGACGTCTTCCTGGCGAAGCTCACGGTCAAGAACGGCGACCTCGTGCCCGCTTGGGCGGCGCGCTACGGCGACGTGCGCCGCCAGATCGGCACCGGCGTCGCGATCGCGGGCGGTCGGCTCTTCGGCTACGGCACGTTCTACGGGACGATCGCCTTCGGCTGCGGGACGCTCGCGGCGGCCTACTCCGGCGCGTGCTTCGGCGGCGCCGCTCCCACCGCGGACGTGTTCCTCACCGCGCTCGACCTCTGACGGGCGCTTCGCCGATCTGGGCGACACCCCCTAACCCCCAGCCGCCGATCTCGGGGGAAGGGGCCGGGGGTAGGGGGTCCTCGAAGCACCCGTCGCCGCGCGAAGGCGTCCGCGAGCGCCGGGTCAGAAGTGGCCCGTGATCCCCGCGCCTCCGCCACCCGGCAGGGCGATCGGCGCGACGGTGGCCGTCGGCTTGCCGCCCCTCTCGGAGGGCACGGTCAGCACGAGCACGACCCCGCCGACCGCGACCGCGGCGCCCGCCACGAAGCCCACCGTGCTGACGGCGCCGAACGTCCGCCCGGCGCTCTCGGCGTCGCGACCCGTCTGCGGCGCGCACGCCCGGTCGTCCATGCAGCCCTGCACCTCGGCCTTCTTGCCGATCGTCAGCCCGCCCATGACCGCGCCGAGGCCGAGACCGACGACGCCCAGGCCGATCAGCGAGTAGCCCACGAGGCGCTGGCCGCCTCCCGGGGCCGGCCCCGTCGCGGCGAGGGGCGCGCGAGGAGGAGGGGCCGAGGCGGTCGCGCTGGCCAGCCGCGGCGCGGGGGGCGCGGGCGGCGGCGCGGCCCCGGGCTCGACCTGCACGACGGCGCGCTGGCCCTCGGCGAGCGTGGCCTCGAACCGGCGCTCACCGAGGCCCGGCGCGGTCGCGGTGACCACGTGCTTGCCGGGGTCGACGGGCTCGTCCTTGCCGAGGGCGTCGGCCGCGACCTCGAGGCCGTCGAGCTTGATCACCGTCGACGCCGGCGCGCCCGGCGCGCGGTCGATGCGCAGGCGCGGCAGGCGCGTCTCGAGCGACCCGAGGTGCTGACGGGCGACCTCGGCGCGCGCGTCGGTCGGCGGGAGCCCCGCGGCCACCTCGCCGAAGTGGCGCCACGCGCTCGCGAGCCGGCCGAGCTGCTCCTCGACGACGGCCATGTTCGTGAGCGTGCCCGGCGCCGGAAAGACCCGCTGGCTCGACTCGAAGAGCGACAGGGCGCGCATCGGATCGCCGCGCTTCATGGCCTCGCGGCCTTCCAAGAACAGCGCCTTGGCCTGCTCGGCGGGCGTCGCGTCCGCGAAGGCGGGCGCGCACGTGAGCACGCAGGCGAGCAGCAGGGGGATCCGCAAATGCAGGGGCATCGAGTGAGCGGGAATCCTACTGCCAGCGGTCGAGCGGGTCATCCTTCCCGGTCGGTGGGCGCCGGACGGGCCCGGGGCGGCCGCTGCCGGCGCCCGTCGCGGACGCGGCCGGCGCCTTCGGCAGCGGGCCGACGGCCGCGGTCGAGGTCGGTGGCGGCGCGACCGGCGCGGCCCCGGGGCCCGCGGACGACGCGGCGGGCGCCGGCGTGACGCTGGGCCCCGCGGAGGCGGCAGGCGCCGCGATCACCGCGGGGGTCGTGGCGAGCGGCGCGGCGATCACGGTGGCGGAGGCGGCGCCCTGGGCGGGATCGATCGGCGCGCGACGGCCGATCCGCGCGATCGCGAGGGCCGCGAGCGGGACGACCACGAACGCGACCACGATCGCCCCGACGCGCAGGCCGCGCCCAGGCCGCGATCGCGCGGGGGCCCCGAGGTCGGCCGCGCCGCGCACGCCTCCGGGGACCGCGGGCACGTCGGTCGACTGCGCGATCGCCCCGCCGGCCGCGGGGCGCGGGGCGTCGTCCCGGGAGCCGTCCACCGTCGCGTCGGTCGCGGCGGCCGCCCACGCCGCCGTCGGATCGATCGGCCGATCGGTCGTCGTCGTCCCGAGATCGGGCGGGGGGTCGCCCATCGTCGAGGCCGCGGTGGACGCGGTGACCGCGGCGACCGGCCCGCTCGCCCCCGCGGACAGCGACCCTCCGCGCGTCGGCGACGCGAGCCGCACGATGGTCTCGACGGATCCCTTGCAGCTCGCCGACCCGTACGGCTCGAGCGCGATCGCGAGCTCGGCGACGCTCGCCGTGCGGCGGTCCACGCTCTTTTCGAGGCAGCGCAGCACGATCGCCTCGAGGCCCGGGGGCACGTCGGGGCAGCGCGCCGACAGCGGCACGGGCGGGTCGGTGAGGATCTTCGCGATGATGCCCGTCACCGAGTCCGCGTCGAACGGCAGCGCGTCGGCGACGAGCTGGTAGAGGATCACGCCGAGCGCCCAGAGGTCGGTGTGAGCGTCGACGTGCTTGAGGCTGCGCACCTGCTCGGGCGACATGTAGTGGGGCGATCCCGCGACCATGCCCGTCGACGTGAGCGAGTCGACCTTGCCTTCGGCGTTCGCCCACGGCGCCGTCGACAGCCCGAAATCGAGCACCTTGACCGTGTGCGTGCCGTCGGGCCGGTCGGCTAGAAACAGGTTGGGCGGCTTGAGATCGCGGTGGATGATCCCGAGCGCGTGCGCCTCGGCGATCGCCTCGCAGGCCTGCAGCACGTAGTCGACCGCGAGCGAGACCGGGAGCGCGCCGCGCTTCTCGAGGAAGTCTCCGAGGTCGACGCCGGTCAGGTACTCCATCACGATGAACGGCGCGCCCGAGTCGAGCGTGCCGAACTCGATCACGCGCGCGACGTGCTCGCTGTGGATGGCGACGGCCGCCTGCGCCTCGCGCAGGAACCGCTCGCGCGCGCCCGGGAAAGCCAGCCCGCGGGTGCGGAGGAACTTCACCGCGACCTTGCGCTGAAGCTGGGTGTCGCGCGCGGCCACGACCACGCCGACCCCGCCCTTGCCCAGCACGCGATCGATCTTGTACTTGCCCGCGATGAGGTCGCCCGTCCGCAGCGCGGCGTCCGGGACGGCGCCGGGGGGGCGGTCGGAGGCGAGCGGCCCGGTCATCTCGCGAGGCGACGACGCGAGCGAGGGTCGCCCCCCGCGGCGCGACCGGGGCGGCGGCGAGCCGGGGTGGAGGCAGCGCGAGCCATGTGCGCAAGGGTAGCACCGGCGGGCGCCCGTTCGTCGAGGGCGTGCGGGCCTCGCGGGGAGGCCGCCGCGCGCGCTCGCCGGCAGGCAGGCTAGACCCTCGCCGAAGAGCGTTGCCGCCTTGGCGACCGTCCATGAGCCGTGATTTTCACCACGAAGGCACAGAGGCACAGAGCTCCGATTCGAGCTGCCTCCGTGCCTCCGTGGTGAGCTTCTGCTCCGGGTGCCCCACGAGTCCCGCGTGAGGTTGCTGCAAATCCTTCTCGGCGAGGGTCAGGCTAGGGCCGCGCTTCGCGCAGGGAGCGCAGGATGCCGAGCTGGATGCAACCGAGCAGCTCCGAGGTACGGAACGGCTTCGACAGGCAGCCGACGGCGCCGGAGGCGAACGCGGTCTCGACCACCTCCGCCGTGCCGAACGCGGTCATCACGATCACGACCTCGGCTCGCCGGGCCTCGCGCAGTTGCTGGGCAAGCGCGAGGCCGCTCATCCGCCCGTCGAGGCGCACGTCGGTCAGCACGACGTCGAAGACCGCCACCGCGAGTCGTTCGACGGCGCCCTCGGCGCTCCGCACCCAGGTCGGCTCATGGCCGACGTCGGCGAGCAGGTCGGCGAGGTACGTCCCGAGGTCCTCGTCGTCCTCGACCACGAGGATCGCAAGAGGCGCCAGCCCCGACTTCACCCGCACGACGGACGGGGTGAACGAGCGAGGCCCGGGCGGCGAGGTAGCCATCGGAGCGGAGGTGGCGACGCGCGCTCGCGGCGGCTCACGATTCGCGGAGGGAAACCGTGAACCGGCGGACCGAAGGGGCGTGAAATCCGCTCGAAACGGCCCGGACGAAGCGGGCGTACCGCGCTACTCGCCCGCGGGCAGCTCGGCCGCCGCGGCCTCGGCGCCCGCGGCCTCCACGTCGGTCGCGCCGAGCTTGAGGACGCGCCGCGCCCACTCGGAGAGGTCGTCGAAGAGCGAGTAGGCGACGGGCGTCGCGAGCAGCGTGAGCAGCAGCGCGAGCGACTGCCCGCCGATGATGACGAAGCCCGTCGCGCGGTTGGTCCCGGCGCCGGCGCCGCGCGACACGACGAGCGGCAGCATGCCGGCGACGAAGGCCAGCGTGGTCATCAGGATCGGGCGGAGCCGGTCGCGGTTCGCCTCGAGGATGGCCGCGGCGCGCGTGCGCCCCTGGGCCCGCAGCTTGATCGTGTGATCGATCTGCAGGATGGAGTTCTTCTTCACGACGCCGAAGAGCACGAGGATCCCGAGCATCGAGAAGATGTTGAGCGACTGCCGGAAGATGATGATGCTCAGGATCGCGAACGGCACCGTCAGCGGCAGGCTGAGCAGGATCGTGACGGGGTGCAGCCACGACTCGAACTGCGCGGCGAGCACCAGGTACATGAAGATGCCCGAGAGCAGGAACGCGAGGCCGAAGCTCACCATCGCCCGCCCGAGCTCGCGCGACATGCCCACGGCCGCCGCGGAGTAGCCCGGGTCGAGCTTCAGCTCGGCGACGGCCTTGTCGAGCGCGAGCACGATCGCCCGCTGGGAGGCGCCCTTCTGCACGTTCGACACGATCGAGACCTGGCGGCGACGGTTGTACCGCTCGATCTTCGACGGGCCGGTGCCCTCGGTGAACGAGACGACGTTGTCGATCGTCACCGATCCGAGCTTCATCGACGGCACCGAGATGCGCCGCAGGCCGTCGACGCTCTGGCGCGCGCCGGACGCGCCGCGCACGAAGACCTCGTACTGCTCGCCCTGGTCGTCGAAGCGCGAGACCTCGTAGCCGCCGACGACGAGCCGGAGCGCGCCCGCGATGTCGGCCACGGAGACGCCGAGGTCGGCGGCCTTCTTGCGGTCGATGTGCGCGCGCAGCTCGGGCTTGCCGACGATGAGCGTCGTGTCCGGGTCGACGACGCCCGGCTGCGCGCGCAGGACCTCGAGCAGCCGCTGCGCGTAGACCTGGATCTTGGCCAGATCCGGCCCCTGCACCTGGTACATGACCGGGTACATCGTGCCGCCGCCCGAGAACGCGGGCACCGGCCCGACGGAGGTGCGCAGGCGCTCGGCCTTGTAGCGGGGGATCACCTCGCGGCGCACCACGTCCGAGAGCTCGAGCTGCGACAGCTTGCGCTCCTCGACGCTCGTGAGCTTCACGTAGATCGAGGCCAGGTTCGGCGTCTTCTGCGGGTCGTCGCCGAGGGTCGTGACCGCGTAGCGCACGCCGTCGACCTTCTCGATGTCGGTTGCCATGCGCGTCGCGAGCAGCCGCGTCGCGTCGAGGCTCGTGCCCTCGGGCGCGCGCACCGAGACGGCGAACTGCGACTCGTCCTCCTCGGGGAGAAAATTCGCGTTCGCGCTCTTGGCGAGCAGCGGGATCGACAGGAGCGTGCCGACGCAGACGAGGACGATCACCCAGCGGTGCGCCATCGACCAGCGGAGCATGCGCAGGTACGTGCCCTCGATCGGCGCGTAGAAGCGCGACGCCTTCGATCCGTGCGCGCCCGCCTCGCCGCCGCCGACCGCCTTGCGCTTGAGCCACCGCGCGCAGAGCATCGGCGTCAGCGTGAAGCTGACGAGCATCGACACGAGGATCGAGAAGGCCATCGTCATGCCGAACGAGTTCATGAAGCGGCCCACGATGCCGCTCATGAACGCGACCGGGAGGAAGACCGCGACGAGCGACAGCGTGGTCGCGAGGACGGCGAGGCCGATCTCCTTCGTGCCCGCGATGGCCGCGTCGCGCGGCGAGAGGCCCTTCTCTTCGATGTGGCGGTAGACGTTCTCGAGCACGACGATCGCGTCGTCGATGACGATGCCGACCGCGAGCGTGAGCGCGAGCAGCGTGATCGTGTTGAGCGTGAAGCCGGCCGCGCGCATCAGGCCGAACGTCGAGACGACGCTGATCGGGATGGCGATGGCGGCGATGACCGTCGATCGCACGTTCGCGAGGAAGACGAAGACGATGAGCGCCGCGCAGATCGCGCCGAGCACGAGGTGCTCCTTCACCGCCCCGATCGCGTTCTCGATGAACTCCGACTGATCGCGCGCGAGGTCGATCGCGTAGCCCTTCGGCAGGCGCGGCCCGAGGTCGGCGAGCCGCTGCTTGACCGCGCGCACGACCTCGACCGTGTTGGTGCCGCTCTGCTTTCGGATGTTGAGCAGCACGGTCGGGCGGCCGCCCTTGAAGCCGGCGGACTCGGCGTCCGCGACGCCGTCCTCGACGCGGGCGACGTCGCTGACCTTGACCGCGTAGCCGTCGCGCGTACCGACGACGATGTCGGCCATCTCGGCGACGGACTCGACCCGCCCGCGCGTGCGGAGCGTGAGCAGCCGCGCCCCCTGCTCGACGCGACCGCTCGGCAGCTCGAGGTTCTGCGACCGCAGCGCGCGCTCGATGTCGCCCGGGTTCAGGCCGTATTTCTGGAGCTTGTCGGGCTCGACGAGCACGTTGATCTGGCGGGGCCGGCCGCCGATGAGCAGCACTTGCCCGACGCCGCCGAGCGACTCGAGCTCGCGCCGCAGCACCTTGTCGGCGAGCTCGGTGACGTCACGCACGCTGCCCGGTCCGGACAGCGCCATCGTGAGGACCGGCGAGGCGTCCGGGTCCATCTTGGTGACGACGGGCGGGTCCATGCCCTGCGGCAGGCTCGCGAGGATGGCCGAGACCTTCTCGCGGACCTCCTGCGCGCCCACGTCGACGTTCTTGTCGAGCACGAACGTGACGATGACGGTGCTCACGCCCTCGACCGAGGTCGACCGGAGCTCGTCGATGCCGCTGATCGTGTTGACCGCGGCCTCGATCTTGTCCGTGATCTCGCTCTCGACCTCCTCGGGCGCGGAGCCCGGGAGCACGGCCGTGACGACGACGGTCGGGAAATCGATCTTGGGGAAGCGGTCGAGCCCGAGGCCGAAGTAGGCGAAGAGCCCGACCACGCCGAGCACCAGGATCAGCACCGTCGCGAAGACGGGGCGTTTGACGCAAATCGCGGCTAGCCACTGCATCGCTCGTGTCCTCGGTTCGGGCTATTCGGCGACGGCGACGTCGACGCCGTCGCTGAGCTTGTCGACGTCCTCGGCCGCGATCTCGTCGCCGACCGAGAGCGTGCCGCGCACCTCGACGAGGCCGCCCTCGACGTGGCGACCGGCCGTCACGAGGCGCTCGAGGACGTGGCCTCCGAGCCGCAGGAAGACGCGGGCCGAGGTGCCGGTCGTGCCGAGGGCGCGCTCGGGCACGAGCAGCGCGAGCTCCTGCTTGCCTTCGAGGTGGACCTCGGCGCGCGCGAAGAAGCCGGGGCGCAGGACCCCGTCCGCGTTCGGGACCTCGGCCTCGACCGGCAGCGTGCGCGACTGCTGCCGCACGCTGGCGCCGATGCGCTTGATCGTGCCGTGGAAGGATCGGCCCGGGTACGCCGCGACGGTGAGGTCGACCGGGCGGCCGACCGTGACCTTGGCGACGTCCGCCTCGGGCACGTCGATGCGCAGCCGCAGCGGCGTGTCGCGCACGACGACCGCGACCACGCGCCCGACCGGCGCCCACTCGCCCGCGGTGATGCGCCGCTCGGCGACCTGGCCGTCGAACGGCGCGCGGATCGAGCAGTCGTCGAGCTGCTTCTGCGCGAGCCGCGCCTGCGCCTCCGCCGCGGAGAGCCCGGCCCACGCCTGGCGCGCGCCGTTCAGCGCCGCGTCGTGCTGCGCGCGCGCCTGCTCGGCCCGCGTCCGCGCCTGGTCCCAGGCCGACTGCGAGACGGCGCCGGTCGCCACGAGCGCCTTCGATCGATCGGCGTCGGCGACGGCGAGATCCATCGCCTCCTTCGCGGCGCGCACGTCGGCGACCTGCGCCGGGTCGAACCGGGTCCCCGGGGTGATGCCGAGCCGCGCGCGCGCCTGTTCGGCCGCCGCGGCCGCCTGCGCCAGGCGCAGCGAGGCGTCGCGCGCGTCGAGGCGCACCAGCACGTCGCCCTTCTTCACGCGGCTGCCGGCGTCGATCTCGACCGAGACCACGGGGCCGGCGGCCTGCGCCGCGACCTCGCTGGTCTCGTCGGCGGCCAGCGTGCCGCTCGACTCGAGACCGGGCGCCAGCGGGCGCGCGATGACCCTGGCGAAGCGGACGCGCGGGACCTCGGCGCCCGGAGCGCCGGGCGAGGTCGGTTCGGGCGCGGCCTTGGCCTTGTCGGCCGCGCCGCGATCGCACGCTGCGGCGCCCGTCGCGCAGAGCGCGATCGCGATCACCGCGGCGGCGCGGCGCGAAAGCTTGCGAACGACCCCCCGGTCGGTCGGGAGCACGAGGCTCTCCATGCGGATCTCCGTCCGGCGCCGGGTGAGGGTGGAGCGCGCCGGGTGCAGGCCATAACGCGCGAAGGCGGATCGGACAAGGAGCGCGGCGCCGATCGCGAGCCCGCGGCGCCTCGGTGCGCGCCCGCGATCGAAGGCGCGGCGGGGCGAAAACGCCCTGCGCGGGGCCTCAGGCGGTGGCCGGCCGGCCCTTGCGCGCGCCGCTTCGCGACGCCTTCGCCCGCGCCGATCGCGCCTCCCCCTCGGGCGTGAAGTCGAGCTCCCGGACGAGCGCCTCGCGCAGGAGGCCCACGCACGCGGGCTCGTAGCGCACGGGAGGGCTCACGATAGCGAGCGTCGCGGCCGCCATCGCGTGACGCGGCAGCACGCGCACGAGCCCGGGCCGGGCCTTGGCGAGGAACGGCGGGAGCACGCCGATGCCCGCGCCCTCGTGGAGGATCTCGCTGACGCACGACATCTCGTCGGCCGTGATCGCGCCGCGGACCTCGACGGCGCGGTCGCCCTCCGGCCCCTCGAGCCTCCAGGTCGCGCGGCCGCCCTTCGTGCGGAAGAGGACGCAGTCGTGCGCGGCGAGGTCCGCGACCGCGCGCGGGGCGCCGCGCCGACCCAGGTACGCGGTCGAGGCGAAGAGGCCGAGCCGCGACACGCCGAGCTTGCGCGCGACGAGGCTCGAGTCCGCGAGCTTTCCGGCGCGGATCGCCAGGTCGAACCCCTCCTCGACGAGATCGACGACCCGACCCGTCAGCGACAGCTCGACGCGCACGCGCGGGTGGAGCGCGACGAAGCGGGCCACGATCGGCGGCAGCAGGCGCACGCCGACGTCGACCGCGGCCGTCACGCGCACCGTGCCGCGCACCTCCGTGCCGAGGTCGGTCACCAGCGCGCGCGCCTCGTCGAGGCCGGAGAGGGCGACGCTCGCCCGATCGAGGTACACCCGCCCCGCGTCGCTGAGGCGAAGCCTGCGGGTCGTGCGGTGCAGCAGGCGCACGCCGAGCGCCGCCTCGAGCCGCGCCACGCCCCGGCTCACCGACGACTTCGGCAGGCCGAGCGACGCGGCGGCCGCGGTGAAGCTGCCGCTCTCCACGACCCGCGCGAACAGGGCCACGTCGTTCAGATCCATTGTTGCGAATCTAGCAACGGTGTTGTCGCCGCGCGAGCCGTTGTGCAATCGGCCCCCGGGTCTACGTTTCGGCGACCTGACCGGCAGCGGCCGCGATCCCGCGCAGACCCGATCGCCCGCCCCGCCGACGACCTCCCTCCACAGCACCGAAGGAACCGCCCCCGACCATGAACCGCTTCGCTCGCCTCTTCGCCGTCGCCGTCGCCTTCCTCGCCCCCGCCGCCGCCACGATCGGCGCCCCCGAGGCGCAGGCGCAGCCGCAGGCCGGCGCCTACGCGCTCGACGACGCCCACACCTCGGTCAGCTTCAACGTGCGCCACCTCGGCGTCTCGAACGTGCCCGGCTTCTTCAACAAGGTGTCGGGCAAGGCCAGCTACGACGGCAAGGACACGAAGACGGTCGCCGTCGACGTCCAGATCGACGCGGCCAGCATCGACACGCGCCACGCCAAGCGCGACGACCACCTGCGCAGCGCGGACTTCTTCGACGTCGCCAAGTTCCCGAGCCTCACGTTCAAGTCGAAGAGCGCGACCTCGGCCCAGGCCGGCAAGTTCCGGGTGACCGGCGACCTGACGATGCACGGCGTGACGAAGGAGGTGACGCTCGACGTCGAGGGGCCGACGGCCGAGGCGAAGGACCCCTACGGCAAGACGCACGTCGGCGCCCACGCCACGCTCAAGGTCAACCGCAAGGACTTCGGCGTCGGCCCGAGCATCCCCGGGATGGTCGTCTCCGAGGACGTCGGGATCTCGCTCGACATCGAGCTGGCGAAGTGAGCATGTTGAGCCCCATGTCCCACGACAAGCTCTTCTCCCCGCTGAAGCTCGGCCGCACCGAGCTCCGTAACCGCGTCGTCATGGCGCCGATGACCCGCAGCCGCGCGGCCGGCAACGTGCCCGGCGCGCTCGAGGCGACCTACTACGCGCAGCGCGCCGAGGCCGGCCTGATCGTCACCGAGGGCGTCTCGCCGTCGCCGAACGGCCTCGGCTACCCGCGCATCCCGGGCCTCTTCTCGGCCGCGCAGGTCGAGGGCTGGAAGGCCGTGACCGGCGCCGTGCACGAGCAGGGCGCCGCGATCTTCGTGCAGCTCATGCACACCGGCCGCGCCTCGGTGGCGGCGAACCTGCCGGCCGGCGCGCGCGTGATCGCGCCGTCCGCGGTCGCGCTCGCGGAGAAGATCTGGGTCGACCCGGACGGCCCCCAGGCGGCCACGGTGCCCGAGGCGATGACCGAGGCCGACATCGAGACGGCGCTCGACGAGTACGCGCACGCCGCCGAGCTCGCGGTCGAGGCCGGCTTCGACGGCGTCGAGCTGCACGCGGCGAACGGCTACCTCATCGACCAGTTCCTCAACACGGCGTCCAACCAGCGCACGGACCGCTGGGGCGGCTCGGTCGAGAACCGCATCCGCTTCGCCGTCGAGGCCGCCCGCCGCGCGTCCGCCAAGATCGGCGCGGATCGCGTCGGCATGCGCATCTCGCCTTACGGCGCCTTCAACGGCATGACGACCGACGACGCCCACGACGCGGTCTTCGCCGCCCTCGCGGCCGAGATGGCCACCCTCGGGATCGCCTACCTGCACCTCGTCGACCACAGCTCGATGGGCGCGCCCGAGGTCAAGCCGAGCATCAAGCAGAAGCTCCGCGAGACCTTCCCCGGCACGATGATCCTCTCGGGCGGCTACGACGCGGCGCGCGCCGAGGCCGACCTCGGGGCAGGCCGCGCGGACCTCGTCGCCTTCGGGCGGCCGTTCCTCGCGAACCCGCGCCTGCCGACCCTGCTGCGCGAGGGCAAGCCGCTCGCGGCGCCCGACTTCTCGACGTTCTACACGCCCGGCGAGAAGGGCTACACCGACTACCCCGTCGTCGGCTGAGCCGATCGACTCCGATCGACCGCGAGCCCGTCCTCCGCAGCCGCGGGGGGCGGGCTCGCGTCGTCTCGGCACCGCGCGCGCGACGAGCGCGATCCGCGGGTCAGTTGCAGAGGTGCTGCCCCTGGAGACAGAAGCACGCCGTCTTTCCGTACGTGCACTCCTGGCCGGGGCCCGGCCCCTGCGAGCACGCCGACCCGGGCTGCGGCGCCTGCGCGGGACAGGGCTACTGACAGTGCCAGTCGCCCTGGAAGCACGCGCACGTCGCCCCGCCGTACGCGCAGATCAGGCCCTGATCGTTGCACGGGTCCTGGTCCTGAGGCGCCTGGCCCGGGCAGGTCCCGCAGCCCCACGGCTGGTTGCCGCCGCAGCGACACGGAAGACCCCCGGGCGAGCACGCCACCGCCCAGGATGGGGGGAGCGTTCGTGGCACGCGAAGACCTCGCTACCCCCGCAGGATCCGCCCGGACGAGGGGCAGGGTCAAGCGGGCGGGACGACGCCCGCCGGCGGCCGCGTCATGGGACGAAGACGCGCCCCGGCGCGCCGTTCGCCCCCTCGGCGGTGTGACAGCCGGCGCAGTTCAGGTCGGTCTGCGCGGCCGACATCGCGCGCGTCTTGCCGCCCGAGATCACCTTCGCCGTGTACGGCGTCGGGACGGATCCGGACGAGAAGAAGTTACCGGCGCCGTTCGTGGTGAGCGTGATCTTCTGGCCGTTGGCGCCGGTGATCTCGACGGTCACCCCGGAGACGCCGTCGCAGTTCGTGTCGTCCTTCGAGTCGTTCATCACGGTGCCGGCGATCGCGTAGCGCGGCCCCTCGCCCCCGGAAGAGTGGCACTCGATGCAATTGCCGCCGGGGTGCATGAGCGAGGAGCCTCGGTCGCCGCCCGACCACGTCTTGTCGGTCGAGCACGCGGCGGGCGGTGCGTCCGCGCTGCTACCGCAGCCGGCGAGGGTCAGGAGCGCAGACGCGAGAGCGGCGAGGATCGAGGCGAAGCGCACGGTCATTGGATGTCGGCCTTTCTGTGTCCCCCTCCCACCTACGTTGCCCGGCCGCCGAGAATCCTTCACCCGCCTCGGAGGATTCTCGATCGGGGCGGGACGCCCCGCCGCGCGCGAGGGCGTGGCGATGCGCCCTCGACGCGGCGCCGGACCGGTCGCGGGCGTCACGCGCGCACGATCGACGCGAGGTCGAGGCTCTGGAGCAGGGCCTTCGTGACCGGGCGCTTCTCGTCGGGGAAGAGGCGGCCGCGGAAGAAGTCCGCGACGACGGGCGACGAGAGGGCGGCGGCGGCGCGACGGGCGGAGGGCTCGTCGGCGTACGGGAGGAAGTAGCAGGTGTCGTCGAGCATCACGGGGCGGCCGGCGACGGGGCCGACGACCGCGAACGCGACGCGGCCGTGCAGGCCCGAGACCGCGACCTTGAACGGGGCGAAGGCGTAGGGGCCGACGCCGAAGATCGAGAAGGGCGGGCGGCCGCGGTAGACGCGGCTCCGGCGCGCGTCGAGGCGCGCGCGGTGCTTCTCGAGGTAGGCCCACGTCGCGGGCGCGTCGACGGCGAGGCGCGCCGGGTCCTCGCCGAGCGCGCGCTGGGGAACGACGACGAAGCGCCCGCCGTCGAGGCGCCCGCGAGCGACGTCGGTGCTCTTGAGCAGCGGAAAGGCGTGGTCGGGCTCGATGACGACGCGCTCGCCGAGGCCGTTCCAGAGGGCGCCGCCGCGGCTCGCGAGCTCCATCACGGCGGCGCAGTCGTGCTTCAGGCCCGATCGCCACTCGGGCGAGCACACGCCCCCGAGGTGGCGGGTCCGCTCGAACGCGGCCGCGTCCGCGACGAGCGCGCCCCCCTCGACGCCGATCCAGGCTTCGGGCGTCGTCGCGGCGATCGACGGGTGAACGGGCCAGCGCGCGCCGGCCGGGGACGGCGCGATCCGCGCCGTGAACAGGGCCGCGTCGACGGCCGCGCGGAAGGCCCGACGAGCGTCGAGGCGATGGATCGCGCCCGGCGCGAGCGTCACCTCGCCCGCGGCCGCCCGCGCGATCACGCGGCGCGCCGCCGCGGCCTTGCACAGCAGCGCGACCGCGCCGCGCCGGCCGGCGATCGCGCGAGCGAGGCGGATCGCGATCCACTCGGCGAGGTCGAAGCCGCCGCGGCCGGTGATCGCATCGAGGCCCGCCATGCCGGCCGGGCGCGCGCGCGGGGGCTGGTTGTCCGCCCCGATCGCGCCGAGCGTCGAGAGCGTGACCCAGGGCGGGTTGCCGAGCGCGAGGATGGGATCGGGCAAGCCCGCGATCGCGCGCTCGAAATCGACCTCGAAGGCGCTCGCCTCGGCGATCGTCGCCGAGGTGCCCGCGAGCCGCGCGCGCGCGATGGCGGCGTGCGCGGCGTCGACCTCGAAGCCGAGGAGCCGCGCCGCGGGCCACCGCGCCGCCGCGGCCACGAGGAAGGCGCCGTCGCCGCAGGTCGGCTCGATCACCGTGCCGGGCGCGCCGCCGACCGCCTCCTCGGCGCGAGCCACGACGGCCTCGCAGATCGCGAGGGGAGTCTGCCAGTCTCCGCGCGCGACGCGCCCCGGGTCGCGCGGGGCCGTCAGTTGCACACGCCGGCGCAGGTCGCCTTGCTGCAATCGAGCAGCGCCTGCAGGGCCGGCACCCCGTCGCCCCAGTCGCCGTAGCAGGCCTGCTGGCAGCCGAGATCGCCCCCCGGGCAGCCCGTGAGGCACTGGTAGAGCCCGACGCACTCCGCGTCACCGATGCACGCATTGTACTCGCCGGAGCAATCGGTCGCGAGGCACGACTGGCAGGGTTCGATGGGCGCGCCCCACTGGCAGGCTCCCTGGCAAGTCTGCCCCGCGCAGTCGCTCAGGAGCACGGCCGCGGAGATGCCATCCTGGTCGGCCGCGTAGCACGCCTGGACGCAGTCCTTGTCGCCGGCGCAGTCGCGGGCGCACGTCAGGAGATCGAGGCAGGAGGGGTTCTCGTAGCAGCCGCAGTACGTCGCGGGGCAGCTCGTCGAGAGGCACCCGGTGCACGGGTCGCCGAACGAGTCGCAGACCTTGCCGGGGTCGCTGCCGCCGGCGCCGGTGACCGTCCCCGTGCCGGTGGTCGTCCCGGTGCCGGTGCTGCCAGTGCCGGTCGCCGTGCCGGTGCCGGTCGAACCGGTGCTCGCCGTCGAGCCGGTCGTGATCGCGCTGGTCGACCCGGCGGCGCCGCCGGATCCGGCCGTCGTGGCAGCGCCCCCGCCGCCGGCGGTCGACGACGAGCCGAACAGGCCGTCGACGGCGACGTTGCTGCCGCAGGCGATCGCCGAGAGGGGGATCGCGAGGGCGAGGAGGGGGGCGAGCGCGCGGGGTTGCACGCGCGCGAGTGTACGCCGGATTCGGCGAGGCCGGGTGCGCAGGCCCGCGGATCGGTGCGCACCCGGGGCGGCGACCTCAGAAGTTGATGCCGCCGTACATGTTGATGCGGTAGAGCGCCACCGTCGCGCTCGTGATGTGGATCGGCATGCTGAAGGGCTCGAGGCCGACGTTGAAGCGGCCGCCGAAGATGAACTTCGCGCCGAACTCGGGGATGAGCGTGAAGGCGCTCGCCCCGCCGCCGCCGGCGAGGTACGAGTAGCCCATCAGGAAGCGGCCGGTGACGTAGAGGTTGTTGACCGGGAGCGGGTAGTTGTACTCGACGCCGACCGGGATCGTTATGAAGGCGCCGCCGTAGCCGAGCGTGAACTGCGGCGCGGCGACGACGTAGAGGTTGTTCTCGAGCGCGACCGCGTAGCCGAACTCGGGGGCGAGGGTGAACCCGGCGCCGCCTCCGGCGTACGCGCTGACCGCGAACGCGGGGCCGATGCGCAGGTTCGCCATCATCGGGCCGACCTTGTCGGCCTTGTCCAGCAGGCCCTTGCCGCCGTGCTCCTGGGCACTTGCGGTGGTGCTGGCGAGGAGCGCGCCCGAGGCGAGGGCGCCGGCGATCGCGCGCGTGACCCAGCGAGACGTCGTATTCACGAGGGAGTCCTTTCGTGGCGAGCGGTCCACCGCAACCGGGCCGCCATTTAGGGCCGCAGGCGCCCCGGGACCAGGGGCGGCCCGCTCGTCCGGCCGGAGGCGGCGGGCGACCAGCGTGGCGAAACGCCCTCGTCGGGCCAAGTTCCGGGGCGAGCCGCGTCGCCTTCGCGCCGGCGTCTGGTACGGTCCGAGGTCGGTGGACGACGCGGCGCTGGCGATCGTGGGCGCCGGGCCGGCCGGCCTGGCGACGGCGCTGTTCCTGGCCCGGGCGGCGCCCACGCTGGCCGACCGGGTCGTCGTCCTCGAGAAGGCGCGGCACCCGCGCGAGAAGATCTGCGCCGGGGCGATCGGCGCGCGCGCCGACCGGCTGCTCGCCTCGATCGACGTGCGCCTCGAGGTGCCATCGGTCCTCGTGCGCGGCCTCGCGGTGGCGGCCGCCGGGCGGGAGCTGTCCGTCCGCGACGACCGCGGCGCGCCCATCGGCCGGGTCGTGCGGCGCGAGGAGCACGACGCGGCGCTCGCCGACGCCGCCCGCGCGCGGGGCGTCCGCCTGATCGAGGACGCGCAGGTGACGGCGGTCGAGATCGGGGCGCGCGGCGTCACGCTGACGACCTCGCGGGGCGAGCTGCGCGCCCTGGCCGTCGTCGGCGCGGACGGCGTGGGCAGCATCGTGCGGCGCGCGATGGGCCTCGGGCGCGGCCGGCTCGTCGCGCGCGCGGCCGAGGTGGACACCTTGCCCGTGGCCTCGGACGGCCCGCGGGACGTGCTGCGCTTCGACCTCGAGGATCGCACGCTCGCCGGCTACGGCTGGGATTTCCCGACGATCGTGGGCGGGCGCGCGCTCGTCTGCCGCGGCCTCTACGAGATCCCCGTCGACGGGATCGAGGGCGGGGGCGAGCGCGTCGACCTCGGTGAGCGCCTCGCCCGGCGCCTCGCCCGCCTCGGGATCGAGCCGGCCGGCGCGCGCATCAAGCGCTTCGCCGAGCGCGGCCTCGACCCCGCCGAGGCGACCGCCACGCCGCGCGCGCTCCTCGTGGGCGAGGCGGCCGGGATCGACCCCGTCCTCGGGGAGGGCATCGCGCAGGCGATCGAGTACGGCGCGGCCGCGGGGCCCTACCTCGCCCGGTGCCTCGCCGACGGGCGCTTCGATTTCGAGGGCTGGCGCGCGGCGATCGCGCGCACGCGGCTCGGGTTCGACCTGGCCGCGCGGGCGCGCGCCCTGCCCTTCGTCTACGGCCGGACGCGGCCCGCGATCGAGCGCTGGGTCGTGAGCTCGGAGCACCTCGCCGTGGCGGGCATGCGCTGGTTCGCCGGCGATCGCGTCCCGCGCCGGAGGCTCGCCGGCGCGGCCGTCGCGCTCGCGCGGGCGGCGATCGCAGAGCGCTGGGGCGGCTGATCGCAGCGGGCGCACCGGCCCGAGGGCCGGCGTCCCGTTCGCGGCTACTTCTTCGGCGCGGGCTTCTTCTCGTCGGCGACGGGCTTCGTCGTGACGTGCAGGTAGGCGTCGGGCAGCTGCGCGAGCTCGAAGTACGCCATGCCGGTCGCGTCGTCGATGCGCTTGGGCGCGATGACCTTCCACGACACCGTCTCGCGGGCGGTCTTCTCGTCCTGCGTGATGGTGCCGATCGCGAGGTTCGCGTCCTTCTTGTTGCCGGCCGGCATCTGCAGCTCGAACGCCGGGCCGACCGAGGCGACCGTCGTGTAGTTCGGCGATCCGCCGACCTGGGCCATGACGTGGAAGATCTTGCCGACCGGCAGGCCGTGCGTCTTGCCCTTCGGGTCGAGCTTGAAGGTGATGTTGTGGCCGCGATCGAGGGCAAATTCGGGGATCACGAGGACGCTCGGGTTCGTGTCGCCGATCGTGATCTTGCCGGGAGGCGACGACCCGAACGTGTCGGTGATCTCGGTCGAGTCCTGCTTGAGCACCGCCGGGCGGCCGCTCGAGATGCGCTTCGGCTTGTCGGCGGCGGGATCCGCGGACGCGGCGGCGGACGGGGCGGGCGCCGCTGCCGGGGCCGCGGAGGGCGCGGCGCTGGCGATCGGCCCCGGGGCGGGGGCCGGGAGGGCCGACGGCGTGGCGAGCGGCAGGCCGTCGCCCTCGCCCGGCGTGGCGGGCGTGGGGGCGCCGCCCCCGCATGCGACGAGCGACAGGGCGGCGACGGCGGCGAGGGAGAGCGTACGGAAGCCGGTAATCATGTCGAGGGGGGGTAGGTCGCCTCCCGCCCGGGATCAAGGGCGGCCGGCGGGGAAGCGCGCCCGGCGCGGTCGGTGCGCAACTCCCGTCGACGCGGAACGGGCGCCGCAGTATGAGCCCGCTTCGTCATGAGAAGCTCCCTCCACCTCGTGCTCGGCCTCGCCGCCGTCCCGGCGCTCCTCTCCACGGCGTGCGGCCCCGCGCCCGCGCCCGTCACCCCGCCCGCGCCGACGGCCGCGCCCGTCGCGGCGCCCCCCGCGCAGGTCGCGTCGACGACCTACGAGCTCACGCCCGTCGCGGAGCCGATCGACGTCGTCGGCGTCGCGCGGTGGCGCAGCCCGGCCTCGACGATCGCCGCGATAGCCTCGTGCGCGGGCGTCCCGCAGGGCCTCGTCGACGAGGGCGCGAAGACGGTCGTCGAGCTCGCGCTGCGCGACCTGCTGCACGGATCGGTGGATCCGAAGGCCCTGGCCTCCCTGGTCGCGATGGACGCGCCGGTCGACGCGGTGATGACGCTCGACGCCGGCGCGAAGAAGCCGGTGATGGGCGCTTTCTCGATCGGCCTCACGTCGCTCGAGCGGGCGCGCGAGGCCGCCGAGACCGCGTCCGGCCACCCGCTGACGGAGCTCTCGCCGGGCGCGTGGAAGATCGGGTCGGTCAAGGATCTGCACTGCGTGATCGCGGCGTCCGCGGGCGCGACGCCGGCGCGCCTCGTCTGCGGCGGCCGCGAGAAGGACCTGACCACGCTCGCGCCCTACCTCACGCGCACAGCGCCGACGCAGTCGGTGCCCGGCGGCGATCTGCACGGCGAGCTGCGCTTCTCGCCCGTCGAGGCGCGCTACGGCAACCTGCTGCGCCAGACGCTCTCGCAGATGCCGATCGTCGCGCAGAGCGAGCTCGCCATCGGCGACGCGCAGTTCGACAAGGCCGTGCTCGACGCCGCGACGGGCCTCGAGGAGGAGGTCGTCGCGCTGACGGGCGACCTCGACAAGATCGTCCTCGACTTCGCGGCCGGATCGCCGACCTGCCTCAAGAGCTCGACCTCGCTGGTCCTCAAGGGCAAGAAGTCCTGGGTCGCGGCCGGCGTCGCCGAGCGCCTCGACCTCGCGGGCGCGCCCCCGGCGATCTTCTGGCGGTTGCCGAAGGACGCCGAGACGGCGACCTACACGCGCGGCGCGGATCCCGCCCGCTACCAGACCATGCTGCGCACGGCCCGCGCGCTCCTCGACGGCGCGCTCGCGAAGAAGGGCCTCGGATCGGCGGCCGACCGCAAGGCGCTCGTCGACCTGCTCTCCTTCCCGCTGAAGAAGTACACCGCGGCCGTGCACGCCAAGGGCCACTCGTCGGACGCGGCCACGCCGGCCAAGGGCAAGCCGGGCGCACAGGGCGATCTCGACGCGCTGCTCGGCGGCAGCCTCGGCTGGATGCTCTACGGCTTCGACGAGGGGTCGGCGACCATCGCGAAGTCGATCAAGGACTTCGTCGCCGTCTACAACCGCGCGGGCTTCCAGACGCCGCTCAAGAAGGAGCTCAAGGGCGACGCGAAGAAGTACCTGCCCACGATCAAGACCGTCGCCGCCCCGGGCAAGCTCGGCAAGGACGCGATCGACGTCGAGATCAAGATCGCCAACGTCCCCGCGCCGGACGTGAAGGTCAGCGAGACGGCCGTGACGATCGCGACCGGCAAGGACAAGGCGAAGGCCGCGGCGCCCGGCAAGACGGTCACGGTCACCGCCCACCTGATGCTGATGAGCGACGGCGACACGACCTGGGTCGCCTTCGGCCTCGACCGCGACGAGCTCGTCGAGCGCCTCCTCGGCGCGAAGTCCGGCGCGGCGGCGACGACGACGCTCTCGACCCGCAGCGGCCTGCAGGATCTCAAGCTCGGCCGCACGCTGAGCGGCGGCTTCCTGACCGTCGGCTACTTCACGAGGGCTGTGACGTCGGGCGTGAGCAAGTACCTGTCGAAGGCCAAGGGATCGGACGCCGAAGGCCAGCAGCTCCTCGCCATGCTCGGGACCCTGCCGCACAAGGGCGAGACGCCCATCCTGCTCACCTCGACGGCCGTCCCCGAGGGCGCCGGCACGCGCGGTGAGCTCACGCTCGCGATCCCCAAGGATGCGGTCGAGGACGTGTCGTCGCTCGTGATGAACGTCACGCGCATGGCGAAGGCCAAGAAGCCCTGATCGACCAGGAAATGAGCAGCCGGGGGACACCCCTCGGCTCCGGCGCGCGGACCGACCTCCGCGGCCTCACCTCGTGCGTAGCGTGCACGGCGAGGGGGGTACGCGTTGTGATCGGCACGGGGAGAACACGATGACGCAGGGACCGGGGAGCAGGCTTCCGCAGAAGCCGCCGCAAGTCGCGACGCGGCGCGAGATCGAAGAGGCCGAGGGAGAGCCGGAGCTCACGCCCGAGCAGCTCGCGGAGCTGCGTGGCCGGCTCGAGGAGCGCCGCACCGCGCTGATCTCGTCGATCGAGGGCCGGCAGAACGAGGAGCGCGACACCGGCCGCGAGGTCGGCGACGAGATGGACGAGGCCTCGCTCGAGGGCGCGCTCGGCATGGCGTCGAAGCTGCTCGAGCGCGACGTCCACATCCTGCGCGAGGTCGACCGCGCGCTGGCGAAGCTGCGCGAGGGCACGTACGGCGCCTGCGAGGGCACGGGCGAGCCGATCGGCTACGAGCGCCTGCGGCACGCGCCCTGGGCCCGCTTCGGCATCGCGTACCAGGAAGAGCTCGAGCGCGAGGCGCGCACGCGCGGTCAGTGACGGGACGCGGGCCGACGGCGCGCATCGCCGGGAGCCCGCGCACCAGCGCCAGCCCATGAGACACGACGAACCCCCGCTGCCGCGGCTCGAGAAGGACGTCCTCGACGAGGCCGGCGTCGACGCGCTCTTCGCGAGGGTCGCCGGCGAGGGCGAGGACGTGGTCATCCTGCTCAAGGGCGACGTCTTCGATCACTCGACGGGCGATCCGGTGACGCTGGAGAAGGCGCGCGAGCTGTTCCGCGAGGGGCGGGTCTACGGGGTGCAGCTCCGCTACCGGGTCGGCGAGGAGGCGTGGCTCGACACGCTGATGCACGTGCCGCACGGGCTGCAGCTGGTGCGCATGCGCCAGCCGTTCTGACCCGAGGCGGGCGCGGTGAAGCCGCTCGGGCGCACGGCCCGCAACCTCCTGCTCGCGGCGCACATCCTCTGCGCCGCGACGTGGATCGGGGGCGTGGCCGCGCTCGTGCTCGTGTCGGCGGTGGGCCGCACCGCCGCGACCGGCGACGCGCTCGCGCTCGCGCGGACCGCGCTGTCGTGGGTCGATCGGCTGCTCATCGTGCCCGCGTGCCTGGGATCGCTCGCGACGGGCTTCCTCTGCTCGTGGCGCACGCCGTGGGGGTTCTTCCGCCACGCGTGGGTCACGGCGAAGTGGGTCGCGACGGTGACGATGATCGCGTTCGGCGCGGTCTGCCTCGGCCCGTGGGTCGACGACACGGCCGCGCGCGCGGCCGCCGAGGGGATCGCGGTCGTCGCGGATCCGGGCTGGGCACGCCGCGCCTCGCTCGTGCAGGGCTTCGGGGTCGCGCAGCTCGCGCTGCTCGTGGGGATGCTGCTGCTCTCGACCTTCAAGCCGAGCGGCCGCAAGAAGGCCTGATCGAGCGCGTCAGTCGCCGACCGCGACGTGCTTGGCGACCATCAGCCCGATCGTCGCCATGGTCGCGCCGAACGACGGAACGCCCAGGTAGAGCCAGATCCGCGCGGCGCGGTGGTACTCGACCGGGAGCGGATCGCCCTTCGCGAGGGCCACGTCGGCGAGCCGGCGCATGCGGATCTGGAGCCACGCGGCGGGCAGCCAGCAGAGGCCCGCGACCGCGTAGCCGAGCGCGGCCCAGAGGATCCAGCCCGTGCGCCACGGCGTGCCGGTGACCTCGATCATCGCGACGGCCGTGAGCGGCAGCATCACCGCGGAGGGCACGGTGAAGACGAAGTCGGCGAGCACGATCTCGCGCTGGCACCAGGCGATGACGCGCACGTCGCCGGATCGATCCGCGCGAAAGCGGTACCACGCGGATCCGAGCCCGGTCCCGAAGAAGACCATGGCCGCGACGACGTGAACGGCCTTCAGGAAGAGGTAGAGTCGCATCGGCGCAGGAGCACGTAGGTCCCGACGAGGATCGGGAGGTTCTTGGTCAGCGGGCCGAACGGGTGCGCCCAGAGCGACGGCATGGCGATCGAGACGAGCGCGGGGAGCACGACGAGCGCCGCGAGCTGGGCGGCGAGGACGAGCCGGAGCGCGCGACCACGGAGGACCAGCGCGAGCACGCCGCCCGCGATCTGCGCGAGGCCGGTGGCGACGAGCACGCGCGACGCGGGCGCGAGGCCCCAGCTCTCGACCAAGGCGAGCTCGAGCGGCTGCTGAAAGAGGATCTTCGGCAGCAGGCCCTCGGTGATCCAGATCGCGGCCATGCCGCCGCGCAGGAGCCACGCGGCGCGGCGAGTGAAGCCCTCGGTCGCGGCGAGGTACGCCGTCCACACGACGGCGATCAGCGGCAGGTTCTTCGTGAGCACGCCGAGCGGGTGCGCGAGGAGCATCGGATCGAGGCCGGTGAGGAGGCCGGTGAAGACGACGACCGCCGACGTCTGCGCGGCCGCGACGAGGAAGCTCGTGGGCCGGGCGAGGATCAGGGCCGCGAGCGCGACCTCCGCCGCGCACGTCGCGAACATCAGGCTCGGCCCGAGGCCGAGGCGACGCAGCCACTGGGCGCCGACCGCGCGGTAGAACGGGTGCACGACGAGCACGCCCGTCGCGAGCCAGACGACCGCGACGGAGCCGCGCAGCAGCCGTTCGAGCGCGGGATCCGCCCCGGCCCCGGGAGCGGACGGCGCGGCGGCGGCCGTCGAGGCGGGGGCGTTCATCGTGCGCCGAGGATACCGACGATCGCGGGCCGCGGCGCGATCTCCGCGCGCGCCGATCAACGCAGCGCGAGCGGCTGCGAGGGCGTCGAGGGGTGCGCCTCGAGCCACGCGACGACCGGCGCGCGCCAGCCGACGCCGGTGTCGCGGCCGCGCGGATCGAGGCGCTGGAAGCCGAAGCCTGCGCCTCCCAGGTAGAGGAAATCGATCGTCGCGACCGTGAGGCGCCGTTCGGGCGGGATCGGGCGGCCCGCGTTGTCGACGATCCGCCCCGCGGAGAGGCGCGCGCCGACCGCGACGGCCTCGCCGTTCGCGAGCTCCGCCGCGAGCTCCGCGGCCGTGATCGAGCAGGTGACGAGCTGGTTCTCGAAGGGGAGGATCGACAGCAGGGTCGCCCGGGTGATCGGTCCCGCCGGCAGGCCCTGCCGGATCCCGCCCGTGTTGATCACGGCGACGTCCGCGCCGAGGCTCGCGCGCCACGTCCCGGCGAGGAAGCGCGCGAGCGCGGGATCGCCCCGGGAGACGGCCTCGCGCGCGAAGCCGATGGGGCGGCCGAGCTCGGCGTCGACGCGCACGCGGTACCGATCGACGTCGCGCGCGAGCGGCGCGTCCGCGGGCGAGGCGGCTCCGGCCGGGTGCGCGACCTCGACGATCGCGACCTCGGTCGACACGACGCGGTCCGGGGCCGGGCGGCGGCGGTCGACCGCGATCCGCACGCGCGCGTAGCGCTCGAGGCGCCAGCCGGGCGAGACGATCGGGACGCCGGCGACGCGCCGATCGTCGACGACGTGGCAGTGCCCCGCGCCGACGAACGCGAGCCTCCACTCCGGGTGGCGCGCGATCACGGGCTCGAGCCGATCGGGGCACTCGTGCGCGACGACCACCACCGCGTCCGCGCCCGCGGCCCACGCGGCGGGGATCGCGCGGTCGAGCGCGGGCTCCTCGGCCTCGAACGCGAGGCCGTCGAAGCGCGAGGCCATCGCGGTGCGGAGCGTGGTGTCGGTCGCGAGCCCGACGACGCCGACGGTGACGCCGCGACGCCGGAACAGGTGAAACGGCTCGACGCCGAGGTCGCGCGCCGGATCGACCGCGTGGAGGTTCGCCGCCAGCCACGTGGCGCCCGCGGCGGCGCGGTTCGACGCGAAGCGATCGCGCCCGAAATCGAGCTCGTGGTTGCCGAAGGCGGCGGCCGCGTAGCCCATGCGGCGCATCGCCCGCGCCATCGGCTCGCCGCCGAAGTGCGTCGAGATCGCCGGCCCGGTGAAGTCGTCGCCGCCGGAGAGGAGGATCGTGCCGGGGTCGGCGCACCCGCGCGGCGCGGGCAGCGACGCCTCGGGGTCGCCGGGGAAGAGCGGGCCTGGACAGTGGTCCTCGTCACGCACCCACTGACCGAGCGCCTCGGCGGCGCCGCCTCGCACCCTCGCGCGGTCGACCTGCGGCAGGAGCCAGCCGTGCTCGTCGCTCGTGAAGATCAGCGTGACGCGGCCTTGCGTCGCCAGGTCACGCGCGGTCGCCGCGGCCCGATCCGGCGTGATCGCGCGCGGCGGTGGCGGCCCCGGCGGCGCCGCAGGCTCGCGCGCGGCGCACGCGGCGAGCGAACCGAGGAGGAGAGCGAGGCGCCACGAGGACTTCATTTCACCGCTCCGAGACCTCCGTGCCTGCGCGGCGCCTCCTCCTTCGCTCGGACCGATCAGCCCTTCCACTCCGTCCGCTGCACCACCGGGAGCTGCAGGGCGCGCTCGCGGTCGAGGTCGAGGGAGCCGACGTGGATGGCGAGCGGCGCCTGGACCCACTTGAAGATCGACTGCGTGAAGAGCCTCGTGAACTTCTCCGCGCAGGCGCGGAGCATCGCGGGATCGCGCGCCGGAAACAGGCTCGGCAGCGCCGCGGCGACCTCGTCGGTCGCGAGCTTCTCGGCGGCGTAGAGGTACAGGCACGCATCGAGGATCTCGAACGGCATGAGCTCGTCCTCGCCCGCCTGGCTCGCGGCGAGCTCGGGGCCCGCCGTCGTCGCGAGCGTCATCCGGATCCCGTCGAAGCCGAAGCGCAGCAGCAGCCGATCCAGCAGGGCGATCACGACCGTCTTCGGCAGATTGGCAATCACGCTGAACGCGCCCTCGAGGTCGCCGCCGACGGTCGTGTAACCGGCGGCCTTCTCGCTCATGTTGCCCGTCTGGAGGAACAGCGCGCCCGTCGTGTTGGCCCAGTTCCACATGCGCGTCCCGCGCAGCCGCGCCTGGACGTTCTGCTGCGTGATGGGCGTCGGCGCCGGGCCGCCCTCGCCGAGCATCGCGCGCGTCGCGTCGAGCTCGCGCCCGAAGGCGTCGTCGATCGGGACCACCGTGAAGGCCGCGCCGAGCTCCTCGGCGATGCGCGCGGCGGCCGCGTGCGTCGCGTCGCTCGAGAAGCGCGACGGCATGTAGAACGTCGACAGCGTCCCGCCGAGCTTCGCCCGCAGCGCCTCGCCCTCGAGCGGCGAGTGGACGACGCCGAGCGCGCGCCACGCGACCAGCAGCGAAAGGAGCGAATCGCGCCCGCCCGACAGGGCGATGCCGATGCCGCGGAAGCCGATCTTCCGGTAGTAGTCCGCGACCCCGAGCGCGAGCGCCTCGAAGAAGTCGTCGAGCAGCTCGTCGCGCGGCGACCGCGTCGCGACGGCGGCCGACGGCAGGAAGAACGTCGTGCCGGGCGGAGGCGCGGGGTAGGCGAGCCCCTCGCGCGACGCCGTGGGGCCCTCGGCGCGCACGACGGGCACGTCCCGGTGCTGCCTGCGGTAGTCGTCGAGGTCGGTGCGCCACGTGCTCGCCTCGCGCCGGCAGCGGGTGGTCCGGTCGAGGTCGACCACGGCCGACTCCCAGCCCTCGCGGAAGCGCGCGGCCTCGAGCATCGGGCGGCCGTTCTGGTTGACGAAGCCGCCGCCGTCGAACACGAGGCCGTCGTTGCCGCCGACGAGGTTCGCGTACGCGATCGTCGCCTGGTTGTCGGACGCGCGCGTGGCCAGCATCTCGCGGCGCGTGCTCGCAACGCCCGCGCGGAACGGGGACGCCGACAGGTTCGCGACGAGCTCGGCGCCCGAGTAGCACCGCCGGCGCATCGGGCCGTCGGGCGACCACACGTCCTCGCAGACCTCGAGCGCGACGGTGCCGAAGTCGAACGAGAAGAGCAGGTCGCCGAGCGGCACGCCGTCGGCGTCGAGGCGGAGCCCGGGCGCGCCGCGCGAGAACACGCGCGCCTCGTAGAAGATGTTGTACGTCGGCAGCTTCTCCTTGGGCACGAAGCCGAGCACCTTGCCGCCGTGCACGAGCGCCGCGGCGTTGAAGAGATCGCCGCCGACGCCGACGGTCAGGCCAATCGCGTACGCGGTGCGCGAGGCGCGCGTCTCGGTCGCGAAGCGATCGAGCTCGCGGCGCTGGCTCTCGACGAAGCCGCGCCACTGCACGAGGTCCTCCGACGCGTACCCGCCGATGACCTGCTCCGGGAACACCGCGAGCGTGACGTCCGCGTCGGCCATCGCGCGGGCGACCCGCAGGCAGCGGTCGACGTTCGAGCGGACGGCCCCCACGGTGGCGTCGACGCTGGCGATCCCGATCTTGACGAGGCGCATGGGGAGGCGAGCGTAGCGGCTAGCCCCCGATCCACCCAACCCACTTCTGCGCCAATTTCCCAGGGAAAGACGGCCGGCGGTCCGATCCCACCGGCATGAATGCCGGTGCAGGGCGGCCACGAAGCCCTGCTCGCAGGGCTCGGGTCGGTCCGATCCCGGCCGAAGGTCGGGCTTCTTGGCCCCTTTGCACCGGCTTTCAAGCCGATCATCGAGAAGGGCCGCGCCGCATTCCTCCGATCAGCGGTCAGCCGAAATCGGGGAAAGCGGCGGGGACAAGGGGGTTGGCGCGAGCGGCCCTCACGGCGCGAACGCGCTCGCGAGCCCGATCAGCCGGTCGAGGTCCGCCGGCGCGAGGTGCACGTCGGCCTTCACGTGGTCGGCCTCCGCGCGAAACGCGATCGGCGCCATCACGCGCATCGTCAGGATGGACACGCGCACGGTGGTCGCGTCGTCGACCGATCGGGTGAGCGCCTCCGCGTCGGCGGTCGCCTGCGTCGGGTTCGCGCTCTGCGCGTCGACCGCGATGTCCGCGCCGCCGTCCTTGGCGACGGTCACCACCGCGCGGCCCGCGCCGATCGTCTTCGGGATCGCCGGCACGCGCGGCGCGCGCAGCGTCGTCGACGGCTCGACCGCCGTCGCGACGGCGGCCTCGGCGCCCTCCGGGTCGGGGAAGCCGCCCGACTTCGCGAACCTCACGGCGTCGCGGGCGCGAGCCTCCGGCAGCACCACGAGGAGCGTCGGCGTCGCCATCGCGACGACGACGCGCTCGCCCTGCACCGTGACGACCGCGGCGGGCACGCCGGCGCCGTCGATCCACGCGCCGGTGGGCTTGCTCTTCGCCACGATCACGTCGATGGCCGCGCGCACGCGCGCCTCCGGCAGCGAGTGCTCGAGGCCGAGGACGCGCTCGCCCGATCCGACCGAGGGCATCGTCGCGAACGCGCGGTCGACGTCGCGCTGCGGGTCGATCCCGGTGCCGTCGAGCAGCGGCCGAAGCACGTCGAGCCCCGCGACCTTCTGAGCGAGCGACGTGCCGCGCACGCGGTCGGCAAACACCAGCACCGTGGCCTTGCCGCCGACGAGCTTCACCGCGATCTCGGCCGCGTCGCGCGGGTGCGCGGGCGGCGGCGCGTCCGGGGCGGGGACGCCGCCTCCGCACGCGCAAGCGGCGAAGAGGAGCGCCAGGAGGCCACGACGAAGCGGGTTGTTCACCGGGCGGAACGTACCCGCGCGCTCGGGGCGATGGTAGGGGACGCGCATGTTCCACCAACCGAAGAAGGTCGGCATCCTGGTGGGCGGCGGCCCCGCCCCGGGCATCAACGCCGTCATCGGCGCGGCGACGATCCGCGCCGTGCTCTCCGGCTTCGACGTCGTCGGGATCAACGACGGCTTCAACTGGATCATGCAGGGCAACATCGACCACGTGAAGCCGCTCGGCATCGGCGACGTGAGCCGCATCCACTTCCGCGGCGGGTCGGCGCTCGGCATCTCGCGCGCGAACCCGACCAAGAGCCCCGCCCTGCTCGAGGCCGCGATCGTGAGCTTGCTGCGGCTCGACGTCGACAAGCTCATCACGATCGGCGGCGACGACACGGCCTTCTCCGCGAGCGAGATCGAGCGACAGTCCAAGGGCCGCGTGCGCGTCGTGCACGTGCCGAAGACGATCGACAACGATCTCGACCTGCCGAACCACACCGACACGTTCGGCTTCCAGACGGCGCGCCACATCGGCGTCGAGATCGTCGAGAACCTGATGGTCGACGCGCGCACGACCTCACGCTGGTACTTCGTCGTCACGATGGGCCGGAAGGCCGGCCACCTCGCGCTCGGCATCGGCAAGGCCGCCGGCGCGACGGTCACGCTGATCCCGGAGGAGTACGCGGAGGGCACGCTGCGCCTCGCGACGGTCGTCGACACGCTCGTCGGCGCCATCGTCAAGCGGCTCGCGAGCGGGCGCCCCGACGGCGTCGCCGTCCTCGCCGAGGGCATCGTCGAGCACGTCGACCCGCAGGACCTCGCCGAGCTCGACGGCGTCGAGCGCGACGCGCACGGCCACATCCGCATCGCCGAGATCGCCTTCGGCGAGATCTTGAAGGAGAAGGTGCAGAAGCGCCTCGCGCAGTGGAACGTGAAGGCCACCATCGTCGCGAAGAACATCGGCTACGAGCTGCGCTGCGCGGACCCGATCCCCTACGACATGGAGTACGCGCGCGACCTCGGCTACTGCGCGTCCAAGTTCCTGACCGAGGGCGGCAACGCGGCGATGGTCTGCGTCACGCACTCGATGTTCCAGGCGCTGCCGTTCGACTCGATCATGGACCGCAAGACCGGCCGCGTGCGCGTGCGCATGGTCGACATCGACAGCGACCGCTACATGATCGCGCGGCGCTACATGCTGCGGCTGCGCAAGGACGACTTCGACGACCCGAGCGAGATCGCCAAGTTCGCGAGCGTCCTCGGTATCACGATCGAGCAGTTTCACGCCGAGTTCGCCGGCATCGTCGCCGACGAGCCGATCCCGCGGTCGTTCGCGGGCGACGCCGGCCCGGTGATGAGCCGCCGGCCGCCGAGCGACGACTGAAGGGCGGACGCGCACGACGGAGTCGCCGCGCGCGGGGTGCGAGCGCCTCGACCTCGGGGAGGTCGTGCGATCGCCCGGCGGCCCGCTGGTTCTCGACGAGGCGTCGCGCCCGAGGACGGGAATGCGGCGGCCCTCGATCACGGCCCCGCCGCCCGCGGAGATCACCTCGTCCACCGGGATCCCATGGGCGCGGTTCGAGAGGTCGCGGGCGGATCAGGGCGCGCTCCGAGGCGCGCGCAGCCCCTCACCGCAGGCCGACGCACTCCGCGTGGCGGAAGCACGTCGTCAGGTGGTCATTGACCATCCCCACGGCCTGCATGTGCGCGTACACGATCGTCGATCCGACGAACTTGAAGCCGCGCTGCTTCAGGTCCTTGGACCACGCATCCGACTCGGGCGACGTCGCCGGCACGTCCGCCATCGTGCGGCGCACGTTCACGATCGGCGCGCCGCCGACGAAGCGCCACTGGTACGCCTCGAAGCTGCCGTGCTCGTCGACGACCTTCAGGAAGGCGCGCGCGTTGCCGATCGTCGACTCGATCTTCGCCCGGTTGCGGACGATGGCCGCGTCGATCATCAGCGCGGCGACCTCGCCGTCGCCGAAGCGCGCGACGCGCTCGACGTCGAAGCCGGCGAACAGGCGCCGGTAGCCCTCGCGCTTGCGCAGGATCGTGAGCCACGACAGGCCCGCCTGCGCGCCCTCGAGGACGAGGAACTCGAAGAGGCGCGCGTCGTCGTGCACCGGCACGCCCCACTCCGTGTCGTGGTACGCGACGTACAGCGGATCGGCGCCGGCCCAGGCGCAGCGCGACCGCCCGTCCGGCGCTCCGGACGGCGCGGGCGGCGACGGCGGCACCGGCGCGCGGTCGACGGGCGCCTTGCGTTCGGGAGCCTTTCGCGCGGCCACCGCGCGCCTCAGCGGAACGCGGCGGCGGCCGCGGCGAGGTCGCCCTCGGCCTGGTCAGCGCCTCCGACCCAGCGGATCGCCCCGCGCGGGTCGACCACGAAGCTGACCGGCAGCTCCCGCACGCGATAGCGGCCGGCCACGACGTTGCCCTGGTCGTGCACGACGGGGAAGCCGAGCCCGTACTCGGCGACCATCGCGCGCACGTCCGCCTCCGACTCGTCCTCGGCGACGCCGATCACGACCACGTCCGATCGGCTCTCGGCGAGCGCCTTCGCGGCCGGCAGCGTCCTTTTGCAGGGCTCGCAGTACTTCGCGAAGAACTTCACCACGACGACCTTGCCGCGCAGCGAGGCGGTGTCGACGGAGGCGCCGTCGACCGCGCGGCGCTTGAAGTCGGGCATGGGCTTGTCGGCGAGCGCGTGAGGCGCGGACCGCGGCGGCGCGCCCGGACCGCACGCGGAGAGCGCGATCGCGGTCGCGACGGCGGCGGCGGACGCGAGCGCGGCGCGAGCGGGGCTCGGGGGGATCATGGTCGGGCGAGTCGACGTGCTCGGCGGACCGGAGTCAAGCGGGCGCGCGGGACGAAGCGCCTCGGCGCCGGCGGGCGCCGTTCGTGAGCATCTCGACGAGACCCATGCGGCGATCGCACCTTGGCCCGCAGAATTTGCCGGTTTCGCCGCGCGATCCGTGCGCTCGCCGCCGCGGCGCGCGGAGGTCAGGCGTCGAGATCGTGATCGATCACGGCGTGCTCGCCCGTGCTCGCGGGCGGGATGGTGCGCGAGCGGAACTCGCGGCGCCCCATCGAGCTCGGCTCGGGCGGCGGCGGCGTGATCGTGCCGTCGAGGTTGAAGCGCTTGAGCTCGTCGGAGACGCGGCGCAGGTAAGCCTGCTTCACGTGGAACGGGAGGAACGCGCTCTTGAAGCCGGCCGTGATGATCGACTTGATGTCGGCGACGCTCATGCCCATCTTCGTGTGACAGTGCCAGAGCTCCTGCGACACCGTGGTGTCCGTCACGAGCCGGTTGTCGGTGTTCACCGTCACGCGCAATCCGAGGTTGTAATAGAGCTTCATCGGGTGCGACGCGAGGTCGCGCACGGCGCCGGTCTGCACGTTCGACGAGGGGCAGACCTCGAGCGGGATGCGGTGGTCGTTGATGTAGTGCAGGAGGTCGCCGTCCTCGCGGAGCCGCACGCCGTGGCCGATGCGGTGCGCGCCGCAGACGTGGAGCGCCTGCGCGATCGACTCGGGCCCGTAGGCCTCGCCGGCGTGGATGGTCGTGTTGATGTTGTTCGATCGGACGAGCTGGAACGCGCCCTTGTGGTGCTTGGCCGGGTGGTCGTACTCGGCGCCCGCGAGGTCGAAGCCGACGACGCCTCGGCCCTTGTACGCGACGGCTAGCTCGGCCATCTCGTTCGACGACTCGGGCGAGATGTTGCGGATGCCGCAGACGATGACGTTCGACTCGATCCCGAGGCGATCGTGCGCGGCGCGCAGGCCGTCGAGCACGGCCTCGACGACGCTCGTCAGCCGCAGGCCCTGGCGCGTGTGCAGCATCGGGGCGTACCGCACCTCCATGTAGCGGACGTTCTCGCGCGCGGCGTCCTCGGCGAGCTCGTAGGCCACGCGATAGAGCGCGTCCTCGGTCTGCATGACGCGGAGCGTGACGTCGAAGGCCTTGAGGTACTCGACGAGCGATCCGCAGTTCTGGCCGAGGTTCATCGCCAGGCGGAGGCCCTCCGGCTCGTAGCTCGGCAGGTCGACGCCCTGCTCGCGGGCGAGCTCGATGATGGTCTCGAGGCGGAGGGAGCCGTCCAGGTGGACGTGGAGGTCCGCCTTGGGGAGCTGGCGGAAGAACTCGAGGGGAAGCTTCGGGCTGTCGGGCATGGGCGATACTAGCGCATTTCGCCCGCCCTCACGCCCCGAGCCCGGAGCGTAGGTCGCTTGGGGGCGACCCGCGCCGACGCCGATTGCCCCCTATCCGTTCAGGGGACGGTCGGCGGCGGTCGGGCCTGCGCGGTCGCCTTGCCGGGCTTGCGCACCGCGCGCGCGCTCCAGGCCGCGACGGCGCCGTAGACGGCCGCGAGCGCGAGGAACATGTACCGCAGCGGCAACCCGGGCCGGCCGCCCGCGATCTCGATCTCGACGGCCAGGGCGAGCCGCTCGGCGTCCGCGCCGATGATGATCGACTTGCCGACGACGGTGTGGGGCAATCCGCGCAGGCCGGCGTGGTCGAAGATGAGCTTGTCCTTTTCGACGCGAGCCTTGCCCTCGGGGCCGTCGACGCACGCGTCGAACGCCGCGCGCCAGGCGGGCTCTGCGACGCGCGCGACGCCCTCGCGCGTGAGCTCGTGGGACGGCATCGCGTAGAGCTTGCCCGCGACCTCGTCGCGCGCCGACTCGGGCGAGCAGGCGTAGGCGTACGCGGCGACGGCGGCGCCGGGGTGGATCTGCTCGAGCGGCACCATCCTGCGGTCGAAGTGGAGCGCGTCGCCGTGCTGGCGTCGCAGCTCCTCGAGGATCGGGTGCAGCGACCGGCAGTAGGGACACTCGAAGTCGGTGAACTGGACGAGGGTGACCTTGCCGGGCACCGCGAGCGCCTCGATCTCCGGGTGGAGCGGCGGGTGCACGGGGTACTGCGCCCAGACGAACGGCAGCAGGATCCCCGCGCCGGCCGCGACGACCCACGGAGTCACGCGCTCGCCGGGGGGGAAGTCCTCGGCGTTCGTGCCGGCGCCGCGGCGCAGCAGCGTGACCGACGCGATGGCCGCGACGATGGCGGCCGTGTCGACGCCCATGCACCAAGGGCAGTAGGCGTGAATGGCGAAGTGCTGCAGGCCGATGAAGCCGAGCGCGCACACGGCCCCCGCCGACGAGAGCGCGGCGAGCACCTGCCATTGGAGGCGCGTGCGCGCGACGAGGGCGAGCCCGAAGAGGCCCACGTAGGCGGCGATGCCGATCGTCGGCAGCGGCACGCCGAAGAAGTGGCTCCACTCCGACACGCGCACCTTGAAGCAGCCGGAGCCGGCGCCGCAGAAGGCGGGGTCACCGGCGTTCCGGTACTCGATGACCAGCGCCGCGCTCGCCGCGATGGCGACGAGGAGCGCGAGCCGGAGCAGGATGACGAGGGGGGTCGCGCGCTTCATGGCGGGCAGGCGTCACCGCGGAACACCCGTCCGGCGGCACGGGGAACGTGCTACTCGACTTTCGCTGGGGGCGCCAATGAAGGCGCCTGCCGCGACTGCGAGCCCACCATGACCGCCGTGTCCGTTCCGCGCCGCGACGCGGTGATCACCCTCCTCGGCGCGCAGTCGCGCGCGCTGCACACCAACGAGATCGCCGCGCGGCTCGGCGTCGACGAGGCCTCGTATCCGGCCCTGCAGCGGGTGCTCGACGACCTCGCGTTCGACGGCAGCGTCACCGCGCTGCCGGGCCAGCGATTCCGGCTGTCGCAGAAGAACGCCGAGCGCCAAGGGGCCGAGCTCGAGGGCGTGCTGTCGGTGCACCCGCGCGGCTTCGGCTTCGTCGGCGGCGGCGCGTCCGGCGAGGACGTGTACGTCCCGCCCGACTCGATGCGCGGGGCGCTGCACGGCGATCAGGTCCGCGTCCGGATCGTCACGCGATCGCGCCGCGGCGTCGAGGGCGAGATCACGGCCATCGTCAAGCGCAGGAACGCGCGCGTCGCGGGCACGCTGCGCCGCAAGGGCAAGAGCGCGTGGCTCGAGCTCGACGACGGCCGCGTGCGCGGGCCGGTGGTGATCGTGGGCGCCGGGTCGGCGAACCTCGGCGCCGACGGCGAGGCCGCGGTCGTGACGATCACGCGCTTCCCCGAGACCCCCGACGAGAACCCGGAGGGGACGATCGAGGCCGTGCTCGGCCCGCCCGGCGAGCCGAACACCGAGGTCGCCAAGGTGCTCATCCGCGAGGCGGTCGACGAGGCGCACCCGCCGCTCGCGGTCGCCGAGGCCGAGGCCTACGGGCGTGAGGTCGCGCCGGAGATGCTCGAGGGGCGCGAGGACCTCACCCACATCCCGCTGCCCACGATCGACCCGGAGGACGCGCGCGATCACGACGACGCCGTGTGGGCGGTGCGGCTGCCGGACGGCTCGTACCGCGCGTGGGTCGCCATCGCCGACGTGTCGCAGTACGTGCGGCCGGGCACCGCGCTCGACGCCTCCTCGCTCGATCGCGCGTGCTCGATCTACCTGCCGGATCGGGCGATCCCGATGCTCCCGCGGGCGCTCTCGTCGAACCTGTGCTCGCTCCTGCCGGACGTCGTGCGCCTCTGCCTCTGCGTCGAGATCGACCTCGACCCGGCGGCGCACGTCACGAAGTACCGCATGGTCGAGGGCTTCATGCGATCGGCGGCGAAGCTCACGTACCCCGGCGTGGCGCGCGCGCTCGGGTTCACGAGCGAGCCGCCGCGGCAGCCCGAGGCCGAGGCGATGCGCGAGAGCCTGCAGGTGCTCTGGGATCTGTCGCGGCTCCTGCGCACCGAGCGCATGCGGCGCGGCGCGCTCGACTTCGATCTGCCCGAAGCCAAGGTCGTGCTCGACCCGGAGAACGGCCGCCCGCTCGACGTCGAGAAGCGCGCGCACGACCCGGGCGTGAAGAAGGCCTACCAGCTCGTCGAGGAGCTCATGCTGCTCGCGAACGAGACGGTCGCGCAGTTTCTCACCTCGCGCGCGGTGCCGACGGTCTACCGCGTGCACGCCGCGCCCGATCCCGATCGCCTGACGCGGTTCGCGACGCTCTGCGGCGAGCTCGACGTGGCCTTCGACCCGGAGGACGCCGCCGACCCGAAGAAGCTCTCCGCCTTCCTGAAGAAGATCGCGGCGCACGAGAAGAAGGACGTGCTCCACATGCTCCTGCTCCGCGCGATGAAGCAGGCCGTGTACGACGTCGCGAACGTCGGGCACTTCGGCCTCGCGTCGAGCGCGTACCTGCACTTCACCTCGCCGATCCGGCGCTACCCGGATCTGCTGGTGCACCGCACGGTGAAGTCGGTCCTGCGCAAGGAGCGCGTCGACGCGAGCGAGGAGGCGTGGGAGGCGCTGCGGAGCGCCGCCGTCACGGCGAGCGAGCGCGAGCGCAAGGCGATGGAGATCGAGCGCGAGGTCGTCGACCTCTACCGCGCGCTCTACATGCGCGAGCACCTCGGCGCGACGTTCCACGGGGTGATCACGGCGATCGTCGGCACGGGCGCGTTCGTCGCGATCGACTCGCCGTTCGTCGACGTCCTCGTGCGGATGGAGTCGCTCGGGCCCGACGGCTACGAGATCGACGAGAGCGGCCTGCGGCTCATCGGGACGCGATCGGGCGAGCGGATCTCGATCGGCGACGCCATGACCGTGCAGATCGAGGACGTCGCGATCCTGCGGCGCCAGGTCTACGCCAAGCGCATCGTCGAGGCGTCGGCGGACGCGCCGCAGCGGGCGAAGCGCGAGACGCGCGCGACGCGCCGCACGGGGGACGCCGCCGTGAAGGCGCGCGCGGGCAAGCGGACGGCCGCCCCGCCGACCGGCAAGGGCAAGAGCAAGGGCAAGGGCGGCAGCAAGAGCAAGGCCGGCTCGCCCAAGGTCAAGAAGGCCAAGAAGAAGCGCTGACGGGGGCGCGGCGCCGGGTCGGGCAGCCGCGCCGACGCTCCCCGGTGCGCGCTGGCGCGCGGTGCGGGATGATGCGGCATGGTCTTCACCGCCAGGTCCGGGTTCGTGGTCGCGTGGGCCGTCGTCATCGGGAGCGTCGCCGAGATCGCGGCGTGCTCGGGTCAGACCACCGTCGACGGGGGCACGACGCGCGCCGACGCGGGTACGACCGCGGGGGCAGACGCGGGCGGAGGCGGCGGCACGGGCACCGGGACGCTCGCCCCCGGCTGCCCGGCGACGGACCCGGGCCAGAGCGCGCCCTGCGCGAAGGAGGGCCTGCTCTGCGAGTACGGCGCCGACTTCAACCCGCTCTGCAACAGCGTGCGGGTGTGCTCCTCGGGCGGCACGTGGGCGTCCCCGGTCTTCTACGGCAGCGCGGCGTCGTGCCCGACCACGCCCCCGAGTGTGCCGCCGAACCCCGCAGGCTGCGCGGCCTCGCCCTCCGCGGTGCCCGTCGACCAGGCGTGCTCGGGCGCGCTCACGTGCGAATACGACGGCGCCCACTGCTTCTGCGGGCCGTTCTGCCCGAGCTTCCCCACCGAGCAGCAGAAGTGCGACGCGGACGCGGGCATCGTCGACAACTGCTGCGACGCCGCGAAGCTCTCGTGGCACTGCTTCACCGGCCCGGCGTACTGCCCGTCGCCGCGACCGCGGGTCGGCACGGCGTGCGCGACCGGGGCGGGGCCGTGCGCGGTCGAGGTGCCGGGCGAGTGCGGGCAGACGTTGATCGAGTGCAGGGACGGCGTGTGGAACGTGCGCAACGACGGCTGCCCGATCTCGACGGCGCGCGCGAAGGAGGCGATCGCGTACGTCGGCGCCGACGACGCGGATCGGCTGCGCGAGGGGCTGATGGCGGTGCGGCTCGCGACCTACCGCTACAAGCAGGGCGACGAGGCGCGGCACCTCGGCTTCGTCATCGAGGACCTGCCGCCGGGCAGCCCGGCCGTGCTGCCTGCGCGCGACCGGGTCGACCTCTACGGCTACGTGAGCATGGCCGTCGCGGCGCTTCAGCAGCACGATCGCGAGATCGCCGCGCTCCGCGCCGACGTCGCGCGCCTGTCGGCCGAGAACGCCGCGCTGCGCGGGCGGGCGCGCCCCGCGAAGCCGTGATCGCGTGCGGCCGCCACGCCTCGCCGAGGGGGAACAAACGCCGCAGGCCGGACACTCACCTCGAGCGCGCCGAGCCTCGCCCCTCGGGCGCGTGGCCTCGCCCGCTCGCGAGCCCCCGATGACCCGACCCCGCGC
Source organism: uncultured delta proteobacterium (assembly GCA_903906315.1). Lineage (GTDB taxonomy): Bacteria > Myxococcota_A > Polyangia > Polyangiales > Polyangiaceae > CAIVJW01. The sequence continues at coordinate 14,582 of CAIVJW010000073.1, read as the reverse complement.
CCACCTCACGATCGTGATCCTCGCCGCGATCGCCGCGATCGGCGCCGGCTGCGGCGCGCCCGAGCCGCCTCGCAAGCCGCGCACGCAGACCTGGGCGGAGCTGCGCGTCGTGCGGCGCGGGGTGAAGGTGACGCTGCCCGGGGAGCCCGAGCGCGACCCCTACCCGCGCGAGCGGCTCGTCGACGGCGAGGCGGTCGCGCTCGCCGAGGGCGCGCTCGCGTGGATCCGGCGCGACGGCGGCGCGACGCTGCTCGTGCGCGGGCCGGCGCGGCTCGTGCTGCGCGCGACGGAGATCGAGCTCGCCGAGGGGCGCGCCTTCGTCGACACGCCGGAGGCCGGCGCGACCCGGCTGGCGACGCCCACGGGCAAGCTCGAGCTGTCGCACGTGCGCGCGTCGATCGACGCGCGGCCGGGCGCGACCGAGGCGTACGTGCTCGCGGGCGAGGTCCGCGCGACGGCGGACGTGCGCGCGCGCGCCGGCGAGCGGCTCCACGTCGGGGAAGCTGCGGCGACGGCGACGCCGGTGGTGGCGTGGGACGACTGGACGGGCGGGCTCGGCACCACCGATCCGTCGGCGGAACCGGCGCCGTTCGGCGTGGGCACGGTCGGCGGACGCAAGGCGGGCGATCACGGCACCCCGCGCGCGCCGCTCGCGATCCAGAGGCTCGAGGCGCGCGTGACGATCGACGGCGACTTCGCGCTCACCGAGGTCGACGAGACGTTCTTCAACGCGACCTCCGAGGTGCTCGAGGGGCTCTACCGCTTCCGCACGCCGCCGGGCGCGACGCTCCACCGCTTCGGCGTCGACCGGGGCGGCGCGATCGTCTGGGGCCGCGTGAAGGAGCAGAAGGCCGCGGCCGCGCAGTACCAGGCGAACGTCTACGAGGGGTCGAAGGAGGACCCGGCGCTGCTCGAGTGGGACGCGCCAGGCGTGTACCGCGCGCGGCTCTACCCGATCGGGCCGGGCGAGTCGCGGCGCGTGGTCGTGCGCTACGCGGAGTGGCTCGGGCGGACGGGCGCGCGCGGCGAGCGCCGCCTGTACGTCTACCCGATGGCCGCGGAGGGCGCGGAGGGCACGCTGCCCGTGATCGAGGATCTCGCGGTGCGGATCGACCTGGCGAAGGCCGGCGCCGACGAGGTGCGCGTCGGGATGGACGGCGTGCGCGACGGCACGACCGTGACGATCCGCGAGCACGACCTCGTGCCGCGGGCCGACCTCGCGATCGAGCTCTTCGATGGGGGCGCGAGCGATCCGGCCGGCTACCGCGCGCCGCACCCCGCCGCCGTCGACACGCTCGCTCCCGACGATCGCGCCGACGCCGCGCGACGCGCGACGACGGAGGCCGACTACGTGATCGTGCGCCTGCGCCCGACCGACGTGCCGGCGCCGGCGGGGGGGCTCGACGTCGGCATCGTGGTCGACGCCTCGGCCGCGACGGACGCGGCCTCCTTGTCGGTCGCGCGCGCGGCCGTTGGCGCGCTGCTGGCCCACCTCGGCCCGAGCGATCGCGCCGCGGTGTGGGCGAGCGACACGGGCCTCTACGCCGTGCCTTCGGACCGCGCGGCCCTCGGGCCCGTCGACGAGCCGACTCGCCGCCGGGTGCTCGCCGCGCTCGCGACCCTCGATCGCGGCGGCGCGACCGACCTCGGCGGCGTGCTCGCGGAGGCCGCGTCGCGCCTGGATCCCGCGCGCCGCGGCGTGATCGTCTACGTCGGCGACGGCGTGCCGACGGTGGGCGAGGCGACGCTCGAGGCGCTCTCCCGGCGCCTCGACAAGCTGCCGCGGCCCGTGCGCGTGTACGGCCTCGGGGTCGGGGAGCGCGCCGATCTCGGCCTGCTCGCCGGCCTCGCGCGCGGCGGCCTCGCCGAGCGCGTCGGCGACGGCGGCAGCGCGGCGCGCGCCGCCTTGCGCGTGCTCGAGCACGCCGAGCGCCCTGCCTTGCTGGGCGCCTCGGTCGATCTCGGCCCCTCGGTCGAGCGCATCTTTCCGCGGGATCTGGGGGCGATCGTCGCCGACGAGAGCCTGCTCGTGATCGGGCGCGCGACCGGCCCCGCGTCGCCGACGAGCGTCGTCACGCGTGGCCCCGGCGCCGCTCCGGTGACGCAGCGCCTCGACGTGCGCGCGCTCGACGACCGGGGCGATCTCGCGCAACGCTGGGCAGAGGGCCGGCTCGCGCAGCTCCTCGACGAGCGCGTGGGGCGCGCTGCGATGGTCGACCTCGGGATGCGCCACGGCATCGTCACGCCGGTCACGTCGCTCTACGTGCCGACCACGAACGAGCTCACGGGCGAGGAGCGCGAGGACCTCGCGCGCCGCAAGGCCGCCGACCGCTCCCGCGTCGCCGCGCCGATCCCCTCGCAACCGCGCACGCGGTCCGCGACGACCGAGGACGCCGAACGGGCCCGCGCGACCTCCGACGACGAGGGCGCGCGACGCAAGGTCGCAGGCGGTCTCGACCGACGGAGCGCGAACGAGGAGCAGGCCAAGCGCGCGCCCGGACCGAGCGGCGGCAACAGCGCGCCGGCCCCGGCCGGGGCGACGTCGCCGGATTCGGTCGACGGAAAGGCCCGGGCGAAGGGCGATTCGTGGGGCCGCGACGACGCGATCGGCAACGACGCGCTCTCGGCGCGCGGAAACCTGTGGGGCGACGAGGTCGGCGACGCCTTCGGCGCGGGCGGCCTCGGCCTCTCGGGCATCGGCGACAGCGGCGGTGGGCGCGGCGAGGGGATCGGCCTGGGCAGCATCGGCACGATCGGCCACGGCGCGGGGACGGGCACCGGACAGGGCTTCGGATCGGGCCACGGGCGGCTCGGCGGCAATCACCGGTCGAGCCCACCCGTCGTTCGATTGGGCGCGATCACGGTCAAGGGCGGGCTGCCGCCGGAGGTCGTGCAGCGGATCGTGCGGCAGAGCTTCGGCCGGTACCGCCTCTGCTACGAGAACGGCCTGCAGAGCAACCCGAACCTGCAGGGCCGCGTCGGGACGCGCTTCACGATCGGCAAGGACGGCACCGTGCAGGGCGTCGCGAACGCCGGCTCGGATCTGCCCGACAGCACGGTCGTCGCGTGCGTGGCGCAGTCGCTCCGCGCGCTCTCGTTCCCGGTGCCCGAGGGCGGGACGGTCACGGCCTTCGTCCCGCTCGCGTTCGCGCCGGACGGCGCCGCGGCCTCCGCAGCGAAGGAGGATCCGAAGGCCGCGCCGAAGGTCGCACCGCCGCCGCCCGAGCCCGCGGCGCCGGTGCGCGCGACGGTGACCGTCGGCGTCCTGCCGCGCGCGGCGCGCCCGTGCGGCGACGCGGCCGCGGCGCCGTTCGAGGACCGCGTGGCGCTCTGGCGCGAGCGGATCGCCCGCGCGGCGCCGATCCCCGCGATGCTCGCGCAGACCTACGAGAACGCGCTCGTGACGTGCGAGGCGCCCACGGTCCGGGAGCGGGCGCGGCTGCTCGCGCTGATGCTCGACGCGCTCTCGACGCCGCGCGGAAGGGTCGCCCTCTGGCGCGCGCTCGCCCCGAACCCGTGGGCGGCCGACGTCGTGTATCGCGGCCTGGTCGTCCGCGGGCGCACGCCCGAGGAGGCGCGCGAGCTGCACGCCGCGCTGGGGCTCAAGGCGATCGACCCAGGCGAGCTCGCCAAGGTCGTGCGCGAGGCCTCGTCGCCCGGCGATCGCGCGCGCAAGCTGCGAGCGCTGCGCGCCGCGTGGCCGGACGATTTCGCGGTCGCGCTGCGGCTGCTCGACGCGCTCGAGGACGCGGGCGACGTGGCCGGCGCGCGCGCGCTCACCCGCGAGCTGCGCGCGCGGCCCGACGCGAGCGCGGGCGTGCGCACGGCGGTGGGCGAGCTCTTCCTGCGGATCGCGGCGCGCGCGCCCGACCCCGCGGCGCGCGCGGCAGACGAGGCCGAGGCGAGGCGCGCGTTCGGCGAGATCGTCGAGCTTGCCCCCGACGACCCCGTCGCGCGCCGCTGGCTCGGCGATCTGCTGCGCGCGCACGGCTTCTTCGCCGACGCGATGCGCCAGTACGAGACGCTCGCCGATCTCGCGCCCGACGACACCACGGTCGCGATCTCGATCGCGGCGGCGGCCGAGGGCCTCGGCCGGCTCGAGGCCGCGATCCAGTGGACCTTGCGCGCGGCCGCCGCGGGGCCGGCCGACGAGCCGCGCAGCGCAGCCGCCACGGCCTCGGCGTTCCGGACGACGTTCCTCGCGTGGGGCGCGCTCGCCGCGACGCGCGCGGGCCGGTCCGACGAGGCCCGGGCGATCGGCGCGCGCCTCGATCGCCTCCGCTCCGACGAGCGCCGCGGCGCCCGCGACGGCGCGCGCGTGACGCTCGCGTGGGCGCACCCGGAGCTGCACCCGACGCTGTGGACGACCGCGATCGGCGCGCCGATGCCCGCGGACGAGGGCGACGCGCGCCTCGGCATCGGATCGGCCGTCGTGCCCCTGCGCGCGGGATCGGCGGTCGAGGTTCGCCTCGAGCTGGGCGAGATCGAGCACGCGGCGCGCCTCGGGGCGACGGCCGTGCTGACGCTGGTCGCGCCGGACGGCGATCGCGGGGCCAAGGTGTCGACGACGGTCGTCTCGTTCGCGCGCGGGGCCGCTGCGACGAGGCGCTACGAGGTCGACGCGGGCGCGCTTCGCGAGCGCTGACCCCGGATCGAGCCGTTCCTCGTTGCGACGACGCCTCCCCACGGTGTGCCCGCCCGTCGCCGCGCAGCGTGGTCTGTGTGCTGCATCACATATCAGCCGCTACGGGCCGTCATGGCGAGCGGGACGTTCACCCCTCGGCCCGCTCGCGGCCGATCACTTCTTCCGCAGGAAATCCTTGGTCACGGCCTTCGCGGGCTTGCCCGCCTTCGGCTTCATCGTGGCCTGCGACGACCACCCGTCGTCGGAGAACTGATAGGCATTGACGTTCTCCGCCGCCGTGTCGCGCTCCTCCCGCCGGCCGGACCCGACCTTCGTCACGAAGTCGACCACCGCCTTCGCGGTCGCCTCGCCGGATCCGACCGGCTTGCCTGCGCCCTTGGCGGTCGCCTGCGCGGTGACGGCGTCGACGGCCGCGGTCTCCACCAACGTCTGCTCGTACTGGCGAAACATCTTCGCGTTCAGGAAGAAGCGCACCGCGCGCACCTCGCCGTCGACGGCGTACGCGACGCCGACCACGTCCCCCGCGGCCTCGACCCCGTCGAGGTGGGCGCGCGCGCCGCCGGCGAGCCTCGCGCGCGCGGCCTTGAGATCCGCGTCGTCGAGCGTCGCCATCAGCGTGCCCGACGCGCTCGCCTTCTTGGTCGCCGCGTTGACCTTGCCGACCTTGGCCCAGACCTGCGACTGATTGCGCTCGTACTGCCCCGCCGCGCGCACCTCGTCGTTGGCGAGCGTCGGCGCCGTCGCGAACTGGCCGTTCGTCGCGACGCCCTCGCGCGTCTGCGTCCAGCGGCCGTGCTCGACGCAGAACGCGTCGACCGGCGTGGTCGACCGCGCGCCGACCACGAAGTCCTGGCCGATCTGCCGATCTTGCTTGCCGCCCTTCACGACCGTCCCCGCGAGCACGAGGATCGGCAGCTCGCCCTTGTTCTCGATCACGAGCGTGTTCACCTGCGCGCCGTCGCCCCGCGCGCGGTTCGCGACCCGCTGGATCGGGGCGTTCTGCAGCTGCGCCTGCGGTGATCGCTGCTGCGCGGGCTCCTCGTTCGCCGCGCGATCCGGGAGCGGCACGGCGTCGGCCTCGGGCCCGAGCTCGCGCACGACGGCGCTGCCTTTGGCGAGCGCGGAGTCGAGCGTGAGAAAGTCGCCGATGTCCTCCTGCGCCCGCGCATACACGGGGAAAACCGCGAGGTTTTCGAGGATCGTCGGATCGCCGACGGTGTGCCCGGGGTCGATCGGCAGCCCGGGCACGGCGCGCAAGCCGGCGCCCTCCGCCCCGACGCCGGCCGTCGTGGGCGCCGCGGACGGCGGCACCTCCGCCGCCCGGGTCGGCGGTGATCCCCCGCGGCCGCACGCCGCGCCGACGAGGACGAGACCGAGGGCGATCGCGCGAGCGCGCCACCCGAACGCACGAGTCCACGGAGGCCGCATCGCCCCTCTCCTTCGCTGGTTGTCTTCGCCGGGCGCCGCGCCGGGCGATCTCACCCCCTCATCGCGGGGGCACGACGACCTGTGACGCGCGAGATCGGAATTGGATTTGGTGGAGGCTACGGCGCCACGCCGAAGAGGCGCTCGAAGCTCTCGGCCATCCGGGCCTCGACCTCGGCGAGAGGCACTTTCCACAGCTCGGCCGCGTACTCGGCCGTGCCGCGCACGTTCGCGGGCTCGTTCGCCTTCTCGCGGTCCGGCCCGAGGTAGGGGCAGTCGGTCTCGAGGAGCACGCGGTCGCGCGGCAAGGTCTCGATCATGCGCGTGAACGACTCGGATCGCCGGGCGTTCGCGGGGATCGAGAGGTAGTGGCCCGCCTCGGCGATCTCGCGCGCGAGCTTCACCTTGCCGCCGAAGCAGTGCCAGTCGACGCGCGTGGCGCCGAGCTCGCGCAGGATCTCGAGCGCGCGCCGCTCGCGCCGGCGCGTGTGGACGATGATCGGCTTGTCCGCGTCGATCGCGATCCGCACGAGCTCGCGGAAGACCTCCTCCTGCCGGGGCCAGAGGGCCTCGGGCACCCAGTGACCGTCGAGGCCGATCTCGCCGACCGCGAGGCCCTCGCCGACGTGGTCGCGCACCCACGCGATCCCCTCGTCCGCCGTGAACGGCCCGCCATCGCGCGGGTAGTCGCTGCCCATCGCGTGCATCTCGTTCAGCACGGCGTCGACGGGGTACAGGCCGAACGCGGGCTTCACCATCGGCTCGAGGCGCGAGAGCGCGAGCGCCGCCTCGTTGTCCTCGGGGTTGAGCCCGTTCGTGATGATCGTCGTGACGCCTGCGGCGCGCGCGCGGGCGCAGATCGCCGCGACGTCGGCCGCGATCCGCGGGTGCGTGAGGTGAGCGTGGACGTCGAAGAGCCCCATCGCGCGGGGTGTAGCACCGCGACGCCGGGCGCGCGCGGCGGCGGATCGCCGGGGCGCGCCTCGCCGGCGGTCACCGGGCGCACCTCGAGGAAGGCGGTGAGGGGCAGCCCGCTCCGGCGGCCTACCGACGGAGCAGCCAGAAGAAGCCGACGACGCTCACGAGGAGCACGCCCAGCGCGATCAGCATCACCGCGCCGTCGGCGAGGCCCCAGCTCGACTCCTCGCCTCGGGGCTGCGACGCGGGCGCGGCGTCGCGTCGCCGCAGCGGCGCGCGATCGTCCTCGGAGACGTCGGGCGCCTCGGGCGTCGGCTCGGCCGGCGAGGGCGGGGGCGCATCGAAGGGCGGATCGACGACCTCGCCGGATCGGAGCACCTCGTCGGGCCCGCGCTCGAGCTCGGCGAGCGCCTCGACGGCCGCCAGCTCGAGCGTGAACACGTTGCCGCCGGCGTAGAGCCTCGTGCCCGGCTTCCACGCGACCGGCTGCGCTTCGAGCGGCACGTCGCCGAGGGCCGATCCCCCCTTCGACCCGAGGTCGCACACCATGGCGCGGTCGCCGCGCAGCACCACGTCGAAGTGTCGGCGCGACGCGTCCTCGTCATCGAGCGGCAGGTCGACGTCCTTCGCGCGCCCGACAAGGTAGTGCCGCCCGGGCTCGCCGAGGCGCAGATCCTTGCCGACGTCCGGCCCCTCGACGACGCGCAGGCGCGGGCGCGCGTCCTCACCCGCGGCCGCGAGCGCGCGCGTGACGAGCTCGAGCGCGAGGTCCTTCGCGGTCGCCGCCGTCGCGTTGGAGATGGCCGAGTCGAGCCGAAGCTCGAGCCACACCCGCCCCACGCGCACGAGGTCCCCGGACCGGATCACGCGCGGCGACTGCGCGGCCAGCTTGACCTGGATGCCCGGCGCGCCGCCTGCCGCGCACGCCGCCAGGAAGGTGCCGTTCGTGCTGCCCTCGTCGAGGACGATGTACTCCGCGCCGCGCTGCCGGATGGATGCGTGCCGTGACGAGACGCTCGGGTCGGGCAGGCGGAGCTCGCAGCCGTCGCCGCGGCCGATCACGAGCCGCGGGGTGTCGAACGAGAGCGACGGCTCGCTCGGCGAGGGCGAGCCGGACGCCGCGCCGGCCGCGCCGCGCCGCGGATTGCGGACGAGGATCGTGATCGCCATCGGGTCCTCGGTCAGCCGCCCGCCGCGCGCCGCACGCGTTCCGACGAGCTCGACAGCCTGCGCACGGCGTCCTCCTGCGCGCGCGCCAGCTCCTCGGATCGCCGCGCCGACTCGATCAGCCGCTCGCCGTCGCGCGCCGAAGCGCGCCGGTCGGCCTCGGCCCCCTGCGCCAGCGCCCCGACCTCCGCCAGCGCCTCGATCGCCAGGCGACCGCCGCGCGCCGGATCCTGCATCGACTGCTCGAGGTGCTGCGCGGCGCCGCGCAGACGATCCACGCTCCTGGCGACGAGGTCCGATCCGCGCGCCTGCTGCGAGGTCACGGCCGCGAGCTGCTGCACGCTCTCGGCGAGGCGCCCCATCGCGTCGACCGCCTGCTTGGATCCCTTGGCCTGGTCGACCGTCGCGCGCGCCACGGCCCCCACGGTCAGCGCCGACCGCTGCGCGCCGTCGAGGGCCTTCTTCACCGCGCGATCCGCGTCGGCGCAGACCTCGACGCCGCGATCGACGTCGTGCTCCCGGCGCTCGACCGCGCGGATCGCGCTCGCGCACTCGGCCTGGATCGCCTCGACGAGATCGCCGATCTCCTTGGTGATCCCGCCCTCGCGATCGGCCAGGTCCTTCATCTCCTCGGCGACGACCGCGAAGCCCTTGCCGTGCTCGCCGGCCTGGGCCGCGAGGATCGCCGCGTTCAGCGCGAGCAGGCTGGTCTGCTCGGCGACTTCGTCGATCACGGCGACGATGTGCCCGACCGCGTCGAGGCGCGATCCGAGGACCGCGATCACGGCGGCCGCGTCCCGGCTCGACTCCTTGATGCGCGCGATCTCGCCCGTCGCCTTGAGCACGGCCTCGGCGCCCTTCTCGGCGTCGGAGGCGGCCTCCTCCGCGAGGCGCGCCGCCTCGGTCGCGCTCGACGGAGCGTCGTCGACCGACCCGAGCCTCGCGACCATCGAGGCGATCGCCTCCTCGGCCGGGCGCGCGATCGCGCCGACGCGGCTCGCGACCTCGCGGACCGAAGCGGCCAGCTCGGCCGTCGACGACGTCACCTCGCGCGCGCTGGCCGCAAGCTCGCCGATCCCCCGCGCCGCCGCGTCGTTCGAGGCCTCGAGGTGGACGACGAGCTTGGCGGACTCGGCCGCGCGCCCCGCGATCGCCTCGGTGCGCTGTCCGAACGCCGCGATCGCGGCCGCCGCGTCGCGCGCTTGGCCCACGCATTCCTCACTGCCGCGCACGAGCCGCTGCGCGCCGTCGACGAGGCGCGGCGCGATCTCCTCGAGCGACGTCGCGACAGCGGCGATCTCGCCCTTGCTGCGATCGGCGGCGTCCTCGGCCTGCGCTGCGCGCAGCGACCCGGCGAGCAGCGCCCCCGCCGAGACCACGCCCAGCGCGACGAACAGCTCGCCCGTGTACTCCCTCGCCTGTTTGGCCACCACGCTGGAGGCGAGCGCGAGGCAGATCACGAGGAGCGGCGCGCCGAGGTGGCGAGGGTGCATGGTGGCTTGCGCGAGCCCCGCGGCCCGCGCGGCGCAGCCTAGCACCGACTCCCGGGCGCGTGCCGGGCGTGTCGCGCCGCGTCGCGGGCCTGCGAGGGCGCGATCGAGCGTTCGCCTTGCGCGGGCCGGCGTGCTCCGGCTTCTGGTAGCGTCGCGCCCGTCGCCGGAGCTCCCCGTGCCCCTCGCCGCCCGCCTCCTCATCGCCTTCGGGCTCGTCGCCATCGTCGCGACCGCGCTCGTCGGCGCGCGCCTGCGCGAGGACGCCCGCGAGATCATCGAGGCCGATTTTGCCGCGCGCATCGAGGCCGCGCACGCGGGGGTGGAAAAGGAGCTCGCCTGGGAGGCTCGGTCGCTCGAGCGCCTGCTCGCCCCGCAATGCGAGCACGACACGATCGTCGACAAGGTGCTCGTCGGCCTCGAGGCCGCGCGCGGCGACGCCATGGCGCTCGACCAGGACCGCCGCATCGCGATCCGCTACTACGTCCCCGATCAGGCCGCCGCGCTGCGCCTCGACGACCTCGTGCTCGTCACGGGCGACGGCACGGTCCTCGGCGCGCGCGAGGTGGGCCGCATCGGCACCAAGGACAAGCGCCTCGCCGCGCTCGTCGGCAAACCGGCAGGCGGGCCCCCGCGCTTCCGGCCGGGCGCGCCGGGCGCCGATCCGTCGCTCGAGGTGCACTGCGCGCGCACGAAGGGCGGCGTGACCGTCGGGCTCGTCGGATCGCGCCGCATCGCGTCCATCCTCGAGCGAGGCCGGGCGTTCGGCGTCGACCTCGCCGCCGTCGACCCGAGCCAGCCCCCGCCGCCGGTCGCCGAGGACACGGTCGTGCGCACGATCGACGTCCCCCAGATCGCCGGCCTGCGCGGCGTCGCGTCGACGGCCCGGGGCGACCTCACGCGGGCCTTGGCGCGCATGGACGCGGCGATCGGCGTCGCCGGCGGGACCGCGCTCGCCTTCGCGCTCGCGATCGGCTGGGTGCTCGCGCGCAGCCTCTCGCGCCCCATCGTCGCGCTCGCCAGGGAGACGCGCGAGGTCGTGGCCGGCGAGCCTCGGCGCGTGAAGGCGCGCGGCGGGCGCGAGATCGCGGCGCTCGCCGACGCCTTCAACCGCACGATCGACGAGCTGACGGCCATGCGCCGGCGCCTGGCCGCGACCGAGCGCATCGCGGCGCGGCGCGAGGTCGCGCGCCGCGTCGCCCACGAGATCAAGAACCCGCTCGCGCCCATCCGCGCGGCCATCGAGACGCTCCGACGCCTGCGCCAGCGCGAGGACCCCGCGTTCGACGACTACTTCGACGAGGCGACCAAGACGGTGCTCGACGAGGTCCACCGCATCGCGAACATCGTCACCGAGTTCACGCGCTTCGAGCGCCTCCCGGCGCCGAGCCCCGAGCCCATCGACCTCGCCGCCGTCGCGCGCAGCGTCGTCGCGCTGCACGCGAGCGCCTCCGAAGGCCCGGGCCCGCCGCCCGTCACGCTCGAGACCGCCGCGATCCCCCCCGTCAGCGCCGATCGCGACCAGCTGGTCCAGGTGCTCACGAACCTCATCCAGAACGCCCTCGACGCCGCGGCCTCGGCCCCCGGCGGCCCGCGCGTCGCGGTCGAGCTCGCGCTCCTGCCCGGCGACCGCGTGCGCGTCGTCGTGCGCGACAACGGCCCCGGCGTCAGCCCCGACATGCTCCCCCGCCTCTTCGATCCCTACGCGACCAGCAAGGACCACGGCACCGGCCTCGGCCTCGCGATCGTGCAGCGGATCGTCTTCGAGCACGGGGGCGAGATCGCCTATCGACCGGGGGAGTCGGGAGGTGCGGTGTTCGAGCTGTGGCTGCCCGTCTCGGGGCCACCGCTGCTCGAAAAGGCGCCCGCGGATCGCGGGCCGGGGTCAGGGCAGTAGCGCGGCGCCGGCCGGGGGGATCCGCCGCGTTCACGGGTGTCGGGGTGCGGACCGAGGAAGGCGCCAAGCGAAGGGAAGGAGGAGGGGCCCTCTGGGGACGCGCAGGCTCGCTGCACCCCGAATCTTCTGTTGGCGCTCTTGGCGCTGATCGCACTCCGTATCCATCCGGTCCGCAGCCCCGGCGAGTCAGTGGACGACGCTCGAACAGAGGCCGTGGACGGGTGCTTTCGGCGAGGGTCGAGCTAGACCCTCGCCGAAGAGGGGGGCGATCTCGGCCGGCAAGGTGAAGAAGGCGTGGAAGAAGGGCGTCTGGAACGCCTCGTAGACCGCGGATCGCGTGATGGCGCAGGCGGCTCGGCGCTCTTTCGCGCGCCCGCGTCGCATTCGACGGACGCGACCTCGCCCGCGGGCACCGCTCGGATGCGGCCATCCGCGAGCTCGAGCCGGACGCCCGAGGCGGGCGAATCCTCGATGATCTCTCCATGAAGGCGGCCTCCGCTCGTCAGCTGCACGACGTCGAGCGCGAGCGCCGCGCTCGAACATCAGCGCCGGGCGATCGCGAGCGACACCGAGCGCCCGCGGCGCACGCGGTCGGGCGCGCGCAGGGCTCGCTCACGAGCTCACCTCCTCGTTGGCAGCACCCCGGCTTCGCGCTCCGCTGCGCCGATCACGTCTCCTCGGAGCTCGCCTCCGTCACCTCCGATGCGTCCTTGACGAGGTAGAGCGGCCTCTCGCGGACCTCGTCGTAGATCCGCGCGATGTACGACCCGAGGATGCCGAGCGTCATGAGCTCGACCCCCCCGAGGATCAGGACCACGAAGATGAGCGAAGTCCAGCCCTGCACCGCCGTCTTGGCCACGACCTTCATGTATGCCGAGTATCCCGCGTAGAGGAACGCTCCGAGGGTGACCACGGCGCCGGTCAGGGTCGCGAAGTGGAGCGGGACCGTCGAGAACGAGAAGATGCCGTCGAAGGCGAGCTGGAAGCTCTTGCGCAGCGAGTACTTCGGCCGGCCGGCGAAGCGGGGATCCTCGTCGTAGAGCACCACCGATTGACGGAACCCGATCCAGTAGATCAGGCCTCGAACGAAGCGCGCGCGCTCGCGGATCCTCCGCAGCCCATCGGCGGCCTGCCGGTCGAGCAGGCGGAAGTCGGCGCTGTTGGGCTGTACGCGGACGTTCGCGATGGCGTTGACCAGCCGATAGAAGCCTCGCCGCGTCGCGCGCTTCACGAAGGAGACGTGGGTCGAGTCGCGCCGCACCGTGTTGACGATCTGATCGCCTTGCTCCCACCGGCGGAGCAGCTCGGAGATCACCTCCGGCGGGTGCTGGAGATCGGCGTCGAGGAAGACCACGGCGTCGCCCGTGGCCCGGTCGAGGCCCGCCGAGAGGGCCGCCTGATGGCCGAAGTTGCGCGACAGGCTGACGAAGCGCACGCGCGGGTCGCCCCCGCGGAGCGCGCGCAGGACGTCGATCGTGTCGTCCGAGCTCCCGTCGTCCACGAAGAGGATCTCGAAGCGGTAGGCCGCCTCACGCTCCGCCATGCGTGTCAGTCGCTGGTGGAGCTCCGGCAGCGATCCCGCCTCGTCGAAGGCGGGCACGACGATCGACACGACCTTCATCGCCCGCGCCCCTCCGTCGCCCGAGGGGACGCGCGCCCCGCGTCCGGTCCTCGGATCGTCCAACCTGGCGTCGCGCATTTCGGCCGCAGCGTAGCATCCCTCGATGCGCGGCACGGCGCGGCGGGATCGCGCCGCCTCCGCGCAGGGCGCCTCGCCGGCTCACCGTGCCCGTGCTCGAGAAGCTGGGCGCGGCGCTGCAGGGCCCGGAAGGCGGCTCGGGCACGCAGGCCCGCGCGCTCCCCGCGCCGAACGGCGTCGTTCAGGTGATCCTGTCGCCCGTGAAGTGAGCGGCGCCGCCGACGGCCCGGCCTTCACGCCGCCCAGCGCTCGATCGCCGCGCGCAGCGCCGACGTCGACGCGGTGCGGAGGTAGACCACCGGGGCGTCGTCGACGAGGCCCTTCACCTGATCGCGCAGCGCGTGCGAGACCATGCCCACCATGATCACCACGAGCGCGACGCGCCCGAGCCGCCTGCGGGCGCCGGGCGGCACCTTGTCTTCGTAGTGGCGGAGCGAGCAGCCGTGTTCCTCGACGATGTCGCGGTAGCGGCCCGACAGCCCGCCGCTGCCGCCGATGACGAGCACGGTCTGACCTGTAGAAGCCTTCGAGTCGGTGGTCGCCGGTTTCATGTCCAGGCCACTCAGCAAGCCGCGAACCAGCCACACGAAGCGCAGTTTCTCGGCGGCGCCCGCGCGATCGCGTTCTAGTCCCGGGCGATTTGGCGAAGTGGAGTGTGCCCCGATGACAGGATGGCAGTGGCGACCGGCCGCCCGCCGGCGGCGGCGCGGCCCGCGCACCTCACCGCCGGATCGGTGCCCGCCGCTTGACGTGGTGCGCGCGGCCGGCCACCTTCGCGCGCCATGTCCTCCTTCTTCGGCTCGCTCGTCGCCTCGCTCCTCGGCGCCTCCCTCGGCCTCGCCGTCGCCGCGTGCAGCAGCAGCGACGATGGCTCGGGTGCCGCCGGCGGCACGACCACCGCGACCGCGACCTGCGGCACGATCGACGCGCCGCAGACGCTCGTCGTCAAGGACGTGGTTCCGGCGATCGGGAGCACGGTGGCGAACGAGGCCATCGCGCACGGCTTCACCGTCGTCGCCGCGCCTGGCCTCTTCAAGTCGCTGACCCTCGGCTACGTCGCCGGCACGCACACGGCGGCCGAGGCCGTGCCGGCGGCGTGGGCCTTCTCCGCGGTGGCCTCGGGCAAGGACGTCCGCTACCAGGCCAAGGGCGTGGCGTGGACGAAGGCGCCCGCCCACGTCGCCATTCAATCCGTCCAGCACTTCCAGGCCTCGGACGGCTGCGTCTACACGCTGCCGACGCCGCTCTTCGAGTACGACCTCGTCGCCGCGGGGGCGGGCGGCGGCGGCCAGGGTGGCGCGGCGCAGGGCGGCGGCGGCCAGGGTGGCGCGGCGCAGGGCG
>CAIVJW010000072.1 GCA_903906315.1 uncultured delta proteobacterium | reverse complement strand
TCGCCCGCGCCATCGACGATCGGGACTCCATCGGGACACCGGCCGACGCTGAACGCCCGAGCAGTCGCCGCAAGTAGGCGTCTCGACTCACGAATCGGGCACCCCCGGCAGGAATCGGACCTGCGACCTTCGGTTTAGGAAACCGCTGCTCTATCCACTGAGCTACGGGGGCAAGCTGCTGTAAGGACGGCGGAAACTGTCACAACTTCGACCCGGGAGCAACCGCCGCGCGCGGCTCGTCGCTCGCCCGTGTGCTGGGCGCGTTCGCGGCGGCGCCTCGCGCAGCGCGGGGGCGGCGCGTGCCCCGCGGAGACGCTCCCCTCAGGTCGTCAGTCCGAACACGCGCGCGGCGTTGTCGTGCAGGAACAGCCGCGTCGCCTCGTCGTCGAGGCCGAGCGCGGGCAGCTGGTCCAGGCACGAGCCCGGGAGCAGCATCGGGAAGTTGCTGCCGAAGAGGACCTTTCGCCGGCCGTGCCCGCCCAGGTACGCCACGAACGACGCGGGGTAACGCGAGGGCTTGTAGGCCGACGAGTCGATGTAGACGTTCGGGTACTTGGTCGCGAGCGCGATCATCTCGTCGGTCCACGGGTAGCCGATGTGGCCCGCGACGATGACGAGCTCCGGGAACTCGAGCGCCACGTCGTCGAGGTACGGGATCGGCCGCCCCGGCTCCGACGGGCACAGCGGCCCGGCGTGCCCCACCTGAAGGCAGAACGGGATGCCGAGCTCGACGCACTCCGCGTAGAGCGGGTAGTAGCGCCGGTCGTTCGGCGGCAGGTTCCAGAGCCAGGGCAGCACGCGGAGGCCTCGAAGCCCGAGCTGCCGCACGGCGCGGCGCAGCTCGCGGACGGCCGCCATCGGGTGCGCCAGGTCGACCGAGGCCAGCCCGGCGAAGCGGTCGGGGTACGCCCGAATGCAGGCCGCGACCTCGTCGTTCGAGATGAGCGGTCCGCCGGGGCCCCACCAGGCCGAGAGGATCGCCGTCCGCACGCCGCCCGCGTCGAGGGCGGCCACGGTCAGCTCGATGGGCAGCTCGTCGGGGATCTCGTCGGCGCCGGTCCAGCGTCGGAGCGAGGCGAACATCGGGTGTCGAGCGAAGCTCGGGGTGGGGTGCTGGATCCAGGCGTCGATGACGGGGAGCGTCGAGTCCATCGCGCGCTCGTACTCCCGCGCCGGTCGCGAGGCACGCCCGGACGGCCGGGCGCGCGCGCCGAACCGGCCCGTCGACCGGCCAAGCGCCGTCGCTAGAGCGCGCTCTTCGCGGGGTCCGCGCCGGGCTTGCGCTGCAGGAGCAGAATGGTGAACTCGCCCGCTTCGAGCCGCTCGCAGGCCGGGTCGAAGCCCGTGTCGTCGCGCCGCACGCGCGCCTCGACCTCGCCCTTCGGCTCGCGCGATCGCCGCGCGTCGTACACGTAGGCGACGCGAGGCGAGGCCTCGAAGGCGTCGCGGTGCGGTTTGTAGCGGTCCTCGGCGGGGTTCTTCGGCACGAACGCCGGGGCTTCGCGGTAGAGCAGCGACAGGCGATACGTGACCCAGTAGTCGGCGACGGCGTAGCGAATGCCCTTCTCGCGGAGCAGCGCCCCCAGCCGTTGCTCGTCGTTCGCCAGGGCCGCGCGGCTCGCGATCGAGAGGCCGTCGACGTCACTGCCGTAGTGCACCCAGCCCGCGATCGCGGCCGTGGCGAGGTACGGCGCGATCGCGCCGCCGAGCCGGAGCGTGCCGAGCAGGTGCGCCGCCGGCGCGAGCGCGAGCGGGGCGAGCAGCGTGATCGCGGCGAGGTACCTCGTCGAGAAGAAGTCCATGACCATCGGCGAGACCAGGAACCCGCCGATCGCCACCGGCGCCATGATCGCCCCCACGAGGCCGAGGCGGCGCACGCCCCACGGCACGCGCTTGCTCATCCCGAACGCGACCGCGCCGAACGCGATCGCCGCGACGAACGTCGACGCCCCCACGATCTCGAGCGCGCGCACGGCGGCCGGCGGCTGCCACGGGCCCCAGTCCGATCCGTGCTTCTCGAAGTAGACCTTCGTGCCGAGCAGGCAAGGGAGGCAATCCTCCCAGAGCAGCTTCCCGTTGCGCGCGAGCACGGCCGCCGTGAGCGTCATCGGGCCGCGCGAGGCGCCGGCGCTGTGCGTGAGCAACCAGAACGGCGCCAGCCCGGCGACGCCGCCCCCCGCGATCGCCGCCACGCGCCTGCCGTAGGTGGCTCGATCGGTGGGCGCCGGCGCGTCGCCGCGCGCGACCAGCAGCGCGTGCAGCCCGATCACCGGCAGGAAGATCATCGCGTACGGGTCGGCGAAGCACGCGAGGCCGGCGAGCGCCGCGCCGATCGCCAGGCGGGCGAGCGACCCGGACGCGATCTCGACCGCGAAGAAGGCCGCCACCGCGAGCGTCAGCGACGCCTGCCGCGGCGGATAGAGGATGTAGGTGTGGAGCGGCCCGGGCGTCAGCACGAGCGGCAGCGTCGCGATCACGGCCGACCACGTCGGCAGGTGTCGGCGCAGGATCGAGAACGCGAGCGCGGTGAGCACGAGGTGCCCCGCGAGCGTCGAGATCATCAGCGCGAGGCCGCTCGGGCCGAAGGGCAGGAAGAAGAGCGCGGCCACCGCCGAGTCGACCGACGTCTGGTAGCCGCTGCCGTGCAGGAAGAACGAGAGCTCCCCGCGCAGCATGTGCATCGCCTGCAGGCCGCAGATCGCCGCGTCGGAGTTCGTGCCGTCGGCGTTCGCGAGCGCGGGCAGGCGATACAGCACCGAGGGCACGGCGAGCGCGATCCACGGCAGCAGCGCCCTCCAGCGGGGCGGGGTGGGGCTCTTCGGGGCCGTCGGCATGGGGCGCGCGGGCGACCCTTAGCACGAACGCGCGCGCGGCCGCGTCAGGTCCGCGCCCTGCGCGCGAGACGCGCGGCGCGACGTGCCGCCGCAGCGGCCGCTGCCGCTCGCTCGACGTCGCCGTGGAGCTCGAGCGGCGGCACCTTCGCCGGCCGCAGCTCGGCGTCCACCGCGACGAACGTCACGAACGCGCTCACGCACGGCCAGCGCTCGCGGGTCGTCGCGTTCTCCCCTTGCACCTCGACCCGGATCTCGAGCGACGTGCCGAACGCGGCCGTCGCGTAGGCGGTGACGAGCGCGACCTCGCCCACGCGGATCGGCCGCTCGAAGCACAGCTCGTCGATGCCCGCGGTGAGCACGATCGACCCCGTGTGGCGCTGCGCGCAGATCGCGGCGGCGAGGTCGACCCACGCCATCACCTGGCCGCCGAAGACGCTGCCGAGCGCGTTCGCGTGCGACGGCATCACGAACTCCGTCATCGTCGTGGTCGAGTCGGCGACGCCGCGGGCAGGGGGCTTCAGGCTCGTCATCGGCAGGGCATAGCACTGCGGCGGCGGCGTCGGACCGTCGCCGATGGCAGGAGCCTCCGGCGCCCCTTCGAGGCTCGCTACCACGCGCCTCGTGCGGGTATCCTCCGCCGCCGATGGCACCTCCGTTGGGCGCAGCGCCCGTCGACCGCGCCGGTGCGGCGGCCGACCTCGCCGCGGTCCGGGAGCGGCTGCGGTGGCTCGTGCGGCTCCGCTGGGTCGCGATCGGCGGCGTCCTCGCGGCCACGGCCGCCGGCGCCCACTTCCGCGGTCTGTCGGCGCCGTGGCCGCTCGTTTCGGTCGCTGGCACCATGGCGGCCGCCAACGCCGCGTGGGCCGTTCGCCTCGGACGGTCGGCGCAGGCCTCGGTGGTCGCCGGAGAGCGCCTGATCGCGGGGCAGATCGCCTTCGACCTCGTGGCGCTCGCGGCGCTGCTCGGCCTGAGCGGCGGTGGTGACAACCCCTTCGCCGTGCTCTTCGCCTTCCACATGGCCATCGGGGCCATGCTGCTGCCGCCGCTCGTCGCCGCCCGCATCGGCTTCTTCGGCGCGTTCCTGTACACCGCCCTCGTCCTCGTCCAGCGAGGCGGCTTGCTGCCCGTCGTGCCCCTGGTGGAGCGACCGTTGCCGCCCACGCTCGGCGTCGTCGCCGGGCGCATCGTGAGCATGACGTTCATGATGCTGGGCGTCGTCTACTTCGTGCAGTCGATCGCCGAGCGCCTGCGTCGCGCCGAGCAGCTCCGGCTCGAGCACGAGCGAGTCGCCCTGTCGCGCGCGCGCTTCGCCCGCGTCGGAGAGCTTTCGGCCGGGGTCGCGCACGCGATCCGCAACCCGCTCCACGGCCTCCTCAGCTCGGTCGAGCTCCTCGGCGCGCGCCTCGGCGCCGGCGCCGACCCCGACACGACGGACACGCTCGATCTGATGACGGAGGCGCTCCGCCGCATCGAGACGATCACGCAGCGTTTGCTCGATCTCACCCGCGACGCGCCGCTCGTGCGCGTCCCGACCGACCTCGACGAGCTCGCGAGCGAGACCCTGCGCCTCGTTTCGCCCCGCATCCGGGGGAGCGCCGCGCAGCTCGACGCCGATCTCGGCGGCGTGGGCGAGTGCGATCTCGACCCCGTCCACTTCGAGGAAGCGCTTGCCAACGTGCTCAACAACGCGATCGACGCCTGCTCCGCCGGCGGCCGCGTCGTGCTCCGCACCGCCCCCGGACCCGACCCGGCGTCGACGGTCGTCGTCGAGGTCAGGGACACCGGCACGGGGATTGCCCCGGGCGACCTCGGATCGGTCTTCGCTCCCTTCTTCACGACCAAGGCGGTCGGCGAGGGGACGGGGCTCGGGCTCGCCATCACGCGAAGGATCATCGAAGAGCACGGGGGGCGGGTCACCGTGGAGAGCACCCTGGGAGAGGGGACCAACGTGCGCTTCGTCCTGCCCCGCCGCTCGCAGGAATCATCGGCAGAAGGAGACGGAGCATGACGACGGCGTTGCGGGTGCTCGTGGTAGACGACGAGCGCATCAGTCGCGAGTCGACGCGACAGCAGCTCAAGGTTGCGGGTTGGGTCGCTGACGCCGTGCCGAGCGCGTTCGTCGCGCTCGAGCGCCTGGCCGAGGTGCGCTGGGACGTGGTCCTGTCGGACCTGCGCATGCCCGGCATGGACGGGATCGCCTTCCTGAAGGAGGTCCGCCGGCTCCACCCCGGCGTCGCGGTCATCCTGATGACCGCGTACGGCACGGTCGAGACCGCCGTCGCGGCGATGCACGACGGCGCGGCGGACTACCTGACGAAGCCCTTTCGCTTCGCCGAGCTCGAGCTGCGCCTCCGACGGCTCGAGGAGGTCGTCGCCTCGAGGCGCGAGCTCGTCCGCCTGCGCGCGCTGCTCGACGACGGCGACGTGGGCTCGCCGGTCCTTCGGCGCGTGGGCATCCTCGGTCGGGCGGCGGGCATCCTCCGCGCCGGCGAGCGGGCCGAGCTCTACGCCGAGACCTCGGCGCCGGTCCTCGTCACGGGCGAGAGCGGCACGGGCAAGGAGCTCGTGGCGAGCGCGATCCACGCGCTCGGAACCCGTCGTCGCGATCCCTTCGTGGTCGTCGCGTGCGGCGCGATCCCCCACGACCTGGCCGACTCGCACCTCTTCGGCCACGAGAAGGGCGCGCTGGCAGGCGCCTTCGCGTGCAAGCGGGGCGTCTTCGAGGAGGCGGGTGGTGGCACCGTGCTGCTCGACGAGGTGAGCGATCTCTCGCTCGACGCGCAGGTGAAGCTGCTCCGGCTGCTGCAGGACGGCAAGATCCGCCGCGTCGGCGGCGACGAGGACGTCACGCTGCCCGTGCGCGTGATCGCGACGTCCAAGGTCGAACTCTCGACGCTCGTCGCCGAAGGTCGCTTCCGCGAGGACCTCTACTATCGCCTCCGCGGCCTCGAGATCGCGCTGCCCCCGCTCCGCGACCGCGGCGACGACCTCCTCCTGCTCGCGCAGCACTTCCTCAAGGTCCTCGCCTCCGCGGCCGGCCAGGCGCCGAAGACCCTCGGGGCCGAGGTCGCGGCCGTGCTGCGCCGATACCCGTGGCCCGGCAACGTGCGCGAGCTCCGGCGCACCATCGAGTCCGCCGTCGCCCTCTCGCGCGACCCCGAGCTCCAGCTCGCCGAGCTGCCCGACTACCTGACCGCCGAGGTCAGCGCCTCCCGGCTCTTCTCGCTGCACCTCAGCGAGGCGCACAAGGTCAACCTGGCGGAGCTCGTCGTGCGCTTCGAGGACGAGGTGATCGCGTGGGCGCTGCGCCAGGCCCAAGGCCAGCAGACGCGCGCCGCCGAGCTCCTCGGCGTGCCCCGCACGACCCTCCAGAGCAAGCTCGGCCGCGGGCACACCTAGCACTACGGCTGCAAAGTTGGCTCGACGAGTGGGTCTGGACGCGCAGCAAGGCCACGAAAGCACCGGCGAAACCGGTGGATGAGGCCGTCGCCTGCGGCCCAGGCCGCGCAGCGCCGAAGGAGGCTAAGCCCTCCGGCATGCCCCGCGGCACGATTGACCAGAACCGTGCCGTTCACCGGCCTCGCCGGTCTCACGTGGCCGCCGCTTCCCCCGCCCACAGACTCCCTGCGCCAGAGTCTCCAGCCGTAGTGCCAGCCGGGCTCCAACGCCCCGTCCTCGGCCCCGCGTCGGCGAAGCGGGGCGAGGGGAGGGGCGAGGGCCGGGAGCGTCGGGCGAGGTGGGGGGATCAGGTCGCTGCGGCGCGCGCGGGGGCGCGATCGGCGAAGATGGCGATCCACCGGCGCACGCTGCCGAACACGATCGCGAGCACGCAGACGAGCAGCACCGCGGTGACGGTCACGTTCACCCGCCCCGTCGTCGCCGTCTCCGCGACGCTCATCATCGGGAGGTACACCGTCTGGATGGTGCGAACGCCCGCGAACACGGTGGTCGTGCCGACGAACGTGAGCGGCGCGAGCGTCACGAGCGCGTACCTGCGCTTGGGCGCCTCGCGCAGGAGAATGGTCGTGCCGATGCAGAGCGCCGTGGAGGCGAGCAGCTGGTTGGCGACCCCGAACATCGGCCAGATCGTCGCGATCGAGCCGGTCAGGATGAAGTAGCTCCAGCCCGCGACGACGGCGAGCGTCGAGAGGAGCGCGCCCGGCGGCCAGGCGGGCACCCCGAAGCGAGGCCAGGCGCGGCCGACGAACTCCTGCACGAGAAACCGACCGATGCGCGTCCCGGTGTCGATCGTGGTCAGGACGAACATCGCCTCGAACATGATCGCGAAGTGGTACCAGTACGCGAGCAGCGTGTTCATGCCGGGGAGGCGGCTGAAGACCCTCGCCATGCTGACGGCGAGCGAGACGGCGCCGCCGGTGCGCGCCGCGACGACCTCGTTCGCGCCGCGCGCGAGCCCGGGCAGGTCGGTGACGGGGATGCCGAGGCGCAGGAAGTCGACCTCCTCGAGCGACGTGGCGTGGGGCGCGGTGGGCTCGACGGAGTAGCCGAGCGCGGCGAGGGCGCGGTTGGAGAGGTGCAGCGCCACCGAGGCCTTGATCTTCGCGCCGGGGCGATCGGCGAGCGACGCCGCGCGCTGGCCGGGCTCGAGGGCGAGCGCGGTCCGGTCGTGATCGCTGAGGACGCCGGGCGCGTCGAGCCGGGCGAGCTCTTCGGCGGACCGGGCGAGGCCGGGGCGGCCGGACGGGGCGACGAGGGCGACCGCCGGGTCCGTGTTGATCGCGAAGTAGTCGCTCGGCGGCAGGCAGGTCGCGGCGAGCAGCGCCGTGATGCCCACCAGGCCCTCCATGAGCATCGCGCCGTAGCCGATGCCGCGGCAGTCGCTCTCGCGGTTGATCATCTTGGGCGTGGTGCCGCTGGCCACGAGCGCGTGGAAGCCGCTGATCGCGCCGCAGGCGATGGTGATGAAGACGAACGGGTAGAGCGACCCCGGCATCACGCGGCCGAAGGTGTCCTTGCCGACGGTGACGGTCTTCTCGCCGAGCACGGTGAAGAGCGGCATCTCGATCACGGGATTGACGACGACGATCCCGATGACGAGCAGGCCAATCGTGCCGATCTTCATGTAGCTCGACAGGTAGTCGCGCGGGCAGAGCAGCATCCAGACCGGCAGCACGCTCGCGAGGAAGCCGTAGGCCGCGATCGCCAGCGTGAGCGAGCGCTCCGAGAGCCGGAAGGTCTCGCCGAGCGGGCCGTCCTGCACCCACTTGCCGACGACGAGCGCCCCGAGCAGGAGCAGGACGCCGGCGATGGTGGCCTCCTTGATGCCGCGGTCGGACCCGCCGCGGAACTTGTAGATGTAGAGGCCCATGCCGAGGGCGATCGGGATGCTCGATCCGATCGTGAACACGCCCCAGGCGCTCTCGGCCAGGGCGCCGACGACGACGCGCCCGAGGCCGGCGAGGGCGACGACGACGATGAACAGGATCGCGATGCCCGTGATGAAGCCGAAGAACGGGCCGAGCTCGTCGCGCGCGATCTCGGCGAGCGACCGGCCCCCGCGCCGCACGGAGGCGACGAGCACGACGAAGTCCTGCACCGCGCCGCCGAGCACGACGCCGAAGAGGATCCAGGTGTAGCCGGGCAGGAAGCCGAACTGCGCGGCGAGCACGGGGCCGATGAGCGGGCCGGCGCCCGTGATGGCCGCGAAGTGGTGGCCGAAGAGGACCCAGCGGTTGGTCGGGTGGAAGTTCGATCCGTCGCGGTGCTCGTGGGCCGGGGTGATGCGCGTGTCGTCGAGCGCGAGGACCTTCGCCGCGATGAACGCGGAGTAGTAGCGGTAGGCGAGAGCGAGGACGGCGAGGGCCGTGAGCATCCACCAGAGCGCGTGCATGGCCGCGGAGTATCGCACGGGGCACGGAGCCTCGCGCGGACGTCGGTCCCGTCGGGGCGATCCGGAGAAGTCTTGGCCTGCCGGGCCAGAACCGCCTATTTTCGCCGGATGCGGTCCATGCGCTTGCTCGCTTCGCTCGCTCTCTCCGTCAGCTTGTCCGCCGTCGCCGGCTCGGCGGCCGCGCAAAGCGGCGGCATCGCCCTGGAGCAGCTCGATCCGGCGCCCGCCGGCGACGCGTTCTTCGGGGTGGCGTCGCCGTGGGTGGGCGGTCACCTCGTGCCCCGTGCGTACGCGATGTTCGACTACGCCGTGAAGCCTCTGGCGTTGCGGGACGCGAGCGGCGGCAGCGTCGGGTCGATCGTGTCCGGCCAGGCGATCCTCCGCGCGGATGCCTCGCTCGCGCTGTGGGATCGCGTCCTCGCCTCGGTCGACGTGCCGTTCACGGTGGCGCAGGGGGGTGACAACCCGACGCTCGGCGGCCTTCAGGTCGGCTCGCCGTCGAAGGCGGAGATGGGCGACCTCCGCATCGGCCTGCGCGGGCGCCTCTTCGGCGATTATCGCGCTCCGCTGCAGCTCGGCCTCGGCGCGTCGCTGTGGGTCCCGAGCGGCCCCACCTCGAGCTACGGGGCCGAGGGCGCCGTGCGCGGCGGCCCTGCGCTGCTGCTCGGCGGGCGGGCGTCGGTTTTCGTGTGGTCGGCGACCGGCGGGCTCGTGCTGCGCGGCTCGGCGAACCCCCACACGCTGACGTACGGCGCCGCGGCCGGCGTGGTCTTCGGCCCCGACGACATGGTGCAGATCGGGCCCGAGATCTACGGCGCGACGGCGCTCTCCACGGGCGGATCGTTCCTCAACTCGTCGACGGCGAGCTCGCTCGTGTCGTCCAGCTCGACGAACCTCGAGGTGCTCGTCGGCGCCAAGCTCAGGCTCTTCAAGATGCTGGTCGCGGGGCTCGCGGGCGGCCCGGGCGTCACGCACGCCCCCGGCACGCCCGTCGCCCGCGTGGTCGCCATGGTCGGCTACGCGCCGCTGCCCGAGCCGCCGCGCAAGCCGACGGACCGCGATCGAGACGGCGTCTTCGACGAGGCGGACGCGTGCCCCGACGTCGCCGGCAAGGCGAGCGACGACCCGAAGCGCAACGGCTGCCCGCCGCCCGACCGCGACAAGGACGGCGTCGCGGACGCGATGGACGCCTGTCCGGACGTCGCGGGCGTCGCGAGCAGCGACCTCAAGAAGAATGGTTGTCCCGCCGACGCGGACGGCGACGGCGTGCCGGACTTGCTCGACGCTTGTCCCGACAAGAAGGGCCCGAAGGACGCGGATCCGGCCAAGAGCGGCTGCCCCGCCGACAAGGATGGAGACGGCGTCGTCGACGCGGAGGACGCCTGCCCCGCCGACAAGGGCGTCGCGAGCCCGGATCCGAAGCTCAATGGCTGCCCCGACGACGCGGACGGCGACGGCATCAAGGACGCCGTCGACGCCTGTCCGCGCGAGAAGGGGCCGGCGGACGCAGACCCCAAGAAGAACGGCTGCCCTCGCGAGGTGCGCGTCACGCAGAGCGAGATCGTCATCCTGAAGCAGGTCCAGTTCCAGTTCGGCAAGGCGGGCATCAACCAGACGGTCGACCCGGTGTCCGACGACCTGCTCACCCAGGTGCGCGACGTGCTCAAGGATCACCCCGAGATCACCAAGATCGAGGTCGGCGGTCACACGGACAACGTCGGCCAGGAGGGCTTCAACAAGCGCCTCTCGCAGTCGCGCGCCGAGGCCGTGCGCGAGTGGCTGATCCAGCACGGCATCGAGGGCGACAAGCTCGGCGCCGTCGGCTACGGGTCGGCGAAGCCGATCGCGCCGAACGCCAGCGCGGACGGGCGCCAGAAGAACCGCCGCGTCGAGTTCAAGATCACCGAGCGCAAGCCGTGATCCGAACGGCGCCCCGGCGGGCGAGGGCGTGCGCGCCCTCCCTGCGGGGCGCCGCTTGCCGCGCACCGGCCGACGCGCCACAAGGGCGGCATGGCCATCAACGACCCCGCGTCGAGCCCGGCGGTCCGCGCCACCGGGCGCCCTCTGCTGCTCGTCCCGGTCGACTTCGGCGACCTGTCGGGTACGGCCATCGGGCTCGCCAGGGAGCTCGCCTCCGCGCTGCGGGCCGATCTCGCGCTCGTGCACGCATTTCACGGCATCAGCGTCCCCTACACCGAGCTGCCCCCGGCGCTCGTCGAGCGCGAGCTCTCCGGCGTGGAGGTCGGGGCGGCCCGCGCCCTGGACGTGCTCGCCTCGCGTTCCGGGGCTGCGCGCGCGGTGCTTCGGCACGGCGAGCCGGCCGAGGTCGTGCTCGCGGTGGCCGCGGAGATCGGCGCGACGATGATCGTGATGGGCACACACGGCCGGCGCGGGCTGCCGCGCCTCGTGCTCGGCAGCGTCGCGGAGCGCGTGGTGCGCGAGAGCCCGGTGCCGGTGGTCACGGTGCGCCTGCCGACCGCCGACGGCGCGTGACGCCGGGCGCCGGGTGTTCGCGAAGCTCGGGATCGTCGCCCTGATCGCGGCGTCGAACGTGGCGGCGTTCCTCCTCGGTCGGTGGCTCGTCGCCCGCCGACGCGGTCGGCCTTCGCGCTGACGTGCCGGGTCGGCTACGGTCGCGGCCGAGATCCCCCGTGCCGACGCCTCGTCCGCTCCGTAGCTCGCGCCGTCCACGCGTCGCCGCTTCGGTCGGCGCGCTCGCCGCGATCCTCGCGTCGACGCCGACCCTCGCCGTCGCGGACCCTCCGGCGCGCGAGCTGCGCCACGACGTGGCGGTCGACGCCGTGGTGACGGGCACGATCGGCGCAGCGTGGATCGCGTCGGAGCTGCTCAAATCGACGATCGCGCCCCGGTCGTGCCGCGCGTGCGATCGCGGCGCCGACGGTCTGGACGCGCTCAACCCGATCGACCGGTCGGTGCGCGCGGCGCTGCGCTGGGAGCGGACCGGCGCGGCCGACGCGGCGAGCTACGTGACCGGCTTCGCGCTGTCGCCGATCGTGGCCTATGGCGGCGTCGGCTTCGCGGCGGCGCACGACGGGCACGCGGCGCACGCCGGAGTCGACGCGCTGCTCGTCACCGAGGCGGTCGTGGTCGCCGCCGGCGTGAACCAGCTCGTGAAGCTCGTCGTCGCGCGCGAGCGCCCGTTCGTCCACGCGCTGTCGCCCGCGCAGAAGCGCGCGACCAGCCAGCCGTCGGACAACGACCTGTCGTTCTTCTCGGGACACACGACGCTCGCGTTTTCCCTGGCCGCGGCGAGCGGGACCGTCGCGTCGATGCGCGGCTACCGGCTCGCTCCGCTCCTCTGGGCCTCGGGGCTCGGCCTCGGCGTCGTCACGGGCGAGCTGCGCCTGGCCGCCGACCGGCACTACTTCACCGACGTGATCACCGGGGCGGTCGTGGGCGCGGCGATTGGCGTCCTGATCCCGTTGCTCGCGCACCCGCCGGTGCCGCCGGGGGCCGGCGACCCGGGCGGGCCGCCGGGCGCGCCCGCGAGCGCGATCTCGTTCGCGGGGCGGTTCTGAGCGGCGCGCGCGCGGCGGTGCTAAGCGTCGCATCCCCATGGAAGAGCGCATCGTCGAGCTCGAGATCCGCTACACGCACCAGCAGCGGATGCTCGAGGAGCTGAGCGAGGTCGTCGTCGCGCAGGGGCGCACGATCGAGCGTCTGACCGAGGAGGTCACCACGCTCCGCGCGCGCGGCGCCGCGGGCGTGGCCGAGGAGGCGCCGGAGGAGGGGCCGCCTCCCCACTACTGAGGTCCCGGCGGGGGCCCACGCAGCGAGCGCGACCGCGGGATTGTCGCCGGCACCCAAGGAGACTGGCGAGTCTGGCTTCCCTGGTGTTTCGGGCTGCGCCTTCCATCGGGCGAGTGTCTCGTGCTACGGGTGATCGTTTCAATGGATCTCGCCGAGCTTCAGAGACGCATCGACCAGCACGCGCGCCTCGACTTGACCCCACTGTACGAGGCCTACCGGGCGCAGAGCGGGGCGGACGACGTCGACGGCTTCCTCGCGTTCCTCGGATCGTCGCGCATCCTCGACACCGCCCTGTTGAAGGAGCTCCACGGCCTCGGCGACGTCGAGGTGCCGACGATCGACGATCCTGCGCTGCAGGGGACGGTGCTCGCCGCGTGGGTCGCGGGCGCGACGACGCTGCCTGATCCCGGATCGGGCACGCTCCCGAGCGCCGCCCAGGCGAGCCGGGGTTCCCGGTCGACGGCGCCCGCCGCCGAGATCCGGTACGAGCCCGTCGCGCTGCTCGGACAGGGCGCGATGGGCGCGATCCGCATCGCACGCGACGTCTACCTGCGGCGGAAGGTCGCGCTGAAGACGGTGCTGCCCGAGATGGCGACGCACCCGCAGCTGCTCGGGCGGTTCCTGTCCGAGATGCAGATCACCGCGCAGCTCGAGCACCCGAACATCGTCCCCATCTACGCGCTCGAGGTCGGTGCCGACGGCTCGCTCGGCTACGCGATGAAGCTCGTGCAGGGGCAGGACCTCGCCCAGATCCTCGACGCGACGCGCGAGACTCTGGACAAGGGCCAGCCCATAGACGAGGACCACAAGCTCGAGAAGCGCCTCGAGTATTTCCTCAAGGTCTGCGACGCCCTCGAGTTCGGCCACTCGAAGGGCATCGTCCACCGCGACCTGAAGCCGGCCAACATCATGATTGGCCGGCACAACGAGGTCTATCTCATGGACTGGGGCATCGCCCGGCCCATGGGCGCGGGCGGCCAGGCCCTCGAGTCGGGCATCGAGCTCAATCAAGCGGACGGCGAGCAGGCGACCGACCTCTCGCGCACGCGGCTCGGGTCGGCCATCGGCACGCCGTCGTACATGTCGCCCGAGCAGGCCGCCGGCCGCAACGCGGAGCTCGACGGCCGCAGTGACCAGTACGCGATGGGGCTCATTCTGCAAGAGTGCGTCTCGCTCAAGCGCGCCGTCGGTGGCACGACGCTCCAGGAGATCCTCACCAAGGCGAAGGAGGCCAGGCGCGATCAGGGCGTCGTCGATGGCGAGCGCGGCCACGTTCCCGTCGAGATCGAGGCGATCGTGCAGCGGGCGACGCGCCTGTCGCCGGCGGACCGCTACCCGTCCGTGCGTGCGCTCGGCGACGACGTGCGCCGCTACCTGCGCGGCGAGGCCATCGAGGCCATGCCGGACACGGCGGCGCGCAAGGCCGGACGCTGGATCTCGAGGCACCGGATGGCCACGCTCGCGGTGCTCCTCGGCCTCGGCCTCGCGGGGTCGACGGCGACGCTCGGCGCGGTGCTGGTCGGCCAGGCCCGCATCGCCGCGGCCCACGCGCGCGAGCTCCGCGTCGGTGAGCTTCAGACGGAGTCCGCCATCGAAGCGCAGCTCGTCGAGCGTGAGCTCGGCCGGTACGAGGCGGCGCTCGCCGAGCTCGTGGGGGCCACGCAGCTCGCGCTCGGCAAGGCGCTGCCCGGCGACTCCGCGGCGTACTTCGACGCGGACCTCGTCGACAAGGCTCTTGCACCCGCCGACTTCGGCCCGTCGAAGCGCCATGGCAAGGACGTGAGCGTGCTCGTCCCGGTCGCGGCGCTCGCGCCCGGCGTCGCCCGCGAGCCGCTCGACCCTCTCCTCCGCTCGCTCGGCGTGCTGACTCCGGCGCTCCGGGAGGTGATGATCGAGTCGAGCGGCGCGGACCCGCGCAAGCTGTCCCTCCTGCAGCAGCGCGCCGCGATCACCGACGCCGGCGTCCCCGCGCACCGCGTGGTCGTCGCGCTCGGCGAGGGGGCGACCCTCACGTTCCCGGCGATCGCCGGGCTGCCGGCCGGCGACGCGCGCAAGGCCCCCTTCTACGCGCTCGCGCAGGGCACGACGGGGGTGAAATGGGGCGCGGTCGTCATGAACGGGAACCTCGCGCTGCTACCGGCGAGCGCTGCGCTCTACGACGACAAGGGCGCCTTTCGCGGGGTCGCGCTGCTCGAGGTCGCGCTCGACCGCCTGCTCGCCCGCCCGGCCCTGGCCAAGCTCGACTACGTGCAGAGTCGTACCCTCGTCGGCCGTGATGGCAAGCTCGTCGCCGAGGAGAGCCGGGCCGGGGGGCGCGCTCCGCTGGCGCCCGAGGTCGTCGCCGCGATGGGGCGAGGGGAGAGTGGCAGTCTCGAGGCGGTCGTCGACGGGCGGGCCTGGCAGTACGCCTTCTATCCGCTGGCGACGCTCGATTGGTATTTCGTCGCGGCGGGCGAGGTCCGCCGGATGCTCGCGAGCGAGGCGAAGATCACCTCGAGCGATCCGCGCAATGTGGCCCTCGCCTCGTCGCCCTCCGCGCCGCCGCCCGACACCTCGCCGCAGCCGACGGCGACCGCGCTGCGCGCTGCGCCCGTCGACGCGGACGCCGGGGCGGGTGTCATCGTGGATGCGGGCGCGGACGCGGCGGAGGACGCCCTCGCGGACGCGGGGGCCGTCGGCGGGATGGATCCGCGCAAGCGGCGGTGGCCCGACGCGGGCACGCCGGCCGCCGCGCCACCCTCGGCCGTGCCGACGGCGCCGGTGGCCCCGCCGAACCCCTTCGACAAGTGGCGCGTCTACGACAAGAAGAAGCCCGGGAGCCCGTGACGTGAGCCAGACCTTCGCACCCCGTCGCGCCGCTGGGCCGGTCCTCGCCGCGCTCGCGATCTCGGCCTTGCTGGGGCTGGCCGCCGACGCGCGCGCCGACGACGCGGAGGCGCTGTTCGACCAGGGCCGCGCGCTGATGGACGACCCGGCGAAGCTCGGCGAGGCGTGCCGCACGCTCGAGGCCAGCTACAAGCTCGTCGAGCGCGGCGATACGCTCCTCAACCTCGCCGAATGCCACCGACGTGAGGGCAAGACCGCCACCGCGTACGCCGAGTTCGACAAGGCCCTTCACATCGGCGCGGCGGTCGGGTTCGGCGAGGCCATGCAGGTGGCCAAGCGGCTCCGTGACGAGCTCGGCGCGAAGCTCTCCCGACTGACGGTCACGGTGCCCCCCGAGGTCCTGAGCCTCGAGGGCCTCTCGGTCGAGCTCGGAGGCAAGCCGCTCGCGAAGGATCGGTGGAACAAGGCGTTCGAGATCGACCCGGGGCCGGCGGAGATCACCGCCGTCGCGAAGGGCTATCGGCGCTTCACCCTCCGCGTCGAGGTCGGCCCCGACAAGGACGAGAAGACAGCCACGGTCGCGCTGGATCGGGAGCCCCCCGCCCCGCGTCCGCCGCCGCCTGCGCCCACGCCCACGCCGCGCGCCGCGCGTCCCTCGTGGCCCTGGGTCGTCGGCGCCGCGGGCCTCGGCCTCGCGGGCGCCGGCGTCGCCTTCGCGTTCGTGCAACGGGGCGCGGGCAAGGAGCTCGACGACACGTGCGGCGCCGACCGGCAGGCATGCCCCGCCGGCTACGATTTCGGAGCGGTGCGCGGGCGCGAGCTGCGCAGCTTCGGGCTCTTCGTGGGCCTCGGCGCGGGCGGGCTCGTGGCGGTCGGCGCCGCGGGCATCGGCCTGGGCCTGTCGCCCCGCGCGAGCGGTCCGAAGGCGAGCCTCTCGGTCTCGCCGACGTCGATCTCCCTGCAGTCCACCTTCTGAAGGGCGCGCCCGCCGCGCGGCCCTCGAGCCCATGAGCATGAATCCGAGTCGCCCCATGAAATCCTCGCCGCTCCCTCTCGCCGGTTTCAGCCGGGTCGGCCCCCCGCGGATTGGCTTGATCGGGGGGCTGCTCGCGATCGTCGCGGCGACCGTCGGTTGCCCCGGGCCGGCGCCGAACGCGGCGCCGATCGCGGGCGCCGGCGGCGCGGCGGGGGTCGGCGGGGCTGCCGCGTCGGGCGGGGGCGGCGGGCACGGGGGGCAGTCCGCCGCGGGCGGCACGGGAGGTCAGGCCGGCGGCGGGGGGAGTGGTGGAGTCGGCGGCAGCACCGGGAGCGCCGGGAGTGGTGGAGTCGGCGGCAGCACCGGCGGCGGCGGGAGCGGTGGAGTCGGCGGCAGCACCGGGGGCGGCGGCGTGGGCGGCGCCGGGGGCGCTGGCTGCGCGCTGACGCTCTGCGGCCAGGACTGCGTCGATCTCACCACCGATCCCGCCCATTGCGGGGAGTGCGGCCGCGCCTGCGCGCTCGACAACGTCGTCGTGCTCGCGTGCTCCGCCGGCGCGTGCACCCCGAGCTGCAAGCCGGGGTTTCTCGACAGCTCGCAGCCCGCCGCGCCGGCGCCCGACGATGGGTGCGAGACGCAGGGCCTCCGCGTCTTCGTGACGTCGTCACCGGTCCCGGCGGACTTCGGCGGCGCTGTGGCGGCGGACTCCGAGTGCCAGTCGGTCGCCACCGGCCAGGGCCTCGGCGGCGCGTGGAAGGCGTGGGTCAGCGACACCAAGACCTCCCCCGCTGCGCGCTTCTTCCAGGCCCCCGGGCCGTACGTGCTGGTCGATGGCACCGTGGTGGCGAGCGACTGGGCCGAGCTCACGAGCGGCGGCCTGAAGCACGCCATCGACCTGGATGAGCAAGGGGCGCCGGCGCCGAGCTTCGAGGCCTGGACCGGCACGCTGACCTCCGGTGTCGCCGATCCGAGCGGGAAGTTCTGCGCCGACTGGACCTCGACGCAGGCCAGCGACACGCCGTATGTCGGCGCATCGTACGGCTTGGACGCCACGTGGTCCGAGCTCTGGCTTCAGTTCTGCGATCGGCAGGACATCCACCTCTTCTGCTTCGAGCAGTGAAGTGAAGCCACCACCACGGACCTTGGGAACGGTCGCGTCACGAAGCGGGAGAATCCACCCCGTCGCAGCGGGATCGTTCGCCTCGCTCCGCGTCTCGACCGACTCCGTCCGCCGAGCTCACGGGCGTCGAGCCAAGCGGGGGCGCGCCCGTCCGCGCGTCATAGGCAGCGCCCCGTCGCGGGATTCTTCGCGAAGCCACCGGCGCATTGGCACGTCCCGTCCGCCAAGCACGTGCCGTGGATGCTGCTGATGAAGGGGCTGTCGTTGCAGGTCTGGTCCGCGCCCGGCTGGCAGGCGGTCCAGCATACCGGTGCGGGGCTCGTCGGCGTGCCGGGATCGCCGGGAAAGAGCGCGACGACGTTGCACACGTGGCCAGCCCGGCAGTCGGCCGAGGTCTGGCATGCTCGCAGGCAGACGCCCGAGATTTGCGACCATGGCACTGGGGAGCAGACCGTGCCCGTCGGGCAGGGCGCGTCGGGGTCGTGGCAGGCCGTGGGCGCGCCCGGCGATCCGGGCATGCAGTACCCACCCGGCGCCGCGTCGTCGCAGGCGTAGCCGGCGCCGCACTCGGCAGGCAGCGCGCAGGGGCAGCCGGTCGTCGGAGAGCATCCCCCCGCATCGGACGACGAGGACGTCGTGCTGGTCGTCGAGCTCGTCGACGTCGTGGTGCTCGAGGTCGTGGTGGTCGCGGCGCCGCCCGAGCCGGAACCACCGGCCGGCGTCGTGGTGACGTTTCCGCCGCAACCGAGGAGAACCAGCGAGCCTACGGCGAGCACCCTCATGCGACGATCCTACGCCTCGCATGGCCCGGACGCCGTCGCCATTCACGGCTTGTGCGGCGCCGCCGAGGAGGAGGCGTCGACGGCGCGTGGGTGCGCACGCAGGCCGCTCGGTTGTGACCACCGTGCCGCGGGGGGCGTCGGCACGGCCTCGGAGGATCCCCCGCACGTGGGTCACCCACCGCCCGAAGCGTCCGGCAAGCGATTGAGCTGGACATCGTGAGCTTGGACGTGTAAGCGCCATTACAGAACGGTCGGGGTCTCTCTGTGCTCGGCACGGGGCAGCTCTCGCCCGAGTCAGCGGGGGGGGAATCGACCGATGAAGCTCGAGACGGTCTTGCTGATGGTCTGGGCCGCCGCGCTCGGGGGCTCCGCGATCGGCTGCGGCAGCGCCTGCGACGACCTGGCGGACAAGTGCCTCGCCTGCAACGACGGCATCACGCGTGGCTGCGAGGGGTACCGAGGCCAGCACAATGACGCTTGCGAGGCCGTCCTCGAGAAATTCGACTGCCACCACTGAAGAGAGCTGGCAGGGCTGGGGATCCGTCGACGGGAGGATTTGTGAGCACAGCAAGGCGCGATGTATGCCCGACGGCCGACTCGCGTGCGTCGTCGGGATCGGCCCCTCGGCGCGCGGCGGGTGGCGGCGACACCAGCCTTCGCGTGCTGGAGCCTGACGCCGGGCGGTCCCGCGGCGGACCAGTCTCGACCCGCTGGCTGCAGGCGCGAGGCGGGGCTCGGATTGCGACGATCGCGTCGCTGCTGGCGGCGTCCTCGGCCTGCACGACGGTGACCGGACGGCTCGTCTCGCCCGCACGCTCGCCGCGAGGGCGCATGGGGTTCGGCGTCATGTCGGAGACCCAGGCTTCCTACGCAGGCAGCCTCACGGTAAGCCGCACCGGGGTCGCGGGGGCGAGCGCCGCGGAGGTGCAGCCAGGCGGCGGCGACTACGTGTGGCGCATCGTCGACGCGGGAGCGCGTCTCGAGCTCTGCCACGCGGGCTGGGCGACCCGCCCGTGTCGCACGACCCTCTTCGACGGCGGGCCCAACACGATCGCGCCATTCCTCCGGTTCAGCACCAACCCGACCATCGTCGACCCCGTCAACCTCGGACGAGGTCAGGTCGTGAGCGTCGACGCGAACGGCAATGGTTGGGTGTTCGGTGGCCTGAAGGCGGACCTCGACAAGTTCACCATGCCTGCGACGCCGGGAAGCGGGGTCTGGGCGTTCGGCGGCTCGGGGGGGCTGCACCATTGTCAGCTGGAAGGTGAACGTCCCAATTGCCGGGTCACCCGGACGGCGACCGGCGAGCCGACCGCCGGGGTGCTCGTCTCCATCAAGACCTACGCCGACGAAGGCCAGACGCGCGAAGGCGCGTGGCTCGTCGGTGGCACGGCGCTCGCGGGGGGCATGCAGCACTGCGAGGTGAAGAGCGGCGGTGCGGACCCGCCGACGTGCAAGGCGGCGCAGATCACGCCGGGGCAGCCGAGCCTCTGGGCGATGAGCCTGCTGTCGTCGCACGTGGTCGCCGATCGCGGTAGGTCGGCGCACGTGATCTGGTTTCAGCTGCCTGGGGGCTCCATCGGGCGGTGTCAGGCGCGCGGGGGCGACGCGCCGGTCTGCGACGTGGTGAGGAAGGATTGAACATGACGATGAAGATGGTTGTCGCGGCGCTGTGCCTGTTTGCCGTGTCCGGATGCACGCGCATCTACCCGTATGTGACCATGTCGTCCCACACGATCGCGGTGGGCGACAAGCAGGAGGCGGACGTGCTCTGGGTTGCGGACGTGCGCGACGATTCGATGTCGCGTTGCCACAACTCGCCCCAGGGGCCCAAATGCGTGCGCGTGCAGCACTGATCGTCGTCGCCGGCGCCGTCCTCGCTTTCGCGACCGGCTGCGGAGCGACGTTCAACGGCACGTCGAGGACGGTCACGGTCCGGTCCTCGACGCCGGGCGCCGAGGTGTACATCAACGGCGGGCTCGCGGGGAAGGCGCCCGCCACCTTCGTCACCGGAAACGCCGCTTCCCAGTTGGTCACCGTGCGCGCTCCCGGATACGAGGACAAGGACATCCCGCTCGTGCCGAAGGTCAAGGCCGCAGGCATCGTGTGCGACGTCCTGTGGTCGTTCACCATCATCGGAATCGCGGCGCCGATCTCGGACGGTCTCCTCGGTACGTTCATCGCGCTCGAGCCCGCGGAGATCGACGTCGTCCTCCAGCGGGAGCGCGTCGAGGGGCCCACGCCGGTCCGCGAGGTCAGCTACGCGACGGGAGACATCGTGCTCCTGCCGGCCGCGCCACCGTCCGCGCCGCCGGTCGACTCCTCCGGGATCGGCGCGGCGAAGCCCTGCAAGAGCCACGTCGACTGCAAGGACGGCCTCGTGTGCCCGGAAGGCGAGTGCGTGGCGCCGACCTGCCGGACTGCGAAGGAATGCGGCGTCGGCAAGTCGTGCTCGGTCGAAGGTGTCTGCGAGCGCAGAGGGTCGAAGAAGAAGTAGCTTGCGCCGCCGGGTCGACGGGCGGCGAATGCGGGCGATGCGTCGTCGTCCGGGCGCCGGCGTCGACGTCGCCGTGGGGAGCGGAGGTCGGGTTTCTGCGGCGCGACAATCCGATGGCGCCTGTCGCGGAGCGTGGCCGCTGCGTCGTGCGTGGGCGTCCGGGTCGTCGAGCGGTTCTCACGGTTCGATCGCGACCGCGACGCGCTGCCCCTTCGCGGCCGGCTGTTGCCCGGTGATCACGTCGAGCGCGAAGAGCTCCCTCTGCCGCGGCGGATCGGCTTGCGCGGGGGCGGGCGCCTCCGCGCCGGCGTCGCCTTCGATCAAGTGCGCCAATCGGTTCAGCTGGGCCGCGGCGAACTCCAGCGTCATCGAGCGCGCGAGGTAGTGCCCGGTCTCCGGGTCGGTCTTCTTCCCGGCGTGCCAGGCCCGGCGCAGCTGCGTCACGCTCGACACCAGCTTTGCGACCTGCGGGTCGAGGATCACGCGCGCGAAGCGCTCGCGGGCCTCGACGCCGCGCGCGGTGAGGTAGCCGTCGAGCAGGGCGCTCACCTCGACGCCGATGGCCTGCTCCTCCGCCTCGAGGTCGAGGCGCGCGGGGCTCACCGTCAGGCCGGCGGCGAGGCGCGCGGCGCGTGGTGCGGAGAAGGCCGCGTACAGGAGCGCGGTCAGCCCGGCCTTCGGCTCGCCGAGCTCGTGCTGCGCGAAGGCGTTGATCACGCGGTGAGCGGCCGAGAGCGCGAGGTGCGCGGTGCAGAGGTCGGCCGCGGCGCCCCACTCGGCGCGGTGGATCGCGACGGCCGCGCGGTACAGCGACGCGGCCCGATCGTCGCCGCGGTCGGCGAGCTCGGCGGCGGTCGCCTCCGCCTCGGAGTGCCTAGCGGCCCGCACGAGCGCCTGCGCGAGCAGCCCGAGGTCGCGGGCGTGGGCGAGGGCGCGATCGGTGCGCGGCGCCGGCCGTCGCGGCACGACCTTGGGAAGGGCGGCCCGGCCGAGGTCGACGGCGCGCCGGAGGTGGGTCTCGGCGCGCGGGAGGTCGCCCCGGTCGAGGGCGAGCCGGCCGAGCGCGCTGTGCCCCTCGGTGTGGCCCGGGTAGGCCGCGACGAGCACGCGAAGCCCGCGTTCGGCGCGCTCCGGCTCGCCGCCGGCCCAGAGGCCCACGAGGTGCGCGTGGGCTTCGTGGGGGGCGGGCGAAGGGCCCTCGGCGAACCGCCAGGAGAACGGGCCCTGGGCCGTCGTCGCGGCGTCGGGCGCGAGGCGATCGGCGATGACCTCGGCGAGGTACTCGAGCGCGGCGCGGCTCTCCTCGACCGACCCGCCCGTCGACCCCGCGCTCGCGTGGCGCGGCGCTCGGTGGATCGCGCGCACGAGGGCCAGGACCTCGGCCTCGAGGCGCGCGGTCGGGGCCTCGGAGCGCGACTCGTAGGTCGCGGGCAGGTGGTCGATCTCGGCCGCGACGGCGGACCGAAGCGCGTCCCAGTCGAAGCGGAGCGCGGGACACCGCTCCTCGACGAGGCGCTCGAAGCGGGCGGCGCTGGCCGGGTCGGCGCCGCGGCCGAGCATCTCGAGCGCTTCGGCGCGCGAGTAGAAGGTGGAGAGGATGCGCTGCTCCACCTTGCGAGACGTCGGGTGCCGCTCGCCGGCGACGATCAGGAGCTGCTTACCGCGTCGACGGACGTAGGCCACGGGGAGGGGAACCTCGTTGTGTTGTTCCCCCATGGCTACCACGACGGGGATGTCGTGTCGTCGATCGCGTGTCGACACGACGAGGTGTCGGGTTCGCCATGGTCCACGCAGCAGGCCACATTCGCTCGCGGTGGGACCTACGGGCCGTCCGGTCCGCGTTGTGTGATCGCGAATCGGCGGACACTACATGCGTCCAAGGCGGCGGGGCGGATCGCCTCTTGGCCGGTGGGTTCGCCTCCCCGTGCGGCGCGGTCGCGCCCCGATCGCGGTCGAGGGCTCCGCGCTGCGAGGTGCACGCCGGCCGCCCGGTCGCGCACGTCGGCGCGCGCGGTCCATGTGGGGCGCGGCGAGGCAACCCGTTTCCCGCAGCGGCCCGCCTCGGCTAGTCGCGTGGCGTGGCGAAGGGCAACCGCAAGGAGCGGCGGGCCGCCGAAACGGCGCGCGCGTTGGGTTCGGGTGACGTGGGTGCGCTGTCGCGCCTGGCCGAGCGGGGGGCCGAGTACGCGCGCGGTCCGATCGTCCGCGCCCTCGGCAGCGTGACCGCCGAGGCAGCGGACTCCGGGGCGCTGCTCGCGCTCGCGGCGGACGTGGCAGGGCGTCTCCGCCGGCAGGGCCAGATTGGCGCCGCGATCGAGGTCGCGGCGGCAGGGGCCGATCGTTCGCCGCTGCTGCGGCTCGAGCGCGCGCTCTGCGCGTTCGCGATCGGTCGCGACGACGAGGCCGAGGCGGCCGCTGCGGCCGACCCGCGCATCGCGCGCGCCATGGCGCCGCTGCTCTCCGCGACGCAGCCGGAAAGCGAGCGCAAGGCCGGGCGCGACCTCCCGTCGGGCCTCGAGGCAGCCGCCGCCGCCGTCCACCAGGCCGTGCGTGGCAAGCACGCCGCCGCCCGACGCGCCCTGGGTGGCATTCCGGAGGCCGAACGACGCGCGCTGTTGCACGGCCCGATCGAGGCGGCCCTGGCCCTCGCGGCGCGGCGCGCGTCGCTGCGCGAGCGGGATCTCGCCCCGCTCGCGAGCCTGCCGCGAACGGAGCCTTTCGAGGCGGTCCGGCGCGCGGCGGCCGAAGAGGCGGTCGCGACCTCCCCAGCGCTCGGCCGGCTCGCGTGCCGCAGGATGGGGCTGCCACCCGACGTCGCGCGCCGCCTCGAGGGCCTCGCCGCGTCGTCTCGCCCCCGCGCGGTCGATCCGGTCGAGGCCGCGCTGGCGCTCGCTCGCGACGTCGGGGCCGACGCTTTCGCTCCCGAGGATCGCGCCCGGGCCAGCCTCTACGAGGGCTTTGCCCTCCTCGACCAGGATCCGGCGCGCGCGGCCGCGGCGTTCGATCGATCGGTCCAGCTCGGCGGCGACCTGATCGAGGCATTGCGGGGTCGACTGCTGGTCACGCTGCGCGCGAGCGGAGGGCCTGTTTGCCCCGACTGCGGCGAGCGTCACGGACAGGCGAGCCGCGTGACGGGCGCGCCGGCGGACCGCCTGGCTCGCGCTCTCGATAGCGTGGAAGGCGGCGCGCCGCTCGCCGTGGCGGCGCGCGTCCTCGCGGCCGACGGGTGGCTCGCGGCGGGCGACACGCGCGCCGCGCTCGCGGCCCTCGCGGCGGCGCGGCCGCACGCGACCGGCAAGGCCTTCGACGGGATCGACCTGACGGAGTCGTGGATCGTCGCCCTGACGCCCCCCGACCGGGCGCGCGCCCTGCTGGCGGCTCTCACGGAGCGATCGCCGGGCAACGTCGAAGCCTGGAACGGGCGCATCGCCCTGGCGGTCCAGGGCGGCGACCGTGCCCTCGCGGAGCGGCTGACGGTCGAGGCGGCGCGGCTGACCTCGGACGCCGCGACCGTCGCGGCAGCTCGCGCCATCCGCGGAAAGGCCGGTGAGCTCGCGCCGTTCGAGGGGATCGTCCCCGGAGCGGCGACCGCGGGAGCCCTCGCGGCGGAGCTCGAGCGGCTCCTGCGGGCCCGGAAGGCCAGCGGGTCGGACGCGCCATCTCGCGCGGCCCTCGACGCCGCGATCGCGCGCCATCGTGAGGCGCTCCAGCCGAAGGCGCGCCTCGCGCTCGACGCGGCCCGCGTGGCCCTCGCGGTCGCGAAAGGGGGCACGGACGCCGCGAGGTCGCCGGAGGCGAGCGACCTCGTGCTCGCGCTCGTTCGCGAAGGGTCGACGGACGCCCCGTCGCTGGGCAAGCTGGTCGCGGTCCTCATCCGCCTTGGCGCGCAGGCCGAAATCGCCAACGCGGCGCGCGTGCTGGCCCAAGAGCAGCCGGCGGCCGCTTCGCTTGCCGTCCTGGTCGAGGCGGCCGCGTTCCTCGGCGAGGTCGACCTCGCGCACAAGTTGCTCGGCATCGCCTCCGCGGGCCTCGCGCGATTGGCGGTCGGGCAGCTGCGGCGGATCATCGGAGCGCGGCCCGCGCCCGCCGAGCTCGCGCGGCTCGTGGCGGTCGTCGACGAGGTGGACGCGCTGCTCGCGCCGGAGACGTCCCTCGCCGATCTGCTCCACGAGCCGTCCGACGAAGGCCATTCCGATGCTCTGGCGGAGGTCGCGCGGCTCGCGGCCGACGGGGTGACTGCGGAGCTCTATGTCCGGATGCTCGGGCTTCCCCTGGGCGGACTCGATCGGCTCTCACCCGCCCAGCGGCGTCAGGCGGACGAGTACGCCGCACGATCGATGACCGATCCCGGCTCGGCGGAAAGTCTCCGACAGCTGGTCGAGCGTGCCTACGGCGCCAGGACCCTCGCGGAGGCCACGGCGGCCCTGGTCGCGCGTGCGGCCGCGGCGCGGCTC
Organism: uncultured delta proteobacterium; assembly: GCA_903906315.1. GTDB lineage: Bacteria > Myxococcota_A > Polyangia > Polyangiales > Polyangiaceae > CAIVJW01. The sequence goes on along the minus strand of CAIVJW010000072.1, from coordinate 4,029 downwards.
TAGGTGGACGAGGCGCGCGCGCGGCGAGTCCGTGCGAGGAAGTGACGAGATGAGCCTGACGACACCCTTCGAACAAGCCCGCGCCGCCCTCGGCGTCCCCGCGGGGGCGGACCGCGCCGCCGTCAAGCGCGCGTACCGGGCCGCGGTGGCGGAACACCCGCCGGACCGCGATCCCGACGGCTTCCGCCGCGTGCGCGAGTCGTACGAGCTGCTCGTCGATCCCACCGATCGAGCGCGCGATCTGATCCTCTCGCGCCGGCCGTCCGCCCCGCCGCCCCCGCTGCCGGCCCCGCCCGAGCCCCCGCGCCCCGGGGTCACCGCGGTCGCGCTGCTGCGCGTCCTCGCGACGCGGGTCGACGCCGCGGCGCTGCTGGCTCGCGCCGAGGCGGGCGATCCCCCGGCGCCCGCGAAACGCGCCCGCGCCCCGCGGGTCGACGCCGCGGCGCTGCTGGCTCGCGCCGAGGCGGGCGATCCCCCGGCGCCCGCGAAACGCGCCCGCGCCCCGCGCGCGTCGACCTCGCGGCCCCGAAGCAAGGCCGACGCGAAGCCGCCGACGGGAGGTGCGTCGTGAGCGACGACGGCGCGACGCGGCCGGATGACGTGGCCGCGCGGGTCGACGACCTGGCGCGCGAGGTCCGACGCCAGGGGCGAGCGGCCATCGCGGCGCAGGCCGCGGCGGAGTCCTGCTCGCCCGCGCCGACGCGAGCGACCTCTCGCTCGCGCGAGCGATGATCGCTCGCGCCGAACGCGCGAGGCAGCGCCCGGGGGCCGACGGCGAGGTGATCGCGCGCGTCGACGCCGCGGCCGCCGCGCTCTCGGCTGCCGCCGACCAAGCCAGTCCCGAGGTCTCCGCGCTGACGGACGCGCTGTCGGACGCGCTGCTCGATCTGGTGTGAGGGCGCCTCCCGCAGCGTCGGGGAGGCGCGGCCTCGCGCTCCTCGTCGTGGCGGGCGCCGATCAGCGCGCGGGGGAGCGCTCGAGCACGCCGAGGTCGAGCAGCGTCCCGAGGACCTCCGCGGCGCGCGGCCACGGCAGGGTGGATCCCGCGGGCGCCCACGAGGCGGCGTCCCCCGCGGTGAAGCCGCGTCGCTCGCGCGCGAGCGCGCGCCCGAAGCCCACGAGGTCCGCGTCGAGCGTGAGCTCGGTGAGCCCGACGCGCAGCGTGACCACCGCGCGCCCCGCGGCGTCGAACGCGATCCGCTCGCGGACCTCCAGGGCCTGCGGCACGCGCAGCCGGCAGGATGGATCGAGGCCGCCCACGCCGACCGGATCGGGCCCGTCCGGCGGCGCCTCGTCGACGAGCCCGGCACGCCACGCGGCGGCTCGCATCGCGTCGCTCAGCGCCTCGGCCGGCACCTCGCGCTTCGTCGCCGCCACCAGCGCGTTCCAGGCCGCGCGCGGCACGAGGAGCGGATCGCGCACGTCGTCGACGTGGGCCGCGAGCACGTCGCCGCTCAGCGTCTCGCTCCACGACACGTCGACGCCGGGCATGGCGCCGACGAGCCGGATCGGGACGGGCCCGTCCCTGCGAGCGAGCGCCTCCTCGAGCTTCGCCTCGAGCGCCGCGAGCCCCACGCCGCCCACGCGCCGCACGTCCTGCCAGGAGATCCCCTCCGCGCGGTCCGCGCACGCGCGGAAGAAGGCCGCTTCCCGGCCGATCCACGGCCCCCAGAGCTGCTCGTGCAGCGACGCGCTCACCACGCCGTCCGGGCCGACCCAGCCGGGCAGCTCGCCGCGCGGCAAGCTGCGCCGCCGGCCGTGATCGTCGAAGCAGGCGGAGAGCGCGGCCGGGTGGCCGAGGAGCGCCGCGACGTGGTCGGCGGCGAGCGCGTCCTCCACGAAGCGCAGGAGCCGGGTGAGCCGCGTGAAGACCCGCGCCGCGAGCGCGCCGGCGTCGTGGACGCAGAAGAAGGCCTGGCAGACCGCGTTGCGGTGCGCCCAGATGACGCAGCGGCCGTCGACCAGGTACGAGCACGCGAGCGACGGGTCGCGCCCGAAGCCCTCCGGGTTGGACCGATACGCCTCCTCGCGCAGGGGCGACGGCTCGAGGCCGAAGGGCGTGAGGCCGACGCGCTTGGATACCAGCTCGTGCAGCCGGAGGGCCCCCTCGCTCGGGCCCGCGCCCGGCGCCTCCTCGCCGAGCACGCGCCCGACCAGGTAGTTTGCGAGCACGGGCGCGTAGGTGCAGCACTTCAGCTCGGGCACGAAGCGCGGCATCAGGTCGACGCCGAGCGGCGACGGGGCGCACATCACGCAGGCGTCGCACGTCGCCCGCGGCTCCGGGGCGAACCGCGGGCCGAACGCGTCGAGCATCCAGCGCTCGTTCTGTGGGGTGAAGATCGACATCGGCGGCAGGTCTCGCGGTGGGTGCGTCCCGCCGCGCGCGCGGCTCGATCCGGCGGCATCGCGTCACGACGGGCGGCCGTCTCCGCGGCGCCGGCGGCGAGCGTCGCACGGTCCCGCGCCCGGCGGCGAGTTCGTAACGGCTGCACGAGCGCCGTTCTCGCGCGGCGCGCTCGGCGAGCGGACCCCCTCCGCGAACGGACGAGCGGTCGGCGCGGCGGGAGCTTCACTCCCGGCGGAAGCGGGTCGGGCACGGCGATGTGGCCGAGAGGACGGGCGAGATCGGCGGCGTCGATGCGGGCGCGGGTCCGGGCCCAGCACTTCGGCGTGAGCTCGAGGTAGCGGTTGATCGGCCAGTACGGCATGACGCGAATGACGTCCGCGAGGTAGGCCTCGGGATCGAGGCTGTGCAGCTTGCACAAGGCGACGAGCGAGAAGCGGTCGGCCGCGGCGCTGGCGTGGCCGCCGCTGCCGCAGAAGCGCCAGACCTTTCGGCCGACAGCGATCCCTCGGCGGGCGCGACCGGCCGGCTTGTTGGACGGGCTCTCGAGCGCCGCGCTACCACGGGTTGCCCGGCAGTCTACGTTCGACTGCGCCAGTATCCCGGGCGCCGCCGCGCGTGGGCGACCGCGACGACGAGCGCGTGATTGGCGTTGACGCGCTACACGAGCAGGAAGGGGAACCTGCGAAAGAGAAACCGTCGAGTAGCGTGAAGATCGGGTGGCCACGACTCGGGCGATTCGCTCACGGCGGCGACCGCGCTGTCGAGCTCGCGCACGAAGGCCTCGGCCGCGCGCGGGTTCTGTTCCGCGTACCACTCCGCGGCGGCACTGGCTTCGGCAACTGCGTCCGGGTGGAGGTCAACGCGCGTCACGGCGAGCGGCGGCGAGAATGCGCTGGCGTGCCTGCTCCCAGGGGACCGCGGCGACGCGGCCGGAGTCAACGTCCTCGAGTCGCTGCCGGATCTCAGTGCTCCAGGCGGCCTCGGCGTCCTCGTCGAACTCGAGGTTGTCCAGGCTCTCGATCAGCTCGGCAGCGAGGGCCGCGCGTGCCGCGGTCGGAAGGCGCAGGGCTTCGTGCAGCAGCTCTCGCGTCGTCATGGTGCGGTGAGCATACCACCTCCGTGCGCTCGGGCGGGCCACGTGCCCCCGCGGGCCCGCCGGGCCGAGCGGGCTGCGGTCGGCCTCGGCCGTGCTTGCCGCGTTGCCGCCGGTCCGCCCGGCGTCTCGGGTCGGGATGGCTGGCGGTCCCGGGCTCCGCGAGCTGTCGTGGACCCCGACCGTCGCGTGCCCGGTCCGGTTCGTCGCCGCACGCGCCGTCCCGTGATTCCGGCCGCACGGTGCGTGGTGCGCGGCCTCGGCGCCCGTGCTCCTGCTCGCGTGGCGGCTGGCCGCCAGCTCGGAGCTCGGACTCGCCGCGCTGCCGGCGCCCCGAGATCGGAACCTGTGCCGGCGAGCGCACAAGACGGTAACCGGCTCTTCTCTGCTCCGTCCAACGGCTGGCCAATCTGCCGCGCGCGCCGCAGGCACGCGTCGGATCCATTGGCTTGTTGAACGAAACCGCGCTTCGCGCGGTAGCCAATCGATCGGACCGCGTGCGCCCTCCGCTGCGTCTCGCGGGCTCGGACCTGCGAGCCTCCTGCCGCCCGGTTGCACGGTGCAGCCGGTCCCGAAGGAGGATCTCATG